>JAFSWN010000250.1 GCA_017450185.1 Clostridia bacterium | reverse complement strand
TATTTGATAGGAAACTGCTCGTTTCCTATCAAATAAAAAGATTATAACGCCCGCCGATTTCGCCCTGACGGGCGACGGCGATGGCGTAATCGAAAGCGGCATCCTGCGTCGCAGACGCTGCGCCGCAGGCGCTTTCTTGTGATTATCAAAAAACGGCCGGTATATTATCTACGATAAGGGACGGTTTCGCCTGTATCTGTCTGCCCTGTCAAGGATCCTTCGGCGTCAAAGGCGTAACGGAACACCTTGCATGAGCCGCCTATCGTAAAAGAGTCGGTCGCGGGAGAGAAAAAAGTTGACATGACGCTTTCAACGTCCCATTCCAACAGTCCCGCGTCGTTTACCGACAGTTTGCCGCCAAGTGATCCTTTCACTGAATAGAACGTCTTCGGGTCGCCTCCTTCAGGATCGCACAGCAACAGAACGGCGGTATAGTTGTCCCGCACAAGCGGAGTCAGTTCTTCGCTCGAGATTTCCCATTCTTCTTTTGAAAAGATATAGTTCAGCACGTTCGCAATCTCATGTCTTCCGCCCTCGTCGGTTTGCATGGGAACGGCGTAGGCGGAGAGATAGACCTGTCCTTCGAATTCCACCATGTCCGTGATATAGTAATCGCAGCTTTCATCTTCATACGAGAAGTTATCGGTCACAACGCCATCCCTATCCATCTTGCATAAAAGCGCTGTGTCTCCGGATAATTGATTCCAAAGCTGAACGATATAACCGTCACCCAGCCGCGCGGCATTCTCTATCCCGTAATTGCCGACTTCCGTTTTATGGAAGCTTAGCTCTTTCCCCTCGGTGTCATAACAACTGAGGCAGAGATATTTGAGATCTCCTCTGCTTATAACAGCCAGCGTGCCGTCTGCGTCATTCAAAACGGAAGCTACGTATTCGTTTTTGAAACCGTGATTCAGGCGCTGTTGCCACATTACGTTTCCTGCGTTATCAATAAGTGCGATCCATCCGTACGATGTATCGGTTGATGAAAGAACAGCATTATTGCCCCAAGCCATCGTTCCTTCATTGATTTTCGCATAGTCTTCAACGTAAAAATCCGTGAACTCTGCGCTCCAAAGCAGTTTTGCGTCCCGATAGCATTCCAGTATGCTCTTTTCAAAGACCTCAAAGCCTCGTTTTTCATCATAAATATACCGGGAATCGGTACGGTAGTTTACCCCGTTTTGTGTGATAGGATTTGTCCAGACGTTTTTATCCCAAAGGGCGGCAAGCTCTTCCGGCGTCGGCTCCTCCTGTTGGATCTCCCGTCCCGGAACCGTCCGCCGTATCACGTCCGCTGTTTTTTCATAAGAAAACCTTTTTTCGGTGATATCCCGATAGACGGCTTTCACCTCCGCCCGGCTCAAACCCTCCGCAGATAGTCCGTTCTCGTGAAAAAAGGCTACGGCGGTATTGTATTCTTCGGCTTCGGCCGCAAGCGCGAAAGCAGCCGAACCGATCACTGCGATCAGAGCGAAGCACGCCGCTATGCGCCATCCGAACCGACGCGTTTTCTTTGCAGCAGAAAAATGAAGTGGCGTCGCTTCATTCTGCTTAACGGAAAACATTGTTGCTTCATCAATAAATTTTTCATCAATGTGGCTGATGATTTGCGACACGTTTTCTTTTTTCATACTGATATTCCCTCCTTTTCCAGATATTGCTTCAAAGCTTTTCGGATCCGTGAAAGCCTTACCGAAACGTAATGCCTGCTCTTGTGAAACATAGCAGCGAGCTCTTCGATGGAATCGGCGTGCCAGTAACGTCGGACAAACAGGATCCGGCTTTGCCGGTCCAGCGTCGCAAGGAAGCTGTTGATCATTCCGGCGGCTTCCTTTGCCGCGAGCTCATCCTCAACGGATGCGGACGCCGGAATGCAATCCGCAAGCTCGTCCAGCGCGACGTCGTAAATGCTGTTCCTTTTTTTTGCGGTGTTTTCGTGATATTTCTTAAGAGACAGATTCCGAACAATACGGCAAACGTAGCTTAAAAGCGGATCGGGCTTTTGAGGCGGTATAGTATTCCAGACCGCGAGGTAAGCGTCGTTTACACATTCTTCACAGTCCTGCAGGTTATTAAGTATGTTATACGCAATTTTGTCGCATATGGAACCGTATTTGTTTGACAGTTCGACTATCGCCTGTTCCGAGCGCTCAAAGAACAATTCAATGATTTTACTGTCGTCCAAGCTTTCACCTTCTTTCCGCCCCACTCATATACTACGGATCCGGAGGGAAATATCTCAACCTGCTATGATTTTATCAGAGAATTATAATGATTTTCAAGTCAATTCTTTTCTTTATGCCTCCGGCGGCGAATTCCTCCCTGTGCCGGAGGTTTTTCTGTTGTTTTGGCTGTAGCATTCTGTCCTTTGTGCATTTCGGGAATTCGGGATTCAGGAGGATATTACGCTGGAGATCCGTTTTTGCAACGGCACCGTTATGCAGAATATCCTGTACCAGCCCTTTATCGGCAACGGATATGTTGACGGCATGAAATAACTTACGCCGGAACAGAACAACGCCTTGAGAAGTTGTTTTCAATAAGGGATAGATAATGAAACTAATTCAGGTTCAGGAAAAGCCGCGGCTTCCGAAAAAGGCTGCCGCGGCTTCGTTCTTTTTTCGATCAGGAAACGGTAAATGAAATATCGCCCGTATCGGTCGTTATTTTGCACTTGCCTCCGGTTGTTGTTTCAGGCACGTTTATATGC
>JAFSWN010000249.1 GCA_017450185.1 Clostridia bacterium | reverse complement strand
TTCCCTTGCATTCTTTTTGAATTTATGTTAAATTGAACTAATAAGAGTATTTCTTTGACCGGGCTTTCACACGCCCGAAAATCCGGGATAAAGGGAGGATAATAAATGATAAAAATGTTTCTCCGCAGCGTGAGGGAATATAAAATACCTGCGCTGCTCACACCCTTGTTTATGGTGGGGGAGGTGCTGTGCGAATGCGTCATACCCACCTATACCGCCGAGCTTATAAACAGCATACAGGCGGGCTGCGGAATGGACGTCATTCTGCTTGACGGCGGCAAGCTCGTTGCCATGGCGGTTCTGTCGCTCATGTTCGGCGTTCTGTCGGGCAAGTTCGCCGCCGACGCCTCAACGGGCTTCGCCAAAAACCTCAGACAGGACCTTTTTTACAAGGTCCAGGACTTTTCGTTCGCCAATATCGACAAGTTTTCAACCTCATCGCTCGTCACGCGCCTGACAACGGACGTTACGAACGTGCAGATGGCGTTTATGATGATAATCCGTGTGGCTGTGCGCGCGCCGCTGATGCTGGTAATAGCCACCGTGATGAGCGCGAATCTCGGAGGAAGGCTCGCATGGATATTCGCGGGCTTCATCCCGCTTCTCGCTGTAGCAGTCGCTGTGATGGCGTTCCTTGTTATGCCCCTTTTTAAGGCCGTGTTCAAAAAATACGACGACGTGAACGCATCCGTCCAGGAGAACATCAAGGGCCTCCGGGTTGTGAAAAGCTTCGTTAGAGAGGCCTATGAAAAAGAGAAGTTCGGCAGGGCTTCCGAAATGCTCAGAGCGAACTTCCTTAAGGCCGAGCGCATCATGGCGGGAGCCGCCCCGATTATGCAGCTCGCGATGTACGGCTCAATGATACTCATAAGCTATTTCTGCGCAAGGATAGTCATATCCTCCGGCGGACAGGAGCTCGAGGTGGGGACTATTTCGGGAATGCTCACTTATTCGATGCAGATACTCATGTCGCTTATGATGGCAACTATGATCTTCGTCATGGTTACTATGTCCGTAGCCTCCGCAAAGCGTATAGGCGAGGTGCTCGGTGAAGAAAGCGAGATAACCGCTCCCGAAAACGCGCTTTACGAAGTTAAGGACGGCAGCGTCGATTTTGATAACGTTTGCTTCAAATATTCAAAAACAGCCGAGAGGAACACTCTTGAAAACATAGACCTCCACATCCCTTCCGGCGCGTCGGTCGGCATAATAGGCGGAACGGGCGTCGGCAAAACGAGCCTTATTCAGCTCATCTCCCGGCTCTACGACGTAAGCTCCGGCAGCGTCAAGGTGGGAGGAAGGGACGTGCGCGAATACGATCTCGACACGCTTCGCGATAACGTTGCCGTAGTGCTTCAGAAAAACGTGCTCTTCTCGGGCACCATCAAAGAAAACATGCGCTGGGGCAAGCCCGACGCGACGGATGAGGAGATTGAATACTACTGCTCGCTCGCTCAGGCCTCGGAATTCGTCGAAGCCTTCCCCGATAAATACGATACCTTCATCGAGCAGGGCGGCGCGAACGTTTCCGGCGGCCAGCAGCAGCGCCTTTGCATTGCGAGGGCTCTTATAAAACAGCCGAAAATTCTTATTCTCGACGACTCGACCTCGGCAGTAGACACGAAAACCGATTCGCTCATAAGGGCCACCTTCCGCGAGAAGCTGCCCGATACCACAAAGATAATTATAGCTCAGCGCATAGCGTCCGTAATGGACGCGGATATCGTTGTGGTGATGGACGACGGCAGAATAGACGCCGTCGGCACGCACGAAACGCTGCTCGGCGTTAATAAGATCTACACCGAAGTATATGAATCACAGACGAAGGGAGGCGATTTTGATGAGCAGTGAAAACAACAATAAGGCTCAGGCCCGTCCGGCGCGCGGCCCGGGACGCGGACAGCGCGGGGGCACGGTCAAGGACCTTGATTTCAAGCTTATCAAAAAGCTCCTCAAATTCCTTGTCGGCGACTATAAGGCTGTCATCGTCATCATAGCCGTGTGCATCGCCGTTGCCGCCGCGGCGGGGGTCGTTCCCGCTGTGGTCGTAAAGAACATAACCGCCTACATGACCGAGGGCCTTAAAATGTTCGCGGGCGGAACTCCGGGAGCCGAGGTATGGACCGCCCTCAAGCCCGATATCCTCAAGCTCATCTTTTCCACGGGCTCCATCCTTCTCATAGGCCTTGCCGCCACCGCGACAAGGGAGCAGCTCGTCGCCTATATGACTCAGGGCTTCCTCGATAAAATGCGCCGCAGGCTCTTCGACAAGATGCAGGACCTGCCCGTCAAATACTTCGACCGCAACACCCACGGCGATATCATGAGCATCTACACAAACGATATCGACACTCTGAGGCAGCTCATAAGCCAGGGCCTTCCCTCGATCTTTTCCGCCGCCATAACTCTCGTTGTGCTTGTGAGCATCATGATGTATTTCAGCATTTCTCTGATGGTCGTCGTGGTCCTCGGCGTGATAGGGATGTTCTTTGTCACAAAGAAGGTGGGCGGCAATTCCGCAAAATACTTCATGAAGCAGCAGGTAAGCGTCGGTAAAATGGAGGGCTTTATCGAAGAAATGATGAACGGCCAGAAGGTCATAAAGGTGTTCACTCACGAGAAGGCGGCTAAAGCTGACTTTGATAAGGTGAACGGCGAGCTGCGCGAAAACAGCCGCCGCGCCCACACCTTCTCAAATATCTTCGGGCCCATAATGAATAATATAGGCAACATCCTCTACGTGCTCACCGCGTTCGTTGGCGGCGTGCTCATAATCTACGGCGCTCACGTGCCGAACATTTCACTTGAAAACATCTTCTCCGGCAATTTTACAGCCCCGCTCACCGTTGCGGTGGTGGCGTCGTATCTCGGCATGTGCAAGCAGTTCACCGGTCAGGTCAACCAGGCTTCGCAGCAGATAAACTCCATTGCGATGGGCATGGCGGGCGCGAGACGTATTTTCGATCTGCTCGAGCAGGAGAGCGAAACGGACGACGGCTACGTTACCCTTGTGAACTGCAGGGAGGAAAACGGAAAAACAGTCGAGTGCGCCGAGCACACCGGGAGATGGGCGTGGCGACATCCGCATTCCGCCGACGGCAGCGTCACCTACACCCCTCTTAAGGGCGACGTTGTCCTCGACCGCGTGGATTTCTCATATGAAGAGGGCAAGCAGGTGCTCTTTGACGTTTCACTCTACGCGAAGCCCGGACAGAAGGTGGCGTTCGTGGGCGCGACAGGCGCCGGAAAGACCACGATAACGAATCTTCTCAACCGTTTCTACGATATAGAGGACGGCAAAATAAGATACGACGGTATAAACATAAACAAAATAAAAAAGGCCGACCTCAGGCGCTCTCTCGGCATAGTGCTTCAGAGCACGAACCTCTTCACCGGCACCGTTATGGACAATATCCGCTACGGCAAGCTTGACGCCACAGATGAGGAGTGCGTAAACGCCGCCAAGCTCGCCAACGCGCATGATTTCATCACGCGTCTGCCCGAGGGCTACAACACCATGCTCACTTCAAACGGCGCGAACCTCTCTCAGGGGCAAAGGCAGCTGCTTTCCATCGCGAGGGCGGCGGTGGCAGACCCGCCCGTAATGATTCTTGACGAAGCCACGTCTTCAATAGACACCCGCACCGAACTGCTCGTCCAGCAGGGCATGGACGCTCTGATGAAGGACCGCACCGTGTTCGTCATAGCCCACCGCCTTTCAACGGTACGCAATTCCAACGCCATAATGGTGCTTGACCACGGCCGCATAATCGAACGCGGCAGCCACGACGACCTTATAGCCCAGAAGGGCGTATACTATTCGCTCTATACGGGCTCCTTCGAGCTGGAGTAATTATGAAAAAAATCGCGAATATCATCAATTTTGTACGCAGCTGCGAGCCGAGGACCGAGGACGACGGCTATCTGCTCCCGACCCTCAGGGAAGAGCTCGAGCTGTGCAAAAGCTACGGCTTTAAATCAACGGTGCTTTTTCAGTACGACGCCCTTATAAGAGAGGACTACAGGAGCCTCGTTTCACAGTATGAAAACGTTGAAATAGGGCTATGGCTCGAAATAGTTCAGCCTCTCTGTGAGGAAGCGGGGCTTGAGTGGACCGGCGAGCATCTTTGGGACTGGCGCGTGCACTGCAACTATACTTCGTCGTATACCCCCGAAGAAAGAATAAAAATGGCCGACGCGGCCTTCGGAAAATATAAAGAGCTCTACGGCGTATACCCGAAGGTCGCCGGGAGCTGGGTTCTCGACGCCGTTACGGTTTCGTACCTCAAAGAAAAATACGGCGTTAAGGCACTGTGCGTGTGCAAGGAGCAGTACGGCACCGACGGCATCACGCTCTGGGGCGGATATTATAACGGAGCATACTATCCATCGAAAAACAGCTTCTTCTGTCCGGCGGACACAAAGAAAAACCAGGTCGACGTGCCCGTCTTCCGT
>JAFSWN010000248.1 GCA_017450185.1 Clostridia bacterium | reverse complement strand
GCGTTCCTAAACCTCTCAATCCACGATCCTCGATCAACAATCCACAATCAGAAAGAGGTGCCATTATGCCCAAAAGCCTCACATTCAAAGACGGCCGCTTCAAAATAATGCAGATAGCGGACGCGCAGGAATTCCCCTTCGTGTCGCCAGACACGGTAAGGCTCATCGAGCTCGCTCTGGAGGCCGAAAAGCCTGACTTCGTCATCTTCACAGGAGACCAGATATACGGCATACATCCGCGCCTGTGGGGGAAGGACCCCGAAAAAACGGTGGGCAGAGTGATAGAGAAACTCCTTTCTCCTGTCATAAAGGCGGGCGTTCCGTTTGCAGTGACCTTCGGCAACCACGACGCCGAAAGCGGCGCTACCGTTTTAAGCCAGGCGAAGCTCTATTCCTCTTTTCCGGGATACGTTCGCGGAGAACGCCGGGCAGAGGACGATCCGGGCACGTTTTACATCCCCGTTTCCGGAGAGGACGGAAGAGAAAAATTCATGCTCTACGCCTTTGACACACACGGCTCAGCCTACTCGAAAACAAAAAGCGGCACAACAAAAAAACAGCTTGAATGGTTTGTCAAAACGCGCGATGAAGCGAAAAAAAACGTTGAAAGCGCGCCGCCTGCAATCGTTTTTCAGCATATTCCCGTGCCGGAATACTATAATGTAATAAAAGAAGTAAAAAAAGGTACCAAAGGCGCTGTGGAGGCCTTCGGCTCGCGTAAAAACAGATTTTTCGCCCTGCCCGATGAAATTATTTCGGAAGGCGGCTTTATGAAAGAAAGTCCTTCGGTCACAGGCGCCGACACACATGAATTCGACGTTCTGAAAGAGGACGGAAACGTTATCGCGATATGCGCCGGGCACGACCACAACAACAGCTTTGTTTCCGAATATCGGGGAATAAAGCTGATATATACCCAGGGCGCGGGCTTCCACGTTTACGGGCCGCACCTTCAGCGCGGAGTCAGGCTTTTTGTTGTTGACGAGAACGCGCCGGAGGAAATAACCACCTACACAAGGACCTGGGAAGGCCTTACCGACGAAAAGCCGAAGGAAAGACTGCTCGAAGAGCTGCTCAGCCGAACGCCCTCAAGCGTGGGGCAGGCAAAAGCCTACGCGAAACGCCTCAGCCCCGCTCTGGCTGCCGGCGCCGCTGCAGCGGGCGGACTGGTTTTAATAGCGCTGAAGAATAAAAAAAGATAAAAAAAACGGAAAAATTTTCAAAAAGGTATTGCAATTTAAAATTTTTGGGTTAAAATATAGTTAGCACTCAGAAGAACAGAGTGCTAAACATTTAGTTAATTCAAATCTCAGGAGGGATTTTCAGTATGAAGCTTAAACCATTAGGCGACAGAGTAGTTCTTAAATTCACACAGGCTGAGGAAACCAGCAAGGGCGGCATCATTCTTGCCTCCTCCGCGCAGGAAAAGCCCCAGATAGCCGAAATTCTTGAAGTAGGCCCCGGCGGCGTTATCGACGGCAAGGAAGTCAAGATGGAAGTCAAGGTCGGCGATAAGGTCATCCTCAACAAGTACGCCGGAACCGAAGTCAAGCTCGGTCAGGAAGAATACGTGATCGCCAAGCAGAGCGACATTCTCGCAATAGTGGAATAACAGAAGGGAGAAATCAGTTATGGCAAAACAGTTACTTTACGGCGAAGAGGCAAGAAAGGCCCTTCAAAGCGGTATAGATAAGCTTTCTAACACAGTTAAAATAACACTCGGCCCCAAGGGCAGGAACGTTGTTCTCGACAAGAAATATGGCGCTCCCCTTATCACGAACGACGGCGTGACGATAGCCAAAGAAATAGAGCTTGAGGACGCTTTTGAGAACATGGGCGCTCAGCTAGTCAAGGAAGTCGCCACCAAAACAAACGACGTGGCGGGAGACGGTACCACAACTGCAACTCTTCTCGCACAGGCTCTTGTGAACGAGGGCATGAAGAACGTTGCCGCCGGAGCGAATCCCATGGTCGTTAAAAAGGGAATCCAGAAGGCTGTCGACGCTGCGGTAGACGGACTCAAGGCAAACGCCAAGCCCGTTTCCTCCTCAGCGGACATCGCAAGGATAGCAACAGTTTCTTCGGGCGACGAAACAGTGGGCCAGCTCATTGCCGAAGCAATGGAAAAGGTATCCGCAGACGGCGTTATCACCGTTGAGGAATCCAAGACCGCCGAAACGAGCTGCGACGTTGTTGAAGGCATGCAGTTCGACAGAGGCTATATCTCCCCCTACATGGTAACCGACACCGACAAGATGGAAGCCGTTGTTGACGACGCATACATCCTTATCACCGATAAGAAGATCTCCAACATTCAGGAGATCCTTCCCCTTCTCGAGCAGATCCTTCAGTCCGGCAAAAAGCTCGTTATCATCGCCGAGGACGTTGAGGGCGAAGCTCTCGCGACCATCCTTGTGAACAAACTCAGAGGCACTTTCACCTGCGTATGCGTTAAGGCTCCCGGCTTTGGCGACAGAAGAAAAGAGATGCTTCAGGATATCGCCATCCTCACCGGCGGCGAGGTCATCACCTCCGATCTCGGCCTTGAGCTCAAGGACACTCAGGTGACTCAGCTCGGCAGAGCAAAGCAGGTCAAGGTCACAAAGGAAAACACCATAATCGTTGACGGCGCGGGCGCAGGCGCGGAGATAAAATCAAGAATAGGCCAGATCAAGAGCCAGATAGAAGTATCCACCTCCGATTTCGACAGAGAAAAGCTTCAGGAGCGTCTTGCCAAGCTCTCCGGCGGCGTAGCGGTCATCCACGTCGGCGCAGCCACCGAGATCGAAATGAAGGAAAAGAAGCTTCGCATAGAGGACGCTCTCGCAGCCACCAAGGCTGCCGTTGAAGAAGGCTACGTTGCGGGCGGCGGCATCGCTCTTCTGAACGTCAAGCCTGCCGTTAAGGCTCTGTTTGACGATTCCGACAACGCCGATGAAAAGACAGGCGTCAGCATCGTACTCAAAGCCATTGAGGCTCCCATCCGTCAGATAGCCGCCAACGCGGGTCTTGAGGGCAGCGTTATCATTGACGCCATCGAGCGCTCCGGAAAGCAGGGCTACGGCTACAACTTCGCCACCGAGGAATATGTGGACATGGGAGAGGCAGGCATTCTCGATCCCACAAAGGTCACCCGTTCGGCTCTCCAGAACGCGGCTTCCGTTGCCGCCATGGTGCTCACCACCGAGTCCCTTGTTACCGACAAGCCCGATCCCGCGGCCGACGCGGCCGCAAACGCGGCGGCAATGGCCGGCGCACAGGGCGGAATGTATTAAGTTTGATCTAAAATAAAGAAAGCGCGTTTCCGGGAGGAGACGCGTTTTTTGAATGAAAAAAGAAAAAAGATAAAAGATAAAAGAAGGAAAACGCTTCGCGTTTTGATTATAATTATTTAATGCCGACCGCAGGGTGCGTGCAGACGGTGGCGATCTCTGTCGGAGACAGAAGCACCGCCGAGCGGCGAGACCCCTTCGATCCACAATCCAAAATGATTCCGAATTCTGCATCAAGAAAGCGCCTGCGGCGCAGCGTCTGCGACGCAGGATGCCGCTTTCGATTCCGCCATCGCCGTCGCCCGTCAGGGCGAAATCGGCGGGCGTTATAATCTTTTTGTTTGATAGGAAACGAGCAGTTTCCTATCAAACAAAAAAGCGCCGGACAACCGACGCTTTCCTGATGTTTAATAAACAATCATTTCATTCCTTCGGCAACCGCGCCGAAATCTACGGTAAAGATGGAGGCTATCGCTTTGCCTACAAAGAGAATGTCGTGCAGAAGCGCAGTGACCCAGCCCCCGATAAGGCTCTGATCGTGGTGCTGTCCGCAATAGTTGCAAAGCTTACCTTCCTGCTCTACCACAACGATGGGCTCAACGGGAGCGGCGTCGTCAACCTCGGCCTGCTTGATGTATGAGCGCACGTAGTCGTAGCCCTCGTCGCCGGGAAGAAGGTACTCGGGAGAGCCCTTCACGTTCTTGATAACGCCGGTGGCTTCGTCGAAATAGAGCTCGCTGATGGTCTTCATTGCGTCTCTGTTGGCGTCGACGTCCGCGGGAAGGGGATCGATGCCGTAGGCGTCGTTATAGAAATCGACGAACTGCGCTTCAGCGTCAAAATACCAGTCGCCGTCTTTAAGCGCGTCGTTATCCCACTTAACGGCAACAAAGTCGTATCCGGCGGCACAAACGGCAATAACGCCGATGCTCGCAACCATAAGGACCGCCAGAAGAACGGATATGATCTTTTTGAAATTGTTCATGAATTTGCTCCTCTCAAAAGATTAAAAATTTTTGCAATTTATTATAACACGTGAAAAATTGAAATTCAATACACAAAATCAAAAAAATTTGTGCATTTTAGTCTGTTTTGCATTAAGTCCGCCCTGCGGCAGGCATAGGTCGCTTTCTCGCGTAAACGGTCAAATTATGTAAAACGCACAAGGCTCAATAAAGAACCTTGTGCGTTACTTTATTCTATTCATCTGCGCCGAAGGCGTCTCTGAGATCTGCACACGCAGTGTGCCTCTAAGCTCTACGCCCGTGAAACGGGCGACTATGGTGAGCAGCAGCACCTTTGGCCGCCGCAAAGCGGCCCTGATCAGCATTTTTTTATTGATAAAGGTTTATGATTGTGATAAAATATCATATAGAAGGTTGACACATGCCATAAAGAATCATTATTTACACGGAGGTAATCAGAATGAAAAGGTTTATTGCGCTGTTCCTTGCGGCGATCATGCTTTTATCGGCAGCACCCGTTGTTTTCGCCGCTGAAACGGGGATCGAAACACTGAAGATCAATCCCTACGGCGGCGGCGAGAACGACATGGACGCCGTTTCGTGGTTCGCATCCGGCACAGAGTATTTTATATTCCTTCCGTCGGACGCGGATATGACCGCCGCGAAGGTCTATTATACTGCGGCGGGCGAAGTCACGATTGACGGAGAACCTGTTGCATCGGGCGAAAGCGCCGCCGCGTTTACCGAAGGCGCACACACGCTTTCATGCGGCGGGCAGAGCTGCCCCATACAGGTTATGTTCGGCACGGGACTGCCCAGTGTGTTTCTCACGACCGAATCGGGCTCTCTGAGTTTTATTGAGGCGGATAAAGCAAACAAGGAACCGGGCTCAATACGCATATACGAAAACGGGACCGAGACGCTGGACGGCGACCTTAAGCAGATCAAAGGACGCGGCAACGCCACCTGGAACTACATCAAAAAGCCCTACAACATCAAATTCAATAAAAAGACCGGCATTCTGGGAATGCCGAAAGCAAAAAAATGGACGCTGCTCGCCTCGTATTCACAGGACAACGCCCTTATGAAAAACGCCTTCGCGCTGGATTTCGGACGCGCCGAGGGCCTTAACGAGACGTCGGAATGCCGCCACGTCAATCTATATATCAACGGCGAATACCGCGGAGTGTATCTGATATGTGAAAGCGTTGAGATAGGTGATAACCGGGTGGACATAACCGACCTTGAAAAAGCCAACGAAGACGCGAACCCCGATATTGAGGATATTGAAGCTCTGCCGCTCATGGGCATTCGCTCGGGCTACGTTCCCGGAAGCACCAAGTGGGTGGATATTCCCGCCTCCCCCGAAAACATAAGCGGAGGCTACCTGCTTGAAATGGATTATCTTTACCGCTATCACGCGGAGGCAAGCGGATTCATCTCCAATATCGGCGCGCCGATGGTGATAGGCAGTCCCGAATACGCCTCGAAGGCGGAGGTGGACTATATCAGCGCGCTTTGGAACGAAGCCGAGGAGGCACTCTACTCCCCCACCGGCCGCAACAACAAGGAAAAATACTATACCGAGTATTTTGACATGGACAGCCTTGTTCGCTGCTATATTGCCGAGGAGCTTACAAAGGACGTGGATTCGGGCATAACAAGCTTCTACTTTTATAAAAAAGCCGACGACGACGTTTTCTACGCAGGTCCTCTCTGGGATTTTGACCACGCTCTCGGCAGCGGTACAACGATCGGCGACAAACTGACTGTTTATGAGCCCGACACTTGGTACGCGAACCAGCTGCACCGCAACTCCATTGATACCTCATGCAATAGTTTTGCAACCTTCTTCGCGCAGTGCTACTCGTTTGCTGATTTCAGAAGTTCGGTATCGCGATTCTGGGAAAACACCGCTTCGGCAGCCGCGGGTGAAATTTGCATCCCCGCGCTCAGTTCTCTTCGCGACACGCTGACTCCGTCCGCGGTGATGAACCATCTGAGATGGAACACCTACAGCTCAACCGACCCCGACGCGGTTGAAACAAGATACCTGCAGGAAGCAAACTCCCTGATCTCTTTTTTGAGCGAGAGAAAACCGATGCTTGACAAGGGCTTTGCCGTCGACGGCGCTCTTGTGGTGTATAACGGAAACGGCGCGCCGGGCAAGAGCATGTATGACGGCAAGATCTATTCGATAGGCGAAACTGCCAGAGCCCGCAGCAACAAACTGAGCTATGAAGGCAAGATATTCGCGGGCTGGAACACGGCAGCGGACGGCAGCGGTGAGGCAATTGCGCCCGGCGGCAATTTCACGCTGACGCAGCAGTACACGGTACTTTACGCCATGTGGGACGACGAGACTGAAGAGCCTTCCACAGAAGAACAGCCCACTCAGCAGCCCTCTGATCAAGACGGCGGCTCACAGAGCATCTGGGATTTGATCGTATTGTTCTTCCAGAGGATAATTAACTTCTTCAAAAAACTGTTCAGCTGAACAGAAGCACAAATTTAAGGCAGCGGGTGGCCGCTGCCTTTTTCTTTGTATATTATAATTTGGGACATATAAGGCACGGTAGCGCCGCGCCCCTGCGCGGTATAAAAACCGGCGTTAAGAAATTTATGTCCGGAAAATGATGAGAAAAAACAGATTTTACATAAAAATGCAAATTCCTGTACCGCGCAGGGGCGCGGCGCTACCGATGCGTGACATTCCCCGTCATATATAATCAAACCGTGTCAGCGTTTTCCTACAACTTAACTCGTAACTCTTATCTCATAACTCAATAATAACGCATTACGCATTAAGAATTCCGAATTATTTTTTTATCTTTTCCCAATACTCTCTCGCGGCTTGTTCGTTTTTGTTGTCGCCGAATTCATAGTAAACGGTTCCGGCGAGATTGTCGGGAAGGTACTGCTGGCGGGTCCAGTGGTTCGGGAAGCTGTGAGGATAGAGGTAGAACTGGCCCTTTACCGCGGCGTCCTCGCCGTCGAAATGCTTGTTTTGGAGCTGACGCGGGATGGGCCCTCCCCTGCCGGCCTGCACGTCCGCCATGGCGGCGTTTATCGCGTTGTAGGCAGAATTGGATTTGGGCGAGTTGCACACGAGCACAACGGCGTCCGCGAGAGGGATGCGCGCTTCGGGAAGGCCGAGCTGGAAGGCTGCGTCAACGGCGGCCTTAACAATGGGGATTATCATCGGATATGCGAGTCCCACGTCCTCGCAGGCGCACACCATGAGCCTGCGGCACGCCGAAACAAGGTCGCCCGCCTCTAAAATGCGCGCGAGATAGTGTATAGCGGCGTCGGGGTCGGAGCCGCGCATACTCTTCTGGTAGGCGGACAAAAGATCGTAGTGCTCGTCGCCCTTTCTGTCGTAATGAGCGCCTGTTTTTCCGCAGATGGCGCGTGCGCTTTCAAGCGTCAGGCGGCGTTTTTCGTTTTCCTTCGGGATAGGCGCGCCCAAAACGCAAAGCTCGCATATATTGAGAGCCTTTCTCATATCGCCGCCGCACACCTCGGCTATATACTCGTTAAGCCCGTCCTCGATATCGAACTCCTCTTTCGTTTCTTCGCAAAGGAGCCTGAACGCGCGCTGAATACCCGGGACCGCGTCCTCGGGGGAAACGCTTTTGAATTCGAACACCGTGCTGCGGCTTAAAACGGCGGAATAGATATAAAAATATGGATTCTCGGTGGTGGACGCGATGAGCGTAATGTCGCCGTTTTCAATATACTGCAAGAGGGACTGCTGCTGCTTTTTATTGAAATACTGGATCTCGTCGAGATACAAAAGCAGGCCGTTCGGCGCGGCTATCGTGTTTATTTCGGAGATAACGTCCTTCACGTCGTTCAGGGACGCGGAAGTGCCGTTGAGGATATGCAGGCGCTTGTTGGTGGCGTTCGCGATGATGCGGGCAACGGTGGTCTTGCCGGTTCCCGAAGGCCCGTAGAATATGAGGTTCGGTATCTGCCCCGACTCGATGATGTTCCTGAGAGCCTTACCCACGCCGAACAGGTGCTTCTGCCCTGCGATATCGTCAAGCGTTTTGGGGCGTATCCTGTCAGCAAGGGGAGTTGACATTTTCGGCCTCCTGAGCTTTCAGCGGTGAGAGATTTTCTTTGTCGTCCGAAACGGTGAACTGCGGATATTTTTCCCAGGTGTCTACCGTTGGCTGGACTTCGCTTTCAAGAATGGAAAAGATTAGGAAGGTGTATTCGGAATTATACTGACATCCGACGTGCCTGCCGTTTCGCACGAACCATGTATAGTCTTTATACATAGCGGTGTTGGCGTTTATGCACCTGTCGGCGGAAATATATTTTTCGCTGCCCGAAAGCTCGTCTTCTTTTAATTCGCTGCCGACGACGCTGACGGTAGCCCCGAAGCTCATCATGCGCGTTTCAAGAGTGCCGTCGCCCTGCAGCGCGGCGTTTTCATAGGCGGGGGTGTTGGGGATGTTGTAGCCCGCCGTCACGCCGAACTTCATTCCGTTTGCCATCGCGCCGTCAATGATGTTTTTCACGTTCGCCACGACCTCATACTGTATCTTATCGGTCTTGGCAATAAGGCCGGCGTATTCCTGCGCCTTGTCGCCGAAGATAAACTGCTTTGCAGCCTCATATTCCTCATGACGGCACAGCTCCCAAAAGGCGGGCATCGTACCGAAAACGGGAGTCAGCACTCCCTCATAGATCTCGGTTTTGTAGTCCTCGGCAAACTTGTTGAGGAAATCGCAGATAAGCTTTATCACCTTTGTTCTGTGCAGCGTCTTAAAAAGGAGGCTGAGAGCGGGGACCTTGTCGGATAAGAAGCGGCATACGGCGTCTTCGTCAAAATACACTTTTCCCTGGAACAGGTCGGTGGTGACGTCGGTGCCGTACATTGTGGAGGAGTTGGCCACAAGCGAGTCGATACGGCCGGAGCCATAGTAGTTGAGATAGGTAAGCGTCACAATGCCGCCCATGCTGTTGCACACAAGATCCACCTTGTCGGTTTCGTGTTCGGACACGGCGAGCTCTATCATATCGCTGAGCAGTGCGGCGTTTTCGAGCGTGTCGAGACGCCAGTCATACTTAAAATAGTATACGTTTTCTGCCCCGTAGCGGTCGGCGCAGGAATGGACGAGCCCTTCCTCATGGTCGTAGCGCATCCCGGCAAGAGCTTCGGGATAGTGAGTGATGCTGAGTGGATAGGAATCGTTTGATACACTGCCGTCGAGCGGCACGCCGTTTTTATCGCATCCGTAGCCCTCGAAAACCGTTGCGGCATAATCGATTATCGCCTGCACGGCGGCGTCTTTCCCGCCGGTGATAAAGCCTGCGAAGGCTTTCCCGAGAGTTCCCACTATTCCGCCGAACGAAAGGCGCGACACGGCGTTTAGCTCCACTTCGTTTTCGGTTCCGGGATAATACCTCAGTCCGTGCAGGAAATCCATACCCCTGACAACGACGACGGGGTAAGCTCCGGCGGCTTCGGATTCGGGCGCGCTCCCGGCAAGGCCCGCGACAAGCGAGCCGAAGACAAGCGAGATGCATAAAAATACACAGAGAATTTTTTTCATATAAAACGTCCTCCCAACTATATATCCGACGCATGAAAAGCTGTTTTTTTGATTTTAACATAATTTGACGAATAAATAAACCCTTTTTGACGATTAATTGCTCCATATTAGAAAAAATACATAAAATCCTCGCAAAATATGGTGTAAAAATTTAATAATTGCCACACAAAAAAATGTTGACACCGAAGTGGGGTATGTTGTATAATTTCAGATGTCAAAGTGAAATTGACCCACGCTTAACGCGGAGGGAGGGGAAATATAATGAGTCAGGTAAAGGTTAAAGAGAATGAATCTCTGGACAGCGCCCTGAGACGTTTTAAGCGTCAGACGTCACGCGACGGCGTAATTCAGGAAGTCCGCAAAAGAGAGCATTACGAAAAGCCCTCTGTAAAGAGAAAGAAAAAGTCCGAAGCTGCTCGCAAACGCAAGTATAAATAATTCGGCATTCTTTAATTATGCGAACATAAGCCGGGAAGACGCTGACGTCCTCCCGGTTTTTCCGTTCTCTTAAAACAAAAAGGACTGAATAATGACACACACAAAGGATCTCAAATTATCGGACGATCTGATCCCCAAATACTTCTATGACAGCGTTACCGACATCACTCCCGAGGATCTTCGCAAAATGGGAGCGAAGGCGGTGGCTATCGACGTTGACAATACAGTTTCCTACGACGGCGCTTTTTACCTTTTCCACGGAGTGCGCGCATGGGTAAAACGGCTCAAAAGCGAGGGGATCGACGTTATGATACTCACAAACACGTATAAGCTCCGCGCGAAGCTTTTTTCGCATCTGCTCGGAGACATCCCCTATATCGCCGGCGCCGGTAAGCCGAAAAAGGAAGCCTTTATCAAGGCTGCCGGAAAGCTCGGGATCAACGTTTCGGAAATGGCAATGGCGGGCGACCAGCTCTTCACCGACATAAGGGGCGCGAACAACGCCGGGGCCATTGCGATAAGAATAAAATACAGAAAACCCGAGATATTCTTATACGCGCACTACAAGCACCTGCGCGCTAAAGAAAAGGATTTTTTGAACGAAAAAGGATACGGAGACATAGCATGAACAACAGAACCGACAAACTCTCGAAAAACCTGAAAAACGTTTCCGACGCAGCTCTCATCATTTCTGAGGCTAACCGCTTTTACTACACAGGCTTTCCCGCGTCGGACGGTTTTTTGCTTGTAACAAAAAACAAGGCTCTTTTTTATACCGACTCGCGCTACACAGAGGCCGCCGAAAAGAAGATAGGAAGTGAATTCGTGCGCGACAGCGCGACGCTCTATGAACAGCTCAGAACCCTTTTTTCCGAGGACTGTATAAAGACCGTTGCCGTTGAAAGCGACAGGCTAACTCTTTCGCAGTTCGAAAAGCTTAAAACCGAGCTCCCAGATATTACGTTCATTTGCGACGCGACTCTAACCGATATAATAGAAGCGCAGAGAAGCGTTAAGGACGAGGATGAAGTGGAGCTGGTGCTAAAGGCACAGAGCATTGCCGAAGCGGCGTTCGATCACATCCTCGGCTTTATAAAACCCGGCCTCACAGAAAAGGAAGTTCAGCTCGAGCTCGATTACTATATGCTGAAAAACGGAGCCGACGGTCTTTCGTTTGAAACGATAGCGGTTTCGGGAGTCAATTCCTCGATGCCACACGGCGTCCCATCAAACAAAAAAATAGAAAACGGCGATTTTCTGACGCTTGACTACGGCGCGCTCTACAACGGCTACCATTCCGACATGACGAGGACCGTTGCCGTCGGAAAAGCGAGCGACAGAATGAAGGAGATATACGGCATTGTTCTTGAAGCTCAGACGAGGTCGCTCGAGACCTTCAAAGAGGGCGTAACGTGCTTTGACGGCGACAGGGCCGCGAGGGACGTCATTGAAAAAGCGGGCTACGGAAAGTATTTCGGGCACGGCACAGGACACGGAGTGGGCGTGGAGATACACGAGGCGCCGTCCGTTTCACCAAAATCAAAGGCGACGCTGAAGGCGGGCAATATCGTCACCGCGGAGCCCGGTATCTACATTCCCGGCCAGTTCGGAGTAAGGATCGAGGATATGGCGCTCATAACAAAAGAAGGCTGCCGCAACCTCACGGGATGCAAAAAAGAGCTCATTATCGTGTGATTTTTGTAATTTTTTGATTTTTGAGCAAAAAAACACGTTCAAACACTTGAAATGTATTTAGTTTTTATATATTATATATAACGTATAACGGTATGTATATACCCAAGAGAAAGGATTGATTTTATGGTATCAGCCGGTGATTTCAGAAACGGAGTAACTTTTGAGATGGAAGGCCAGGTATGGCAGATCATCGAATTCCAGCACGTTAAGCCCGGTAAAGGCGCTGCCTTTGTTCGCACAAAGCTCAGAAACGTCATAGCCGGAAGCGTTGTTGAAAAGACCTTCAGCCCCACCGACAAATTCCCCACCGCATACATTGAGAGAAAAGAAATGGAATACTCCTACAGCGACGGAGATCTCTTCTATTTCATGGATCCGGAGTCATATGAGCTCGTTCCGATAGGCTCAAATGAGCTTGACGATAATTTCAAGTTTGTCAAAGAAGGAATGGCGTGCCGCATCCTCTCCTACAAAGGAAAGGTTTTCGGCGTTGAGCCTCCGAACTTTGTTGAGCTTCAGGTCGTCAAGACCGACCCCGGCTTCAAGGGCGACACCGCAACAAACACGCTTAAACCCGCTACGCTTGAAACGGGCGTTGAGATCAAGGTCCCGCTTTTCATCGACGAGGGCGAAATGATCCAGATAGACACCCGCACAGGCGAATATCTCGGAAGAGCATAACGGAGGAACATCATGTCTGCAACCGAAAGAATAGCTTATATCAAAGGGCTCATGGAAGGCATGGAGCTCGACAAGGACGCGAAGGAGACCAAAATTTTCACCGCCATCCTTGACGCGCTTGAGGACATTGCTCTTGAGCTTGCCGACAACACCGACCGCATCGACGCTATCGACGCCGACCTCGCCGAGCTTGAAGACGTTGTTTACGAAGACGACTGGGACGACGATCTTGACGACGACTGGTACGATGACGACGACGAGGACGACGGAGTTTATGAGTTCGAGTGCCCCAACTGCCACGAGACCGTATACTTTGACGATTCCATCTTCGACGACGACGAGGATTTCGAGCTTGAGTGCCCCGCCTGCGGAGCGAAGCTTGACACCATATTCGAGCCGGACGACGACGAGGATTAATTCGGAATTCGGAATGCGTAATTCAGAATTATTGGTATAGGTATAACACATAACAATTAACGGTTACATCTGATTAAAGATGTAACCGTTGGTTTTTTCTGTTTCCTGAGACCTGTTTAATTACGATTCGGAATGCGTAATTTCGAGAGTTCAGAGTTCAGAGTTCATTGCGCTTTGCGAATTGCTGTTTAAGCTTTGAGCTTATTTTACGCACCGGTAGCGCCGACCGAGCCGGCAGGCGAGAACGCGGCGCTACCGGATTTTCTCGTCTTCTGCGCATCCAACCGTACTTTTTCAGTGGTTTCGAACCGTCCCGCTGATTGATTAACTAACGGTTACACCTTCTATAAGATGTAACCGTTGGTTTTTTATTTCTATTCCCTGATTAATTTAACTCTAAACTCTCAACTCTAAAATCTGAACTCTTAAAAATTCCGAATTACGCAT
>JAFSWN010000247.1 GCA_017450185.1 Clostridia bacterium | reverse complement strand
TGAAGTGAACCCCAGGGTTTCTCGCTCCTCCGCGCTCGCGTCCAAGGCGAGCGGCTATCCCATTGCCAGAGTGACCGCTAAAATAGCCATGGGTATGCTGCTTGAGGAGATACCGGTTGCCGGAGGCACAGCCGCCACGGAGCCGAGCCTCGACTATATAGTTGCGAAGTTCCCCCGTTTCCCGTTTGATAAATTCACCGGCGCTCAGAACAACCTCGGCACTCAGATGAAGGCGACCGGCGAAGTGATGGGCATAGGCTCCACTCTTGCCGAATGCTTCCTTAAATCGGTGCGCTCCCTTGAAACGGACGTGTGCCACCTTTATCTCGCGAAATTCGACACCTACACTGTTGAGGAGCTTTTCGACTATATATCCACCTTCAGGGCAGACGGCATCTTCGCCGTGACCGAGCTGATAGCGAGAGGGGCGGACCTCAAAAAGATACATGAGGCCACGATGATAACAGAGCTTTTCCTCGAATGCCTCAAGGATATTATCGACATGGAAAACAAGCTGAGCGCAAACAAGGGCGACGTTCAGACAATGGCCGAGGCGAAAGCAATGGGCTTCAGCGACGGCTATATCGCAAGGCTCTGGAAAACCGACGAGCTTTCGGTTTTCGCCGCGAGGAAAAACGCGGGACTGAGACCCGTTTTCCGCATGGTGGACACGCTCCACACGGGGAAATATATTGCCTATCTCTATTCGTCATACCGCAACCTTGTTGACGAAAACGTTAAAAACGAATCGCGCCTTACGGAAAAGAAAAAGATAGTCGTGCTCGGCGCCGGCCCGATAAGAATAGGACAGGGCGTGGAATTCGACTATTCCACCGTCCACGCGGTACAGACCATAAAGCGCGCGGGCTACGAGGCGATCATAATAAACAACAACCCCGAAACGGTGTCCACCGACTACACCACCGCCGACAAGCTCTATTTTGAGCCGCTCACTCCCGAGGACGTTATGGCGATAATCGACTTTGAAAAGCCCGAGGGCGTCATAGCTTCTCTTGGCGGGCAGACGGCGATAAACCTCGCCCAGCCGCTTATGGAGCGCGGAGTAAAAATCATCGGCACGGACTGCGACGCTATTGAGAGGGCAGAGAACCGAGACAGCTTTGAAAAAATACTCATAGAGCTCGGTATCCCCCAGCCAAAGGGACAGGCAGTAACTAAGATAGAGGACGGCGTTAAGGCCGCCGGAGAAATAGGCTACCCGGTGCTCGTCCGTCCGTCGTTCGTGCTCGGAGGCAGAGCCATGCAGATCGTTGCGAACGAAGAACAGCTGAGGCATTATCTGAAAACAGCCGTTGAGATAGACGCGGATAAGCCCGTGCTTGTGGATAAATACATTCGCGGCAAGGAGGTCGAGGTGGACGCGATATGCGACGGAGTCGACGTTTTCGTGCCCGGCATAATGGAGCTCGTTGAGCGCACCGGCATACACTCCGGCGACTCGATAAGCGTTTATCCCACGTTCAGCATCTCCGACAAGGTGAAGGGGATCATTCTTCAGTACGCCAAAAAGCTCGGGCTCGGCATAGGCATCGTGGGGCTTTACAACATCCAGTTCATTGTTGACGAAAACGACGACGTATATATCATCGAGGTAAATCCCCGCTCGTCGCGCACAGTCCCCTTCCTTTCGAAATCCACAGGCTACTCCCTTGCAGATATAGCCACCGAAGTAATACTCGGAAAGACTCTCAAGGAGCAGGGTATTTTCAGGCTCTACCCCGAAGAAAAGAACCGCTTCTACGTTAAGGTGCCTGTTTTCTCGTTCAACAAAATAAAGGGGCTCGACGCCTATCTCTCGCCCGAAATGAAATCCACCGGCGAAGCCATCGGCTATGACAACAAGCTCAACCGCGCTCTCTACAAGGGCCTTCAGGCGGCCGGCATGAAGCTCCAGAACTACGGAACGGTTTTCGCGACCATAGCCGACGGCGACAAGGACGAGGCTCTGCCGCTCATCAGACGCTTTTATAATCTCGGCTTCAACATCCAGGCGACGTCCGGCACCGCGGCTTTCCTCAAGAAGAACGGCATAAGGACGCACACCCTTAAGAAGATAAGCGAGGGCAGCGAGGAGATCCCCGACGCTCTCAGACAGGGACACATAGCCTATGTTCTGAACACACAGGATATCGGCGCATCGTCCGCATCCAAGGACGGCCAGCATATAAGGATGCTCGCCACCGAAAACAACGTGACGATGTTCACCTCCCTCGATACGGTAAAGGTGCTTCTGGACGTGCTTGAAGAGACCACGCTCACGATATCGACAATAGACTCATAATAAAAAAAATAAAAGATGAAAGATAAAAGATGAAAGATATTGTTTTCAGTATTGAGAATAATTATAAGCTCGCGAAAGACGTTTATAAAATGACTCTTAAGGGAGACGTTTCGGAAATAAAAAAGCCGGGGCAGTTTGTGAATATCGCTCTGCCCGGATTTTATCTCAGACGCCCCATATCGGTGTGCGATAAAACAGAAAACAGCCTCACTCTCATTTATAAAACGGTGGGGCGCGGGACGCAGCTTTTGTCCTCGCTGTCTCCCGGAGAAAAGCTGAGCGTCCTGACTGGACTCGGAAACGGCTACGACCTCTCCCCTTCGGGGGAACGCCCCGTGCTTGTCGGAGGAGGCGTCGGAACTCCGCCGCTTTATCTGCTTGCGAAGGAGCTTATTAAAAATAATAAAAAGATCAGCGTCGTTCTCGGCTTCAACACGGCAGATGAGGTTTTCTATGAAGAAGAGTTCCGTGCTCTCGGCTGCGAAGTCAGCGTTTCGACGCTTGACGGAAGCAAAGGCGTAAAAGGCTACGTAACGAACGCGCTGCCGGATAATTACACGTATTTTTACGCCTGCGGGCCTGAACCGATGCTTAAAGCCCTTTATAATGCTGCGAAAACCGACGGTCAGATAAGCTTTGAAGAGCGAATGGGCTGCGGCTTCGGGGCGTGCGTCGGCTGCACAAAGAAAACAAAAAACGGCTACAAGCGCGTGTGCAAGGACGGCCCGGTGTTCTTTAAGGAGGAAATATTATGGGAAAACTGAGCGTTGAGCTTTGCGGGATAAGGCTCGACAATCCCGTTATCCCCGCCTCCGGCACCTTCGGCTTCGGCTATGAATTCGCCGAGCTGTACGACATAAACTGCCTAGGCACCATCTCGATAAAGGGAACCACAAGAGAACCCCGCTTCGGCAACCCCACTCCGAGGATAGCGGAATGCGCCTCGGGCATGCTAAACAGTGTGGGGCTGCAGAACCCCGGAGTTGAGAAGGTCATAAACGAGGAGCTTCCGAAGCTCAGAAAGTGCTTCCACAAACCGATAATGGCAAACGTAAGCGGATTCTCCGTTGAAGACTACGTTTATACCTGCGAAAAATTCGATGGGGTCGAGGATATCGGCTGGATTGAGCTGAACATAAGCTGCCCCAACGTTCACGGCGGCGGCATGAGCTTCGGCACCTCTGCGAAAGACGCGGCCGAAGTGACGAGGGCGGTAAAAAAAGCGACAAAGAAACCGGTCATCGTAAAGCTCACTCCGAACGTCACGAGCATAACCGATATCGCGAAGGCAGTTGAGGACGCCGGCGCCGACGGATTAAGCCTTATAAACACGCTTCTCGGAATGAGGATAGACCTAAGAACAAAAAAACCGGTGCTTGCCAACCGCACCGGAGGGCTTTCCGGGCCCGCCGTGTTCCCCGTTGCGCTGAGGATGGTGTACGACGTTTCGCGCGCAGTGAAGATACCGGTTGTGGGCATGGGCGGCATATCCTGCGCCGAGGACGCGCTCGAAATGATGCTCGCCGGAGCCGCGGCGGTGGAAGTAGGCGCGGCAAACCTTACGGATCCTTTCGCGTGCAAAAAGATAATAGACGACCTTCCGGCGGCTATGGAGAAATACAACATTACATTAAACTGAATAGGAGTTTTTATGGGTAAAGACGTTATAATAGCCTGCGATTTCCCGGGAAAAGAGCAGACGCTTTCTTTCCTTGACCTGTTTAAGGAGGAAAAGCCCTTTGTGAAGATAGGCATGGAGCTGTTCTACGCCGAGGGGCCTGAGATCGTCAGGGAGATAAAAAAGCGCGGACATCAGATTTTTCTGGATCTTAAGCTGCACGACATACCGAACACCGTAAAAAGGGCTATGGCCGTGCTCTCGTCGCTTGACGCCGACATAGTCAACCTGCACGCCGGCGGCACCATTCCGATGATGGAGGCGGCGCTTGAGGGGCTCACGCGCCCCGACGGCACAAGGCCGCTGCTGATAGCCGTGACGATGCTCACCTCAACCGACAGGGAAACGATGGAGCGCGACCTGCTGATAAAAGCGCCGATAGAAGAAACGGTGATGCACTACGCGATGAACGCGAAAAAGGCGGGGCTTGACGGAGTTGTCTGCTCTCCTCTTGAAGCCGGGAAGGTGCACGAGATCTGCGGCAAAGACTTTTTGACCGTAACCCCCGGAGTGCGTTTTGCCGACGGCGACAAGGGCGACCAGAAGCGCGTTATGACGCCCGCTCAGGCAAAGTTGATCGGCTCGGACTACATTGTTGTGGGCAGACCGATAACCGCCGCCGAAAACCCGGTGGAAGCGTACAAAAGGTGCGTGAGGGAGTTTAAGGATCAGAGTTAAGAGTTTAGAAAAACCAATATATTTAAGGAGCTCAATCATGGACTTAAGAATTAAGATCGCGAAGGACCTATTGAAAATAAGGGCCGTGTTTTTCAGGCCTGACGAGCCGTTCACGTGGGCAAGCGGCATAAAAAGCCCTGTTTACTGCGACAACCGTTTAACTCTCAGCGATCCCGAAGTGAGGACTGACGTTGAAACGGGCCTCAAAACGCTTATAGAAGAAAACTATCCCGAAGCCGAGGTGCTGATGGGCACTTCCACGGCCGGCATAGCTCACGCCGCCATCACCGCTCACCTGATGAACAAGCCCATGGGCTACGTTCGCTCCGGCGCAAAGGACCACGGCAGGCAGAATCAGATCGAGGGTAAGCTCGAGAAGGGACAGAAGGTCGTGGTCGTTGAGGACCTTATTTCCACCGGAGGCTCCGTGCTCGAGGTGGTGGACGTTTTAAGAAACGCCGGAGCCGACGTGCTCGGCATTGTTTCGATATTCACCTACGGCATGGAAAAAGGCAAAAAGAGGCTTCAGGACGCGAACGTGAAAAACGTTTCTCTGACGGATTTCGACTGCATCGCGGAGGTCGCCGCCGAAGACGGATATATAAAGCCCGAAGATATCAAAAGGCTCATAGCCTTCAGGAACGACCCCTCGGACGAAGGGTGGAAAGGTTGATTTATGAGAAGCATCATCGATATACTCGATTTTTCGGTTGAGGAACTGGACGAGCTCATCGCGTGCGCGAGGGACATAATCGAAAACCCTGCCTCCTACGCCGACAGCTGCCGGGGAAAAAAGCTTGCCACGCTGTTCTTTGAGCCCTCCACAAGAACAAGGATGAGCTTTGAGGCCGCTATGTATGAGCTCGGAGGCAACGTTATCTCAATGGCGAGCGCGTCCTCGTCGTCCGCCGCGAAGGGCGAGAGCGTTGCCGATACCGTTAAAACGGTGAGCCAGTACGTTGACGTCATAGCGATGCGCCACCCAAAGGAGGGCGCGGCGCTCGTGGCCTCGAGAACGGCGGACGTCCCCGTGATAAACGCCGGAGACGGAGGCCACTGCCACCCCACGCAGACGCTTGCCGACCTGCTTACCATACAGAGAGAAAAGGGCCGCCTTGAAAACATGACGATAGGGCTTTGCGGAGACCTCAAATTCGGCAGGACAGTGCATTCTCTTATAAACGCGATGTCGCGCTACGAGGGCATAAAATTCGTGCTGATCTCGCCTGAGGAGCTCAAAGTCCCGAGCTACGTCAAGCGCGACGTGCTGAAAAACAAAGGGATCCCGTATGTGCAGACAACTGACTTCGACGAGGTCATACCCGAGCTCGACATACTGTATATGACAAGAGTACAGCGCGAACGCTTCTTTAATGAAGAGGACTATTTAAGGCTCAAGGACAGCTATATCCTTACTCCGGAAAGGCTGAAAAACGCCAAGGACGACCTTTCCGTCATGCACCCGCTGCCCAGAGTGAACGAGATAAGCGTTGCTGTTGACAACGACCCGAGAGCATGTTATTTCAAGCAGGTCAAAAACGGAAAATATATGAGGATGGCTTTGATACTGAAGCTTTTGAAGGAGGCGGGCACGATATGAACGTTGATTCCATACAAAACGGCGTCGTTATAGACCACATAAGCGCGGGAAGAGGCATGAGGCTCTACGAGCTGCTCGGCCTTGATAAGCTCAGCGTTCCGGTGGCGATAATCAAAAACGTAACGTCGCGCAAGATGGGCAAAAAGGACCTGATAAAGGTGGACGCGGACATCCCGATAAACCTTGACGTTATCGGGTTTGTCGATCCCGGCGCAACGGTAAACGTCATAAAGAACGGCGAGCTCGCCGAAAAAAGAAGCGTCCCGATGCCCGAGACGCTCGTAAACGTTATTAAATGCAAGAACCCGCGCTGCATTACCTCCACCGAGCAGGAGCTCGACCACGTTTTCAGGCTCACCGACCGCGAAAACCTGGTGTACCGCTGCATTTACTGTGAAACAGCCCTCAAAGGAGATTAATACAACGCTTTTTCAGACGCTGATCCTTAAAACGACCGGATAATGGTCGCTTGGGTATACGCCGTTGTAAACGGTATCGACTATTTTGTATTCAAGGACTTCTATACCGGTTTTCGATACCATAAAATAGTCGAGATTCTCGTTGTTTAGGCTTCTCCCGAAGTTCTGGTAGGTGGCTCCCGTTTCCGTAACGGGAGCTTTATATTTTGCGTCGTCGAAAAGCGACGTCGCGGACTTATAGGTCTCGGAGCTTTCATAGCAGTTGAAATCGCCCATTATCACGCACGGGTAGCCTCCGAAGGCTTCAAGCCTTTCAAGAATGAGCTTAATGCCGTTTATCCTCGCGTTTTCGCTCACGTGGTCGAGATGCGTGTTGAACACGGCAAGCTCTTTGCCTGTGGAAAGCTGTTTTAACAGAACATACGAACAAACGCGGCAGAAGGCCGCGCCCCAGTCCTTGCTCACTTCGTCGGGAGTTTCGCTCAGCCAGAACGAGCCCTTGTCGATAAGCTCGAATTTTGAAGTGTTGTAGAATATGGGGCAGCCCTCGGAAAGGACGCTTTTGTCGCGGTAGGTCAGCACGTTGTCATATCCCGAAAGGCAGTCGGTGAGGTATTTATAGAGTTACCTCACAATAAAGATTTCGAGAATGAACACCACCGCGCAGCACGAAACCGCGGTTTTGAAAAGATCGAAGCCGAACCACGCAACAAGTATGCCGACCGCCATCGCGGCTATGCCGGAATAAATGCTTTCGGTGGCGTGGACGATCGCCGGGAAGGTCATTACGGCGAGCGTGACGTAGGGCACGTAATAGAGGAATGAGTTTATAAAGGTGTTTTTTATTTTTTCCCTTATGAGCGTGAGCGGAAGCACTCTTATAAGAAAGCTTACCGACGCCATGACTGCTATGTAAATATAGGCGTTTTTCATTTTTCCGCCTCCGTTTCCTGCTCAGCCTCTTCTTTTTTTGGGAAGATGAGAGCCGCTGCGGATGAGAGCGCGACGGTCAGGATTATCGTGCGCGTCCCCTCCGAAAGCTCAGACACAAACGGCGCTACCGAGAACACGTAGCTCATTATGAAACATACTATTATAATACCCAGTATCTTCCGGCTCTTTTTCGCCGGAGGAATGATGATCGCGAAGAACATGCCGTACAGCGCGACGCTCAGCGCGCTGACCGCTCTGAAGGGCAGGACGTTTCCCGCGATGATACCGAGCATGGTGCCCACAGACCACCCTGGCAGCGCGACTATGACCGCGCCGTAGGTATAAAACGGATCGAGGTACCCCTGCCTCGAAATGGAAATGCCGAAGATCTCGTCGGTCATATCGAAGGCGAGAAGGAATCTGTGAAAAAACGGCATTTCGGGATCGAGCCGCTGAGCGAAAGCCGCGCTCATCAAGAAATAACGCGCGTTGGCGATAAGCGTCGTCAGCGCCACGGCAAGATAGGAGCCGTTTTCGGCTATAACGGTGAAAGCCGCGTACTCTCCGGCAGACGCGTTGCACAGAAGGCTCGCGAGAAAGCCCTGAAACGGAATAAGCCCCGCTTTTTTCGCGAGGATGCCCAGAGAAAACGACACGGCGAAATACCCGAGGGTTATCGGGATACCGTCTTTCATTCCGTTTTTGAAGGCCCTTGAACGCTCTTTTGTCATTACTTTATTCCTCATAAAGCTTCTTTTTGTTACGGCGATAATCTTAACACATATTTTTACGGAAGTCAATTACGGTATTTTTTATGAAGTGACGTATCGTGTATGTTTGTCAATGATGTGAGATCAGGATTTGAAAGAAAAAAGAGTTCTGTTTAAGCCTTGGATCAGCACGATACGAAGTGGAAGCCGAAGTGGAGCTGAAACCTTTCGCCTCGGACAGATATTTCATGTTTATCAACGAATAATTC
>JAFSWN010000246.1 GCA_017450185.1 Clostridia bacterium | reverse complement strand
TCATATATATGCCCCTCTTTCGTTAGTCAAAACACAGAATATTGTATCAAAAGGCCGGACAAATGTCAATTGAATATTAAAAAAGGATATTTACATTTTTTAATTTATATGATACAATTTCTTCGTTTACAGGAGGGGATCTGAGATGAGCGATCTTACCGAAAAAAAGCTTTCTTCAACAGAGATTTTCAAGGGCGTGCTGCTCCACGTGTTTAAGGATGAGGTTCTTCTTCCCGACGGCGGGAAGGGAACAAGGGAATATATAAAGCACAACGGCGCGTCGTGTGTTGTGCCGGTGACCGATAACGGCGAGGTCGTTATGGTAAGGCAGTTCCGCTACCCGTTCGGCAGAGTGCTGCTCGAGGTCCCCGCGGGAAAGCTCGACTGTGCGGGTGAAGACCCGGCCGAAGCCGCGAAACGGGAGCTGAGGGAAGAGACCGGCGCCGAAGCGAAAGAGCTTATATTTATGGGAGAATACTATCCCACCTGCGCATACTCCACTGAGATCATCTATATGTATTTAGCAAAGGGCCTGACGTTCGGCGAAACCGACCCGGACGAGGACGAATTCATCGAGACCGAGAAGCTCCCTATAGAAAAGCTCGTTAAAATGGTAATGGACGGCGAAATAAAAGACGGGAAGACCCAGGCGGCCATACTGAAAGCTTATAATATCCTGACTAAATAAAAAACAAAAAGGTACTTGGAGGCAGAAAAATGAAAAAAGTAATTTCGGTTTTTCTTGTTGTGTTTTGCGTAGCGGCGCTTCTTTCTTCCTGCGCAAAGCCCGAAAAAAAGATAATCGGCACATGGACCGGCTCGGCGAGCTTGCTGGGGCTTGAAGCAGACTATTCGTTTACGTTCAACGAGGACGGAACAGGCAAAATGACCACCGCCCTTGAAATAGGCGTTGAAATGACCTATACGATAACCGACGAAAAGCTGAGCGTCACTACATCCATACTCGGGCTTGACAATACGAAGGAATACGGCTATTCGTTTGACAAAGACACTCTCACCCTGATAGACGGCAGCAACGCCATCATACTTACAAAAGCAGATTAATTCTATTTTAAGGATTGTTTTTATAATTTAGGGTAAAGACAAAAAGACAGGACGGCGAAATTATGCAGATACTTGTTGTTGAAGACGAGAGGCGTCTCGCGGAGGCGCTGCAGCAGATACTCACCGAAAAAAAATACATGGTCGATCTCGCGTTTGACGGGCTCGACGGCTACGATCTTGCCGTGAGCGGGATATATGACGTTATAATCCTCGACGTAATGCTCCCGAAGATGAACGGCCTGCAGGTTGCGGAAAAGCTCAGGAAGGAAAAGATCTCCACCCCGATACTCATGCTCACAGCTAAGGACCAGATAACCGATAAAGTAAAGGGGCTCGACGCCGGCGCCGACGACTATATGACAAAGCCGTTTTCTCCAGAGGAGCTTCTGGCGCGCGTCAGGGCGCTCACGAGGCGTCAGGGCGAGGTGGTGTTTGACGAGCTGACCTTTGACGGCCTCACTCTCAATCTTTCCACCTGCGACCTTTCGTGCGAAGATAAGAGCGTTCACCTCAATTTCAAGGAATTTGAGATAATGAAGATACTTCTCGGCAATCCGCAGAACGTTACCACCAAAGACGATCTTATAGTAAAAGTGTGGGGCTACGACTCGAACGCAGTCGACAACAACGTTGAAGTGTATATCTCGTTTTTGAGGAAAAAGCTGGAATTCATCAATTCCAAGGTCGAAATAGTTTCGCTCAGAAAAGTAGGGTACCGCCTCGAGGTAAACGGGGATGATTAAAAAGCTGAGGAAGCGCTTTGTGCGTCTCAGCGTTTCGCTGATAAGCATAGTGCTGATAATATTTTATATCTTTACCTCCGCAGTGCTGTTTTTCAGGATAACCGAGAGCGTTCAGGATACGCTGCGCAATTATTCCTCGGAAAAATTCTTTTTGCAGTTCTTTGATTTAGGCTCCGACGACTATCTGAACGAGGTCGATAACTACGCAATAGACTCTCGCAGCATCTGCGTCGTCGACGTGAACGAAGAGGGCACAATAGGCGTCCTTGACGTCGGACACGGACATATGGAGTCTTCGACTCTTGATTCATCTGTAAAGTTCGTACTGAACAGCAATTATGATTTCGGGCTTATAATGAAGCACAATCTGTTTTATTTCAGATCCGCTTCCGGTTCCGGCTGCCGTATCGCCTTTGCCGATTCTTCGAGATACTTTGTTTATCTTAAAGAGATCCTCACGAAGGACGCCGTCATTTTTATCATCGTTCTGCTTTTGCTCTATTTTCTTACGCGACAGCTTTCGAAGATCTTCATTAAACCGGTTGAGCGCGCGTGGACCCAGCAGCAGAACTTTATCGCGGACGCTTCTCACGAGCTGAAAACTCCGCTGACCGTTATTCTCGCAAACTGCGATATCCTCAACGCCCACCGTGAAGACACGGTGGAAGATCAGCACAAATGGGTGGAAAGCACGAACGAAGAGGCCACCCACATGAAGGAGCTCGTTGACAAAATGCTCTTTCTCGCGAAGAGCGAGAGCATGAAGCCGCAGCAGATCGTGGGCGAAGTGGATGTTTCGGAGCTCGCCACAAAGATCGCGCTTCAGTTTGAGCCTGTGGCTTTTGAGGCGGGCGTGGAGCTTAAATGCGATATCGACCGGGGAGTAGTCCTTAAGGCCGACCAAACTGCCGTGAATCAGATCATCCACATACTTCTGGACAACGCGGTCAAATACGCGGGCCTCGGCGGAAAAGCCGAGCTTAGGCTCAAAAGAAAGAAAAACGGCGTTTTCCTCAGCGCAAAAAACAACGGCTCCGTGATACCCGAAGAAGATCTGCCTCACATTTTCGAGCGCTTCTACCGCTCCGACAAGGCGAGAACTGCAGGATCCGGTTACGGTCTCGGGCTCGCGATATGCAAATCGCTTGTCGAACAGCAGAAGGCGACTATTTCGGTTGTTTCAAACGAGCGCGACGGGACTGTTTTTACGGTCAAATTCAAAAAAAAGTATATAAAATAAAAAAATAATGTATTTTTCGCTTGACAAATCGCGGTTCTTATATTATAATTGGGAACGTTCCGATCGAACGATACACAGATGAATAGTGTAACGGTTAGCACTGCAGACTCTGACTCTGCCTGTTGGGGTTCGAATCCCT
>JAFSWN010000245.1 GCA_017450185.1 Clostridia bacterium | reverse complement strand
GCCCTGTTCGAGCATGGCGTTCAAAACGATAGTGTGGTTTTTGAAATCGTGCCGAAACCTGCGAAGGCTTTCGTCCGACTGTTCTCTCTGGCTTTCGTATAAAAGCTGTTCGTTGAGCTTCTGCATAATGTCGTTTTGCGTATGGACAAGCCTGAACACCTTGAACGCCAGATAAAGGATGGAGAGAAATACAAGGCACGACGATACGGCGTACAGAAAATCATACCACGTCTTGCTCGCTCCGAATTCCTTGTAGTAGCTCGTAAGCTCAAAGAGGAAAAGAGAGATAAGCAGCCATACGGGGACTTCGTGAAAAACTCCCGCCATCACGTTCAGGTCCTTGTGGTCGGCTCCTTTATATACGGCGGTGCAGACCGCAAAAGTGACGATCAGGTTAAAAATCAGCTCGTGAACGATTTTCGCGTCAAAAAACGAGGCGCAAAAGGACCAAAGCGTGTCTATAGTCGCATAATATAAAAACAGCACGCCGAAGCCGCGCCAGAAACGCGGTTTTTTGAACAGCACAACAAGTGAAATGAGCGCTGTCACCGTTGCGAAAAAATCGAGCAGCTCAAACGCCGATTCCGTTTTCGGCACGAGCAGCAGATACCCCGAAACGCTCACGGCGACGCTCAGAGCGGCGCAAACGGCGTATCTGACGGGATTCGTATGCGGGACTTCCTTGAAAACGTATCGCAGGATCATATAGTAGCTCAAAAGAGACACAAGATCCGTTAGGCAGTACAGAGCGCAAACCATAGCTTATCCTCTTTTAAGATACTTAATATACGCCTGATTAAAAGAAAACAGATTCCTTTTGCTTATCTTAACATATTCTCCGTTTCTCATAATAAGCGTGTTGTCGGTTTTCTTTGTTATATGTAAAAAGCTTACAAGAAAAGATCTTGAAGTTCGGAAAAAGAGGTCCTCCGACAGTTCCTTTTCAAACTCTTTCATCGTTTTTCTTGATTCAACGAACCTGTCATCCAGTCTCACAAGAACCTTTCTGTCAACGTATTCAATATAGTAAATATCCGTTTCGGGAATAAAATCGGAGTATCTGGCAGTGCCCGTTAATTCTATAACACGGCTTTGTTTTCTCTTAGCCGCAAACGCGGATATGGCCTCTTCAAGCGATTCGTTTGAAACAGGCTTCATTAAGTATCTCAGCGCGTCGGATTCATAGCCGGCAGCCGCGTATTCCATATACGCCGTTGTGAAAATGATGCATGCTCCCGGATTGACCGCGCGGATCTCTTTTGCGAGCTGTGTGCCGTTGCCGTCCGCAAGAACGCAGTCGATAAAATAGAGCTCATAATTGAGATTTGATTCGGTGTATTGTGAATAGGAGCGGTAAATGTCAAAAGTGTCTATCCGAAAATACTTTTCAATAATAGCGACGGCCTGTTCTTTTAATAACACGGCCTCTTCAAGGTTATCTTCAATAATGGCAATTTTCACTTGATTTACCCCTGTCTCTGAAAATCAGAAAAGCATATTTAATATTTATCATAACAAAAAATTATAATAATTTCAATATTTCTTCTTGTTATTATGTATAAATATGCCTTTAATCTTGTACAAACGGGATAATTCCCGTTTTTTTGTTATTTCTCTTTTTTATTTGTACTTTTACCTCATAAACTTACGTATTTCCCGCTTGAACACAGTTTAGGGGGTATTTATGCTGTTGCGGGTTGAATAAAAGCATAATCTATGCTAAAAAATACCCGTTGTGCTTTTATCGATCCATTAAAAAAGCAGTAAAACGGTATTGATATTCGTTTTGATAAAACGTCAAAACGGTATTGATATAAGTCTGTAAACAAAAGGAGTTAAAAATGAAGAGATTATTGTCTGTCCTCTTGTGCGTTACCATGATTTTTTGTGCTTTGCCGATTCCATTGGCACATGCGGCAACAGCCGTTAAAACTCAAAGTGAAGCAGTTTCCTGGTTGAACAGCCAGGATGGCACGTCGTACAATTTCGGTGATTTTTATGACGATGAAGGAAACCTTTGGGGAGGGACCCAGTGCGTCGAGTTCGTCAGAGCCTATGTAAACTGGCTTGTAAACGGAAACGCCTGGACTGATGCGTGGAACGGGCCTACTTATGACGGTTCCAATATCTGGGAAAACCCGATATGGAGCAGACTGGGCTGGACGGTATACACAAACACTCCAGATTTCTTACCTCAGCCGGGCGATATTTTTTCATCAGGTTTATATCACTATGGCGGCAGCGCATGCCATACGGGTGTTGTTATTTCTTCGGATGTTTACAACGGAGTTATCGCGGACGCAAATGCGAGAAACTCCAATCCGTATGACGGCGATTCTGTATGGGTTCATTCAATAACATGGAAATTATCAGGAAGCGATTCCGCATACGGTGCCACACACTATATCAGACCGAATTTTGCATCTTCGGTTACAAACTATCATCTTGATGTAAATGTTAACTCCGATGGCTATCCTTTTAACTCGGGACATTCAGCTGTAACGTTTGACGTGTATATCAACGGCAGTCGCGTAAAGGATGACGTTGCGGATTATGTTGCCGATCTCGCAAAGGGTACAACTTACAATATAACGGATATCAAGGTGTCTGGCTGCTCGGTAAACAACGGAAACAATTCATACTCCGGTACTATGAACAGCGATGTAACTGTTGTTATTCCCATAATAACAAGCCATAGCTGGAACAGCGGAACGGAATCGCCTTTGGCAACATATTTTACAACCGGCGTAAAGACGTATACATGTATAAACTGCGGAGCGACAAGAGAAGAGGATGTCGACAAGCTGGAGCTCCCGAATGATCCGGTAAGCGTAAACTCTGTTACCGATGGTAATCATACTTATATCCTTTATGCTGCTAACACGAGCTGGACTGATGCGAAAAGCTGGTGTGAAGCTAACAACGGCCATCTTGTTACAATAACAAGCAGCGCAGAACAAGCTGTTGTTTCCGAATTGATTGGTAATAACAAAGAGAGCTCTTTTTGGCTCGGAGCAGAGAAAACGGCTGGAGCATTTAGCTGGGTCACCGGAGAATCCTGGTCTTACACAAACTGGGCTGAGGGAGAACCGAATAATGACGGAACAGGAGAAAACTATTTAGGTACGGCTTATCACAGTTATGAATGGAATGATACTTCGGTGTCAAGCTACCTTATTCGCGGTTTTGTATTTGAAACAGAAAATAACCATACCACTCATACATGGAACGAAGGAGAAATAATCCAAAAAGCAACATGCACAACTCCCGGAACAAAGCTGTTTACATGCACCGGATGCGGAGTTACCAAAACAGAAAGCTACACTGTTGGAAACAATTCAGGGACCTGGAGCGCATGGTCCGAGGATGCTCCTCCTGCAGGCGCTTATATGACCGAGAGCAAGCAGCAGTACAGCTTCTCGGATAAAGAAACAATATCTTCCTCTTCGTCTTCGATGTCTGGATGGACGCTTTATGATTCGGCTGTCACAAGCTGGGGAAGCTGGTCAAACTGGCAGAACAGCGCCGTTACCGCAACAGCCACAAGGCAGGTCGAGACCCGCTATGTCGAACCCACTTATAAAACCGTATGGCACTACAGCAGGTCCATTGAGGGTAAATGGTCGGGCGCCTACTCTTCCTACAGCCTTACTTACTGGCCCACGGTTCAGTATATAACTCTTGACTACCAGCTCTCCAGAAAGCCCGCTTATGACACCGACGGCTATCTTTGCTACGGAAGCTATAAATATCAGGATTATTCCAACTCCTTGTGGTGGAACGAGCGCTCCGAAAGAGTAGTGGATCAGCCCGGATACACCCAGTACCGCTACAGGGACGGCACAAGCACATATTATTTCTACCGCTGGACCGAGTTTTCAGACTGGACGGATACGGTTTATACCGCTTCTGAAAACAGACAGGTAAACACCAGAACGGTTTACCGTTATATGCTTGACGCGCCGATCACCGACCACACATGGGATTCCGGCGAGATAATCAAGCTTCCCACTTGTAGTGAAAACGGAATAAAGAAATTCACCTGCACGGTTTGCGAAGAAACAAAAACTGAGCCCATGACCAAAGATCTCAGCAATCATGTCGGCGGAACGTATACGCTAAACGAGGCATCCGCGAATTGCGGAACCAACGGTTACTCCGGAGATATCTACTGCGCAGGCTGTAATAATTTGTTGTCCACCGGTACGATTATAAAAAAGACCGACGAGCACACCTGGAACGACGGTGTGGCGACCAAAGAACCCACGTGCATCAATACAGGTATCAGAACATTCTACTGCAGCGTTTGCGGAGATCATTATTCAGAAACAATACCCAAGCTCGACACTCACACGTGGAATTCCGGCGTTGTTACCAAAGCTCCCACTTGTATGGCAACCGGCGAGAGAACTTTTACCTGCATGATTTGTGATGCTCAGACTTCGGAGATTATAAATCGTGTTGATCATAAGGATGCTGACGGCGACGGACTTTGCGATTACGGCTGCGGCACTGAGATAAATATCACTGATCCTGGCAACGGCGGGAATGATAATCCCGGCGGAAATGCCAACGTCTGCAAATACTGCGGACAGGTCCACACCGGAGTATTCGGTGGATTGATTTCCTTCTTCCACAACCTACTATACTTCTTCCGGAATCTTTTCGGCTAAAATGCTTTGACCCGTCTCTTATCGAGGCGGGTCATTTTGTCTTTATATGTTATATATCATTTTTATTTATCAAAACTCAAATCCGCGCGTGGCGGCCGCCCGGTCGGCCTGAATCTCATTCAAACACCGTTTGAGAGCCTAAGAGCAGCGCGCGGGAGTCCGGGTAGTGGCCTAAGAGCCTTGTTTTTGCCACGGGGATATGCTCCGGAGCCATCCGGAGCACGATGTCTTCAATGGCAGGGGAAAGCTTTTTTTCTTCCATTGCCGTAAACGTTCCGAGAAGGATACCGTTTATTTTGTCAAAAACTCCGAGCTGACTGTACTGCTCTATTGCTGTTACCATCTGGTAAACGCCCCCTCCGAGCGATTCGAGCAGCAGCACGCCGCCGGTCATGTCGGGCCAAAATTCTGTTCCGGCAAGCTTCAGAAAGCAGCGTATATTGCCGCCGAAAACCTTTCCTTCCATCCTGCCGCCCCTTAAAAAGACCGGGCTGAGGCATTTTACGTCAAAGCTGCAGGGAATTATCTGCTCCCTGAAATGCTTTATTTGATTTTCCGCGTCGTCGTAAAGAAGGTTTCTTATCTGATAATTGACCGCCGGGCGTCCGGTTTTGGCGATAATGGCGTTGATGACCGTTGTAAGGTCGCTGAAGCCGAAGAACATCGCGCGTGAGGCGCGAATCAAGTCCCAGTCAAGAAAGGGTAGGACAGTGTTCGCGAGATCGCCGCCCGAAACGTCAAAAATATAATCCACCGAAGGGTCGCCGAAAAAACCGTTTAGGACAGCGGCTTTTTCTGCGGGGACGCGTGAGCCCGAAAACAAAAGAGGGCTCACTTTTGCTTCAATGTTTTCTTTCGCAAGCACACCGACGAGGCGTTTTACGTCTTCTATTTCATGCTCCGGAAGCGGATCGGAGCAGCCGACGAGCGCGGCTGTTTTTTTTGTCATTTTGATTTCTCCTTTTTATAAAAACGCGATCATGCCTCACGTTTACCGGGCGGCTTCGGAACTATATCAGAACGTGACGGTTTCCGGCGCGCAGGTGAAGGATGAGAAGGTGGCGCGGGCGTTTGTGAAATAGAACACCGCCGTGTTGCCGTCGTTCTCGTCATACATGCCCCGAAGCTGAGGATAGGCGTCAAGCATGGATTCCTTTGCTTCGGTCCTGTCGTCGGGCTTCACTTCTCCCGAAACTCTCAGCCACGTCCCGTCCTTGAAAGCGCAAAGCTCCACCTTGGGATTTTCGAGCATCTGCTTTGCCACGGGCTTGACCATTCCCGTCTGGATGTATAGTTTGCCTTCAAAGACGTTCACGGTTCCGAAGGGCCTCACTCTCGGCTGATCGCCGTCGACCGTCGCAAGGTAATAGGTCCCCGCTTCTTTTAAAAACTGCAATACTTTTTCCATTTTTTTTCAGTCCTCCTTTAATAATTTAATAATCTATAACGTACGAGAAGCCTTCTACAACGTACGAGAAGCCTTCTACAGGCTTTTCTTCAAGAAAGCTGCAGCCCGTGAGCGTTACCGTGCTGTCCGTTACCTCAAGCACGGCTCCCGGAGCGCCGTCGTTATCGAGAAAAGACGGCAGGTTAAGATAAATAAGGTTCTCTTCGGGACGCTGCAGGGAGTTTTCATCGAAATCATTGTGGTGGTGTCCGCTGATATATACTATCGGAGCCGACGCGCTCGCGGCGCTTTCGGTAAGGACGCGGGAGAGGCGTTCTTCACTGTCGCCCATACAGTCGACCGGCTTGTGGCAAACAACAAACACCGGCTTGTTCTCCTCGCAGGCTGCTGAGAGTTCTTCTTCGAACCAGCAAAGCTGTTCTTCTGAAAGATAGGGGGTTTTGAAGTCGCAGTCCTCCACGCCGAGCACAATGAAGGTGTACCCCTTCACCTGCTTTTTATAGTAGACCTTATCGGTGCAAACGCCGTTGAGCACGCAGAACAGCTTGAAGTATTTTTCGGCCTTCGTAAAATCGGGATCGTCGCTGTGGTGCCAGCTGTCGTGGTTCCCGATCTCAGGCACGCGGTCCGGTATGCGGCAGTAGGTGTTTATATACTCAAGCAAAAAAAGATATTCCCTCAGATCGCCCGAATTGGTAAGGTCCCCGCTCATCACAAGCGTGTCGGCGTCGTTCTGCGTGCGCCCGATGGCTGCGAAGCCCTCGCGCAGCAGATCGTTTCTGTCTCTGACGGGATCGGCGTCTGCGTGGATATCGGAGATGAGCACGGCCTTAAGGCTTATATTATCCGCGTGCCTTATGGGAATGACAGAAAAATTCTGAAATAAAAGCGAAAGTATCAGCATCAGCGTAGTAAAAAGCTTTGCGAACATAATACTACCTTCCCGTATATTTATTCATTTTTCTCTTCATTTTGATTCTACACTAATCAACTCCCGAAATCAACGGGTTTTATGTGTTTTTTCATACTTTTTCTTTGATCTGTATAAACAATCCGGCGGCCCCCTCGCGGAAGCCGCCTTTTATATTCGCGTGTATTTGTTTTTTGCGGGCGTCAGCCCTGCGCAGTCGCCGTCATTTCTCCGTTCTTGTCGAATGAAACGGTAATGGTATAGCTCTTGCTCGCTCCGTCTTTATAAACAGCGCAGAACTCAATTTCGTAGGATATATCCTCATAGCCCATATCGGGGTTCAGCTCTTTTTCATTAAGAAGCTCTTCGGATATATCAAAGCTTAAAAACATCCCTATCTGTTCGCCGTCCTCAGACGTTCTGTTCGTGTAGATATTGCTGTATTCCTCGGCGCTTATAGTAATTTCGTTCCCGGCTCGGATCGCGGTATACCACGTCGCCCCGAGAACCGGAGCTTTCCCGTACTGAGTTGCGGGAAGAAGCAAAAGGTTGCCGAATTTGCCGCAGGTCAGTTTTATTTCGCTCAGTTCGTCCGCGTCGTCGGCAAACAGTATGAAGCGTCCCCTTAGCGCGAGGCTTCCGATATAGTTTTCGGATTCCGCCCCGCCAACGTGAGTCGCATCCTTTGAGGCCTGCCAATCGGCGGTCAATTCGTTGTTCAGGTCGTTGTGGCGGCGGTTCTTTTCTTCATCGGTCATTCCGGCCGCGTTTTCAATAACGAGCTTCCCGTAGATCGGGAGCTTTACCTTAGCGTTGTGCTCAACAACCGTTATTTCTTCGGTTTCGTCTGTTTCGGCTGCGCTCGCTATCATCAGCGAAAAGCCTTTTTCTTTTGGCTGCGTTTCCAGGTCGGTCGCGTTTGCCTCGGTTTTCAGCGCGCTTTCGTCCGGAAGCGCCGGCGCTTTTTTCATCAGATATCCCGCGCCTGATATCGCCGCCGCGGCGACTATAACCGCGAGCGTTCCCGATACCGTCTTTTTTATTTTTTTCATGCGTTTCTCCTTTTCGTGAGCTTTTCTCAGTATGTTTTCAAGCATTTCGTTATCGGATCTCATACGTAAAGCCATCCTTGATAAGCTGTTCTTTCAGCGATTTTTTTGCTCTGTAAATAAGGTCGTACGTGCTTTTCACGCTTTTCTTAAGAATGTGAGCAGTTTCTTCCGAAGAAAAGCCTTCATAAAAAGTAAGTCTCAGCGCGGCGGCATAATCCGGATTTATGCTTTTCAGCGCTTTTTCAAGAGCCCTTTTCGTTTCTTCGGCAATATACTTTTCTTCAAGCAGGTCCTCCTGCCTGTGCGAGTCTTCTGATACGTCTGCCGAAAGCAGAGCTTCTCTCTTTGTCTTGCGCAGGTAGTCAAGGGCCATATTCCTTGCGATGGTATAAAGCCAGGTTTTGAAGGAGCAGTTTTTCCGGTCCTTCGGGCGCTTTAGATAGAGCTTTACAAAAACGTCCTCCTTCAGCTATTCGGCGGCGTCCACGTTGCGAACTATTGAATTGATGAAATAAGTAAGCCCCGTGCGGCTCTCTTTGACTATATCCGCAAACGCGTTTTCGTCTCCGCTCAGAAAACGAAGATAGCTGTAGGCGCTCTTGTCCATCCTTTTGCTCCTTTAAGAAAACGTTTTCATATATTACACGAACAAAAACGGTATATTTCGCACTTAAGATCCTGCAAAAACAAAAAATCTCTTTTCAGATGTGATTTTATCTGATATAATTAATTATAACAAACTTGTAAATGGAGAAGAGAAATGAACCAAACCAAAACCCCTGAGCAGCGAGCACAGGAACTGCTCGAAGTGATGTCGCAGGACGAAAAAATATGTCAGGTCACGTCTGAAATGATATTCGATATCGATGATGGATACGAGAATAGGCGAGACCCGCTGCTCGGCAGCTACCGCAACCCCGGGCATTTTATGCATCAGGATCGAAAGACGCCCGCGTCCCCTTCCGAGGTAGCAAAAAGGATCAACCGCGACGTTGAAATAAGCGTCAAGGCCCAGCCCCACGGCATTCCGCCTATAGAAAACGGCGAGGCTCTGCACGGCGCTCAGTGGGGCATGTGCACGAATTTCCCGCAGCCCATAGGCCTTGCCTCGTCCTTCGATCCCGGGCTTGTTGAGCGGGTGGGGGACGTTATCGGCAGGGAATGCGCAGCCGTGGGAGTGCGGCAGGTGTTTTCGCCCGTTGTGAATATCGCTCGCGACTGCCGCTGGGGCAGGACCGTTGAGACATACGGCGAGGACGCGCGTCTTTCGGGCGACCTCGGAGCCGCCATGTGCCGGGGGCTTGAAAAAAACGGCGTCATAGCCACTCCCAAGCACTACGCCGACAATTTCGCGTTCGGGGGCAGAGACTCAAACTATTCCGAAACGAGCGAACGCACCATGCGCGAAACGGTGCTGCCGCCCTTCAAGGCGTGCTTTGACGCGGGCGCGGGGTCCGTTATGGCGGCTTATAACGGTTGGGATGGGGTCCCCTGCAGCGCGAACAAGCGACTTTTAACGGATATACTTCGTAAAGAATGGGGCTTTAACGGCTTTGTTGTTTCCGACTACGGCGGAGTTGAGGGGCTGCGCTCCTCCCACAGGCTTGCTCATTCCGACGCTCGCGCCGCCGCCATGGCTCTTAAAGCCGGGCTTGACGTGATACTGCCGTTTCGGTGGTTCGATCAGGTGAAGCAGGCGCTCGAAGAGGGCTATATAACCGAAGAAGAGCTTGACGTCAACGTTTTAAGGATCCTTACGGCCAAATTCCGCATAGGGCTTTTTGACGCGCCATTTGTTGATCCCGAAGCGGCCGACAAAACCGTTCGCTGCGACGAGCATAAAAAGCTCGCGCTCGAGGCGGCGAGAGAGTCTATTGTTTTGCTGAAAAACAACGGCGTGCTGCCCCTTGACAAAACAAAAATAAAAAAGGTGGGCGTTTTCGGCCAGAGCGCGCTGCTTATCCCCATAGGCGCGAACTATTCGGGGCCGTATAGGGCTCCGTGGCAGGGAACGGACGCGCCTACTCCCCTTGAAGCGCTTAAAGAATATCTTTCGGACATGGCAGAAGTGGAGTTCTATCCCTCCGGCGAAATAGAGACCGCCGCGCCTTCATGCGACGTTGTTTTCTATTTTACATCCATCCTCGAGGGCGAGGGGAGCGACCGCAGCGATTTAAGGCTGCCCAAGATCGCTTCTCACGAAAACAGGGATGACGAGGGCGGCTTAATAGTGGACAAGGCGAAGCAGAGCATAAGCGACGACCAGGAGGATTCCATTTTAAGGCTTTGCGCCGCAAATAAAAACACCGTCGTCATCCTCCAGAACGGCGCTCCCATAGATATGAGCGCGTGGATAGATAAAACCGCCGCCGCCGTGGAATCGTGGTACCCCGGCGAACAGGGCGCGAGAGCGCTCGTCGAAATACTTTTCGGCAAAACCAACCCCTCCGGCAAGCTGCCGGTAACCATACCGAAATGTGTGGGACAGCTTCCGCTTGTGTATTCGTTTAAGCCAACCGGGCGCGGCTACGCCTACTGCGACAACGACGGCAAGCCCCTCTATCCGTTCGGCTACGGCCTGAGCTACACTTCATTTTCCGTGACGGACGCCGTTTTATCGGTTTCTTCAAACGGCGCGGCGGTTTCCTTTATTATAACAAACACCGGAAAAACCGGCGGCGCCGAGGTCATGCAGCTATATCTCGGCTCGCATGATTGCGCAGTTGTGCGGCCCGTAAAAGAGCTTAAGGCGTATTCCCGCATAGAGCTTAATGCCGGAGAATCAAAAAGAGCCTCGCTTAAGCTTTCAAAAGAGGACCTCAGCTATTATGACGAAGATATGGTCTTCGGACTGCACGACGGCGGCCACACCCTTCTGCTCGGCGCTTCGAGCGACGATATCCTTTTCAGCTTTGAGGTCGAAGTGAAAAACGGTTCGGTCAAAAAAGCATGAGAGCGCCTTTAACAGCAAAACTCAAAAAACAGTGAAACGCTTAATGATATCATTGTTTTTTTTCAGAACCATCCCGATTCGGTTACAAGTATAACATAAACATTCGATCGAGAATAACGAACTGGTGATCGAGCGCGTCCCGCTGCCGCCATACGAACCAAGGAGGAGCGCTCCGCAAAAGCACGTCGGAAAAAACGCCGGAAAAGCTTGATTATATTGATGAAGCTGGATATGGAAGAGTACTTCCCGGAAGCTGTCATAAAGAATGGTGCCAAAGCAAAGGGAAAATAAGGTTTTCAGTCCGGTTGATAAAGCGCGGTTCCGTCCGGATAATTGTATTTTTCCTCTGTTTGCGCGAAACCGTTTTCGGAAAAAAGCCGATGGAGCGAACGGCGAAATCACGGATTTTTGCAAATATTACCTCTGATAATCTGTTTTTGTCCGCGCACACTACTATTGCAAACGCAAATACAACTATTTGCAAAAGGAGTGAATTCAGAATGGCAAGTAACAAGACTCTCGTGCCCGACGCCAAGGACGCGCTTAACAGATTCAAGATGGAAGCCGCTTCCGAGGTCGGTGTAAACCTTAAGCAGGGCTATAACGGCGACCTTACCTCCAAGCAGGCCGGTTCCGTAGGCGGTCAGATGGTCAAAAAGATGATCAAGGCTTACGAAGACGGTATGAAATAAGCTGTTTTTCGATAAAACGGGGATCGGACCGGACAAAAGCTTCGGACCGGTCCTTTGTTTTTCTTTGTTTAAAAAGTGTTCACAGTATTTTGTTAGTATTTTACAATAAAAAACTATATATTTTATCTAAGTTTCCGCTCGACAACGCCCCGCCGATATGTTAAAATTAACTATCGATATCAGTTAGGGGGACTTTTATGAAAGCTCAGGACAGCGTTAAGAATTTTTTCCCAACGTTGAGAATGTACACAAATTTCGCTGTGCGCACAATTAAAAAAGTGTGCGCGGAGATAGGGCCGCGCGAGGCCGGGACCCAGGCTGAGCTTGACGCTCAGAATTTTATGGCCGCTCAGGTCGGCGACGCCGCCGACGAGGTAAGACAGGAGGAATTCAGCCTCTCTCCGAGAGCCTTCCTCGGATGGCCGAGAATATCGGGTATTCTGCTTTTAATTGCTCTCGTTTGCGGACTTATTAATCTTTTTGTCACAAGAGAACAAAACTGGGCTCCGTGGGTCTTCGTTTGCATATCGGTGTTTATGCTCGCCATGATAATGACGGAATTTTTGTTTTATTCGAAATTTCTCGATCCGTTCTTTCCCAAGGCGATCTCGCACAATACATACTGTGTGCGCAAGGCGTCCGGGGAGACAAAGCGGCGCATCATCATCGGCGGCCATTCCGATTCATCCATAGAGTGGCGTCCTACGCACATGGGCGGCAACAAGTTCCTGTTTTTTACTATCATTTATCCGATCGTGGGATGGATATTCACCTTTGTTATGGGCGTTATTATGCTTGTTAAGGGTGAGTTTATGCCTGTTCTTGTGTGGATCGACTGCGCGTTCATTCCGGGCTACGTTTTCCTTTTGTTCTTCATGAATTATAAGATTTGCATTGACGGCGCCAACGATAACCTTACCGGCTGCATGACCGCAGGAGCTATACTCAAATTCATGGGCGACAACGATATCCGCTTTGAAAACACCGAGGTCGTCGCTCTTTTCTCCGGCGCTGAGGAGAGCGGTCTTCGCGGAGCGAAGGCGAGCGCGAAGCTTCACCCCGAATTCAAGGACCCGAACGTTGAGACCGTATTCATAGCACTCGACACCATGAAAGACTACGACGACATGGCGTTGTATCTTCGCGATATGTCCGGAGTGGTAGGGCACGATAAGCGGGCTGTTGAGCTTCTTCACACCGCCGGCGAGCAGGCAGGGCTCGACATCGAAAGAGTAACGATGTTTGCGGGAGCCTCCGACGCCGCCGCCATGAGCCAGGCGGGAGTGCCCGCCGCGCTGTTTGCCGCCATGAATCCGGGTCCTCCCAGGTATTACCACACCCGCGACGACAAGGCGGACATACTTGAACCTAAGACCATTGAAAAATGCCTTGAAGTAACCCTTAACGCGGTTTTCCTGTTTGACGAACAGGGCCTTAAAGCCCAATATGAATATGATAAATAAGCGGTGGTAATAATGAAAAAGATTATCAGACCGACGGCGTTTTGTGCGCTGTGCGTCCTGCTCATAACAAGCCTGTCGTCTTGTTCGATGATAAAAAACGTCAAGGAACGCGCCCGTCTCGCTTCCCAGCTTGTTATTATCGATTCTCCCGAAGACGACGAGCTCGCGGAAGAATTCGCTCTCGCTCTTAAAGGCGGACTTGAAAAATGCGTCGATATTACAGAGCGCGTTTCCTATAAAATTAATACCCCCGACGTTCAGTCGGAGGACGGTTCGGCGTCTATCCTTGATAAAACCGCCGGTATTCTTAAAAACATGATAACGGAAAACTCTCCCGGCAGCAGCGAAAGAACTCTAAAGGCTTCCGAAGCGGGAGACACGCTTCTTAAAAACATAGACGAAGCCGACGTTCTGTCCGCTTCTTCCTCAAGGCATATTCGTTCCGAGGCCGTCACTGACGAAAACGGCAAGGAGATAAAGGATGAAGACGGTTCGGTCCTCAGGCTCGACGTCGTTTCCGACAATATTCTTACGTTTACCTTCGATTTCTTTACAGAGAATAAATATACCGAAACAAACGAAAACGGTGAAGAGCGCGAACTCACCGAGATAGTCCCGGCAGACGCCGCTGTGATCGAAAAGTATTTCGGCCCCGCGTATGATAAAAACGCCGTTCTTTCGAAATTCGACGTGATTAAAGACTATTTACAGGTCGGCGATTATAATATTGGATATACCGACTCCCGCATAACCGCCGAAACCGATATGGACGCCGACGAGCTCTTGAACGTCAGCTACGTCAGAAATTTCAAGATCACAGCCGACGTTTCAGGAATAGGACAGCTCGAACATCTCGGCGACTTCACCGTGACATTTACCGGCAGCGAGACCACCGGGTATGAATTCAATTATCCTCAGACAGAGGAATAACAAGAGAGATGATCCCATGAAGCGCATTACCGCAGTTTTACTCGCCGTGCTTATGACGGCGGCGGTTTTGTCGTTTGCCTCCTGCGGCAAGGACAAACCGAAAATAGAGGATTTCCCCGTTCCGGAGATCCCCGAGGACTACGACGAATCCACGACGCTGCGTACTGTCGGCGATATCGTCAAAGACATGACGGAGCTTAAAAATATCGAGTCGTCGGTTTTTGTGCGCGGCGTTACCACCGGCAGCGCGCTTCTTTCCACTCTCGGCGCAGGCAAAGACGAGGCCGTGAAGCTCAGCGGCACAGATGAAAGCTTGCTTGTTCCGTCTGCTGACTATAAGAACGTCACGCTGATAGTCGACTCTCCCGCGAATCTGACTCTCAACGCGTCTTTCAAGGCTGTTGCGGTTTATTCGGCGGGCGAAGAGGGCGTACAATTTGCAGGCAGCGCCGAAACCTTTGCGGTTTTCGGTCAAGACGTCAAGGTTGAGTTCTCAGGCAGCGCGAATACGGTTTATATTGAAGGCAAAAACTGTACGCTTACGTTCAGCGGTAAATGCGACGCCATAGTCAACATGAACACGTCTACCGTTATAATAAACGCCACCGAGAACGATATCGCCGTGCTCAACGCCTCCGGTTCTGAAATCGTCGTCCCGGCGGGAGAGACCTTCTCTGCGAATTAAAGACCGAAGCTCACGCTGAGCGCTTTGTTCACCCTGTGCATATCCCCGTCTCCGAGAGCCCCCATGTGTTCTCTAAGGCGGGTTTTGTCTAATGTTCGCACCTGTTCGAGCAGCACGATTGAATCCTGCTGCAGCCCGCAGCCGTCTGCGTTCACCCTGATGTGTGTCGGAAGGTCGTTTTTGAATTTTTTGCTTGTTATCGCCGCTGCGATAACGGTGGGGGAGTAGCGGTTGCCCATGTCGTTCTGAACGATAAGTACCGGACGCATCCCGCCCTGCTCGCTGCCTACCACCGGCGAAAGATCCGCGTAAAATATATCCCCGCGTTTAACTGTCATTTCTGTCACTTCCGTAATTTGTTTTCACCTTTAGTTTTAACAGTATCGCGCGGATTAATCGGCTCCTTCGAAAAAAACGCGATCAAAATTGTACGTATGTCAATGATGTGAGATCAGGATTTGAAAGAAAAAAGAGTTCTGTTTAAGCCTTGGATCAGCACGATACGAAGTGGAAGCCGAAGTGGAGCTGAAACCTTTCGCCTCGGACAGATATTTCATGTTTATCAACGAATAATTC
>JAFSWN010000244.1 GCA_017450185.1 Clostridia bacterium | reverse complement strand
CCTTGTCGTCGCGCTCTAACACCTTGATAGCGTACCAGCGCTGCTGCTCTTCGGGCAGATCGTGGACAACCGCCTCCTCAATGTGCGCCAGCGCGTGCTCGACGGGGCCCGAGAAGGTGTGCATGGGCACTGTTACGGCGCTCCTTGCCGCTTCAATGGCAGCCTCCGCCGCCTCGATAACGCCCGTGCCCTTCAGCGCGGATATCTCCACCGCTTTGCAGCCGAGCTGTTTGCCGAGCTGTGCCGTGTCGATCCTGTCGCCGTTCTTCTTTACAACGTCTATCATATTTATGGCCAGCACCACGGGGATTCCGAGCTCGGTGAGCTGAGTGGTAAGATACAGATTTCGTTCCAGATTGGTGCCGTCGATGATATTCAGGATGGCGTCGGGACGCTCGCCTATAAGATAATTTCTCGCCACCACTTCCTCCAACGTATAAGGGGAAAGCGAATAGATGCCCGGAAGGTCCGTTATAGTCACGTCGTCGTGTTTTTTAAGCTTACCCTCCTTTTTTTCCACCGTCACTCCGGGCCAGTTGCCCACGAACTGGTTGGAGCCTGTAAGCGCGTTGAACAGCGTCGTTTTGCCGCTGTTGGGATTGCCCGCTAAGGCGATACGTATATTCATATCTGTGTTTTCCTTTCTGCCGATTCGGCTTTGACCGATTAGCAAACGCTAACCGATGGCTGAAAAAAAATAATTCCGATTTTCGAATTCCGCATTGAATTCATTCCACTTCGATCATTTCCGCGTCCGCCTTGCGGATGGAAAGCTCGTAATTTCGCACCGTAACCTCCACCGGGTCTCCGAGCGGAGCCACCTTGCGAACGTACACCGGCGTGTGCTTGGTGATCCCCATGTCCATGATGCGTCGTTTCACAGCGCCTTCGCCGTGCAGCTTCACAACCGTGACCGTTTCGCCTATCTTAGCGTCTCTGAGCGTTTTCAATGTCGTTTCCTCCTATAAACTAAAATATATCAAACCATTATCTTACGGGCAAGCGCCTCGTCCACCGCCACGCGGCTTTCCTTGACCTTCACTATAAGGTTCCCCGCCAGCGCGCTTACAATGCAGACCTCGCCGCCCACGTTGAAGCCAAGCGTTTCCAGATGCTGCCTGACCTCCGGATTACCGCCGATCTTTTTAATGATCTGCGGGCTTCCCACGTCCGCCATGCTGAGAGGTATCATACCGTTCCCCCCTCTATTTATATTATTAGCACAAGCTAACTAATACCTCAAAAGAAATGGTTAGCACATCCTAACCAATCATCATTATAATTAGCATATGCTAATTTGTCAAGAGGTTTATTGAAATTTTATACTTGACTTCTGAGACCGCGCACAGGAACAACGCCTGATAAGCTAAAAAAACGATAGCCGGTAAAACGGCTGAAACTGCGAGAATATCAAGGACCTTATATATTGAAATACACGATAGATTGCGCTATAATTGATATAACAAACCGGGTTTCAGAGGAAAACCATGCAAAAAAACAAGACCGGCGTAAAAAACAAAGTACCGTTTATATGGTGACAAGAAAGCGCCTGCGGCGCAGCGTCTGCGACGCAGGATGACGCTTTCGATTACGCCATCGCCGTCGCCCGTCAGGGCGAAATCGGCGGGCGTTATAATCTTTTTATTTGATAGGAAACGAGCAGTTTCCTATCAAATAAAAAACTTTTTGCGGTATTTCAAAAAACAGACGGAGGCGAAAACGGAGATGTTATTAATAAAAAACCGAGGCCGCTTTACTGCGCTCATGCTTATCCTGTGCTTTTTTTCGGGGTCGATTCCCTTTCGTGGTTCGGCCGCGAGCGCGCCGCTTCGGCTGACCGTGGCGGCGGACACGCATTTTCAGTGCGCTGATGATTTAGGAGCGTTTTCCGACGAATACACCGAGAATATTTTGGAGCCCGATTTATACGGCTACGCTTCCACTCAGGGGCAGATGAACTATGAATCCGAGGCGATCCTCGCCGAAATGCTGGCACAGTTTGAAGCCTCCGATTCGGAATATCTGCTTATAGCCGGGGACCTTACATGCGGAAAAAGAAATTCTCATCTCGCTTTCGCGCAGTATCTGCGCCAGACGGAAGAAAGAAGCGGGAAAAGTATTTTTGTTATCAACGGCAACCACGACTGCGCGGCAAAAAGCAGCGAAACCGCGATATCCATGGAGGAATTTCGCGAAATATACGCCGATTTCGGATACGCGGAGGCTGTAAACAGGCACGAAGCTTCCGCATCCTACGCAGTCGACCTGAACGATACCTGCCGTTTGCTTGCTATCGATTCCTGTGTTTACGGCGAGGACGAAGGCAAAATAAGCCCCGGCGTTTTTAACTGGTTAAAAGAGCAGGCCGCCGACGCGAAACGCAGCGGAAAAACAGTGATAGCAATGATGCATCACAGTATTCTGCCCCACTATGAGCTGCAGCCTATGATCGACCTGTGGCGGTCATACGCAGGTTGGTTCGCCGACCACGGGATACGGACGGTCCTTACGGGACACATACACGCGAACGATATTTCCTCCTCCGTTTCCGACCGCGGGAACACGATTTACGACATCCAGACCGGTTCACTTATAACCTCCCCAAACGCCTACCGGATACTTACCTTCGGGGATGGCTCCATTGATATCGAAAGCAGGTTCGTGGAACGCATAGACAGCTCGCTTCTTCCCGAAACGCTCACAGAGCAGCAGCGCGAGCTGCTTTCGGTCGATTTTCCGGCTTACGCAAAGGAATACTTTGTGACCGGAGTCGGAAAATGGTTTAACCGGAACCTCGGCTCCGTCAACCGGCTTAAGCGCTGGTTTAAGCTTAAGGAGAACACAAAAGCGTATACGGCAGCAGAAAGGCTTATGGGCACGCTCGGCAGCGCGGTGGGACAGGATATATACGGCCCTGACAACAGCATTGAAGCGACTCTTTCCGACTTCGGCGTTTCCATTCCGCAAAGCGGATACAAAAAGCCCTACGAAGCGGCGGCAAAACTGATGTACGGGTTCTTCCACGGCGACGAGCAGACCGTAAGCTCCCCCGAAGACGTTTCCCTGCTGCTTAAGTGCCTTGAAGGGGCTGTCCTCACCGCCGCGCGGGAGCTGCCGGACAGAGAATCGCTCGGCGCGCTCGTTTACAGGCTGACAGGCAAGCCGCTTTCAAATGAAGCGCTTAGGGAAACCTCCGAAAAGCTCGCGCTCGCACTGCTCGAGACGCTGGCGGGCGGGATCGCGGACGATTACAGCGAGCCTGCGGACCTGAACGTGACGCTGACGTTTGATGAAGCGGGTGAAACAGTCCCGCTGCACGCGCTGATCCGTTTTTTACGGCTTATTATCGAGCTTATAAAAAGAGCGTTTTCAATTTGACGGATATGTTGATCGAAAGGTGGCTTTGCATATGGCGAAAATCGTTATGACCAAGCCGAGCGCCAGCGGAATTGCGCTGGGAGGTATCGGCGCGGGAAGCGTTGAGCTGTTTCCCGACGGCGAATTCCACTACTGGCAGATAGCCAACCCTCCCAGACTTACCGAGGTCTGCTGGGAAAGCAAGGCGTACGACGGAGAAGGCAGCACCGGCGCGCTGTCGTTCTGGGTGCGTACCGAAAAGGACGGCGGTCGTCCCGTTGTCCGCAAGCTCGGAATGAAGACCGACCCGGATGATTTCACCTACCGCTTATTCCCGTGGAACAAACCGGTGGAACGCATATCCTTTGACGGGAGGTTCCCCGTTTGCGAGCTTAAATATGAGGACGGCGCTCTCCCCTGCCGTTTGACGGGCAAGGCCGTCGCGCCGTTTGTGCCGCACCAAACTAATATCTCCGCCACGCCGGGTTTTTATATGGATTTTGAAATAGAAAACACCGGAAACGAACCTCTCACGGTGAGCTTGCTCGGGACGCTTGCGCCTGATTTCTGCAACGACGGCGGCTGCAGGAATACCCTTTCAATGGATTCGGAAAGCGTCAGCGTCACCCTGCGGCCGGCAGAAGCGTCCGACGCGCCGAACTGCGGCGAAACGTGCCTCTCTGTTTGCGGCGACGGAGAAAAAAGCTATATCGCCGGAGAATACAGGCGTTTTATCAGAGAATACATTTTTGACGACGATAATTTCGGAGTAAGCCAGGAATCGGCGCTTTTCGGCTTTCGTGAAACCGGCCGACTGCCGGACAGCGACGTTGGTTCGCCGCCGCCTGAGATCCCAGAAAACACAAAGGCGCTGTCGGACGGCGAGATCGACTCGCTTTTCAGCGAATACGTCAAATATCCGTTTGCGGCTTCCGTTTTGCGCCGCATAAGATGGACGAAGCCCGAATTTCCCGAAAACCGTGAGCAGAAGGCCGGATTCCTCGCCGCAATGAGAGGGCAGAACCGCCTGCACATCCAAAGCCCGGAGGAATTCGGCGCTGCGGCGCTGTGCAGCTCCGTACGTCTTAAACCGGGAGAAAAAAAGAACGTGCGTTTTATTCTGTCCTGGTATTTTCCGAACCACTTCTCAAAAGACGGACGGCGGCTCGGGCATTACTATGAAAACCTGTTTTGCGGGGCTTATGAAGCCAACGCCTTTTTGCGGGAGCATCCGGAGGTGTTCCGGAAAGCCGCCGCTTTCTCTGAGCTGCTCTATGACACCACCCTTCCGGAGGTGTATCCGGACTGCTGGAGCGGGCACCTGAGCACTTTAGTCAAGTGCTCATGGTATCTCAAGGACGGCAAGTTCGGACTGTGGGAGGGGCAGGGCTTCTGCGGTTTCCACACCACCGACATCACCTCCCACGCGTCGTTCGGCCTTCTGGCTCTGTTTCCGAAGCTGCAGCTCGGGCAGATGCGTATGGGAGCCGCCTTCCAGCGCGAGGACGGACGCGTACACCACTTTTTCACACCCGACCTTGACCACGTTGGCAGCGGCTACGAGCGCGTTGACATGAACAACCAGTTTGTGCTGATGGTGCTTCGCGACTACCTTTATACCGGCGACAAACAATACCTGAAGGATATGTGGCCGCACGTGATAAGCGCTGTTAATTCCATTGGCGAGCTCGACTCCGACGGCGACGGGCTCCCCGACCGCGACACCACCCGCAACACATATGACGCGTGGAACCTGTCGGGCACGCCGGTTTATATTTCGGTTTTGTGGCTCGCCGCGCTGAAGGCCGCAGCCCGTATAGCCGACGAGATGGACGACGCCGAACGCGCAAAAAAGTGGCGGAGCCTGCTTAATAAGGGCCTTGCGTCGCTTGAAACGCTCCTTTGGAACGGGGAATACTACGACCTGTGGCGCAAAGGCGGAGAAAAGGACGAGACCCTGATGACCGACCAGCTTGACGGAGAATGGTTTTTGAGGGTTGCGGGGATCGGCGGCAGCATGAGCGACGAGCGCGTGAGTGACGTAATGAAGCTCGTTCTCAAACAGAACTTCGATAAGGACGGCGGGCTCATAAACGCCTCATGTCCCGAAGGGCGGCGCACCACGCTTTATTCTTACAAAAACTGCCAGACCGAGGCCGTTTGGACGGGCATCGGATACTTAACGGCCGCGCTGTGCCTGAGCGTTGGCAAGCTTAACGACGCGAACGCTCTTGTTACGGCGATACGCGATAACCAGTCCCGCTTCGGAGCGCTTTGGGATCACTGGGAGTGCGGGCACCACTACTCTCGCCCCATGTCGAGCTGGAGCACGCTGAACGCCGCTTTGGGCCTTAGTATCGACGCCGCGAAACGTATCATACGGCTGGATCCGGTATCTCCGGACGTCAGGCTGCCTCTGTGTTTCCCCGGAGTGCTCGGAACGGCGCAGGTCACAAACGGCAAGATCCGAATAAGCCTTACCGAGGGCAGCCTGGAGGGCTGGACCGTGCTGACCGAAAAAACGGTCTGAAACCGCCCGGCGTCGCATAAAAAAGCTCTGAGCACAAGAAAGCGCCTGCGGCGCAGCGTCTGCGGCGCAGGATGCCGCTTTCGATTACGCCATCGCCGTCGCCCGTCAGGGCGAAATCGGCGGGCGTTATAATCTTTTTATTTGATAGGAAACGAGCAGTTTCCTATCAAAAAATAAAAAAGAGCTGAACAAGACAAACAACGCGTTAATATAATACGGAACAGAGAGGTACAGAATATGGAAAAACCGGTATCGCCCGATAAGGCGGTCAAGCAGTTCTTTTCCGATACTCCCCCCGCGGGAGTCGGCGTCGGCAACGTTTCGGAGGACGAGACGGCGGCATTTATTTATCCAAATGAAGAAAAGCAGCTTCTGTTTGATATAGACAAAATCGTTTCGGTAAGCTCCTACGACGGAAAAACGGTTTACGAATACGGCAGGGATTACGCCGTCAAAGACGGAAAGCTAACGCTTACCGAAGGCTCGGCTATACCCGTTATGACGCCGGAGCTTTATTATTCGCCCGGAGAACAGCCGCTGTTGAAGGTCCGAAGACCCGACGGCTCGGAGTCGCCGTGCTACTTTAACGAAAGCGGAACCTTAGGGCGGTATCAGATAAAGGTGACCTACGTTCACGGGACCGGAAACAAATTTACGGAGCCCGGCAAGGGCCGGTATGAACGCTTTTTACAAAAGCTTAAGAGCGGGAAGGACGTTACCGTCCTCTTTCACGGCGACAGCATCACCTACGGCGCCAACGCGAGCCTTACGCATAACAGAGCGCCGTATGGTCCTTCTTTTCCTATACTGTTCACCTGCGCGCTGGCGCGAATTTACGATTACGGCGTCCGTTTTGTTCTCCCGGAAGCCGAAAAAGCTTACGGCGGGCCGTTCCCCGAAGAACCGAAGGGAAAGAAGGGCGTTATAACTCTTGTAAACACCGCGGTCGGCGGATGGAATTCGCAAAACGGCGTAAACAGCCTTGAAACGCATATCCTGCCGCAGATCAAAAAGTACGGCTGCGACCTTTTCGTTCTGGGATACGGGATGAACGACGGGAAGACCCCTCCCGAAAAAACCGCTTCAAACTGTGAAAAAATAGTGAGAGGCGTTCTTTCACTGCAAAAAAACGCCTCGATAACGCTTATTTCAACAATGCTCCCGAACCCCGACGGAATAGGATGGTTCGCGAATCAACGGGTCCAGGAGCCGGAGCTTGTTAAGCTGAGTGAAAAGCTGAACGCCGAGGGGACGGAATGCGACGTCGCCAAAATGACTTCGGTCAGCAAAAAAATACTGAAAAGGAAAAAATTCATCGATATCACTGGCAACAACATAAACCACCCGAACGACTACCTGTCGCGCGTTTACGCAGCTTCGCTTATGCTGACCCTTACAGGGCGCGAAACCGTTACGGGGGAGGATACGCCCTAAACTCATCGAAGCGATCCTGCCGCCGACGTTTTTTCGGCGTCAACAGCTTATATCAAAAATTTTTTCTTACCGTGAGGACGTTCATTCGGCGTTACCTTTGAAACAGAAACGTCGTTAATACAGGTGAAAGGAGTGAGAGAACATGGACGACTCAGAGATACTGAGGCTTTTCAACGAGAGAAACGAAGACGCCATAAGCGAAAGCCGCAAAAAATACGGCCCCCTTATACGAACGCTCGCCTTGCGTCTGCTCGGTTCGCGCGAGGACGCGCAGGAAACAGAAAACGACACCTACTTAAAGGTGTGGAACGCCGTTCCCCCGGCGCAGCCAAACCCGCTCGCGCCGTATTTTTCGGCTGTGTGCCGAAGGACCGCGCTTGACAGGCTTCGCGCGAGAACAAGGGCAAAACGCGGAAGCGGCGTATACGAAGAAAGCCTGACGGAGCTGGAGGAGGCTGTTCCGGGGAGCGACGGACGGGCCTTTGCAGATACGCTCGCCCTTAAAAACGCGCTCAATTCGTTTTTATCGTCTCTCACGCCCGAAGCGCGCCTTGTGTTTATGAAAAGGTACTGGTGGTTTGGTTCCGTTAAGGATATAGCCCGAGACCTTAATATGACCGAAGGCGCGGTAAAGATGAGCCTGTGCAGGACACGCTCAAGGCTGAAGGATTTTCTGAAGGAGGAACAGCTTTATGAAACCGAATGACATTGTCGACGCGCTTAACGACGTTGATCCAACCCTTGTAGGGGATTCCGCGCCGGGCGCGGCAAAGAAAAAAAAGAAAACCGGAGTTATCGCGGCCAGAGTCGCCGCGCTGGCTGCAGCGCTTGCAGTTATAATAGGAGTCGGGGCGGTCGCGGCGAAGCGCGCGGCCGATAAACCTACGCCGTCCGTACCCTCACACACCGGGGAAACGAACCGGAATAAAAACGGCGCGCCGGAAGACGGCGCTCAGCCTACAGACGTTCAGCCGGTGCAGCAAGACGACGAAGCAAACGCGCTGCTCAAGGCCCTCACGGCCTTTGCCGCCGAGTATCCGTCGCAGCCGAAATATCCCGAAAACGGAGATATGTCCGACGAAGACGAGATGGACGCCTGGTATGAAGCGCTTCGGGAAAGAAGAGAGAAATGCTACGGCGCGGGAATATCTCTTTATCCGTTTTTCAGCCGCTCGCTGTCGGCTTTCCTCGACGGCAAAGCGGGCGAAAACAGCGTGTGTTCCCCTCTCAACATCTATTTTTCGCTCGCGATGCTTGCCGAGATATCCGGCGGCGAAACAAGAGCCCAGGTGCTGAGTCTGCTCGGCGCGAACGATATTGAAACGATGCGAACTCAGGCGAACAAGGTTTTTAACGCCAACTACCGCAACGACGGGTCGGCCTTCTGCATACTTGCCGATTCGCTCTGGATGAACGAGGACGTTGACTTCAAGGACGATACGCTCAAAACCCTTGCCGAAAGCTATTACGCATCCTCCTTCAGCGGGAAACCCGGAACGGAGGAATTCGACACGGCGGTGCGTGAATGGATCAACGGTCAGACGGGCGGCCTGCTCAAGGATTACGTCTCCGAAATAAAATCGGACCCGCTCACGATGATATCCCTCTATTCCACAGCGTATTTCGGAGATAAGTGGCAGGCGGAATTCAGCGCCGACTCAACGGAACAGGGCGTTTTCCACTCCCCTTCCGGGGATACCGACGCCGAATTTATGAAGGAGACGAACCTGTGGGGCGAATACTATTGGGGCGAAAGCTTCGGCGCGGTCAAAAAGGACCTTCAGCAGAACGAGACCGTGTGGTTCATTCTGCCGGACGAGGGAGTTTCGCCCGAAGAGCTGCTTGAAGACGCCGAGACTCTTGATTTCCTGTTTACGATGAACAAGGAAGCCGACTGGAATAATTTCAAAAGGCTTCGCGTGCATTTATCGGTACCGAAATTCGACGTGAGCTCCAAGCGTTCGCTCAAGGAAGGGCTCGAAAAGCTCGGCGTGACCGACTGCTTCACCGAAAAAGCGGACTTCACTCCCCTGACCGACACAAAGCCTGTTGCGGTTTCGGATATAAACCACGGCGCGAGGGTAATTGCGGATGAAAAGGGCGTGACAGCCGCCGCTTACACGGAAATGATGCTTGCCGGCGCGGCTATGCCCCCGGAGGAGGAAATGGAATTCACTCTTGACCGTCCGTTCATTTTCGCCGTTATGAGCGAAGACCGGATGCCGCTGTTCGTGGGCATAGTAAACGATCCGTAAATTAAGCTTGAATGAATAAAGGCCGCCGCGCTTCCTTTCGCCGGAACGCAGCGGTTTTGTGCGCTGTTTTGCGCGCTGTTGTAATAAAGTAAAATTTCTGCTATTATAAATACATAAGAAACAAAAGGGAGCGGGCAACATGCGGCTTTTTATTGCGCTGCCGGTAACCGCCGGCGTGAAACGGGCGATAGCGGACACTCAGAAGGAGCTTAAAAGACGCGGCGTCAACGGACGGTATACTCCGCCCGAGAACCTTCATATGACGCTTGTTTTTATCGGGAATGCTAAAGAAACCGAAAAAATCTCACGCGCGCTGAGAAAAAACCCGGTTCCGAGAACGGCGCTTACCTTTGACCGTTTAGCGCTTTTCGGGGATACGCTCGTTGCGCTCTATAAAAACAGCGCCGCGCTGGAAAGCTATGTGAGGGAACTCAGAAAAGCACTGGACGAAGAGGAGGTTTCTTTTGACCGGCAGGCTTTCCGCGCGCACGTCACACTGTGCAGAAAAGCGGCACCGCAGCCGGAAGGACCGCGGTTCTGGGAATGCGGGAGCACGCTTAAAAGCGTCCGTCTCCCGGTGAACAGGGTGCTGTTGTTTGAATCGGACCTGTCGGGAAAAACGCCGGTATACACGGCCTTGGATTCGGCCAGCGCATATTCGCGGAAACAATAAAGAAAACAGGAAAACGGTTTTTGTGCGTTTTTCATCAAAACATCGAATGATATAGATAAAAACTATTGAAAAAACCGTAAAACAGTGATATTATGATATTTATTCCAAAAATAATCTATAAAGAAGTGATTTTATGTTTACTCTCGCAATAAGCCTGCCTGAGGGACAAACGCTGTTCCAGTATTTATTCAGTCAGTTTTCATGGGAACAGACCGGCGATTTCATGCTCCGTCTGGTCCTTGCGTGCGTTTGCGGCGCGGCGATAGGCTTTGAGCGCAGCCGCCGCTTCAAAGGCGCGGGCATACGCACACATATCATAGTTTGCTGCGGCGCGGCTCTTATTATGATCGTATCAAAATACGGATTCGCCGATCTCACCGGGCTCGCGGGAGAAACCTTCCACGGGACCCGCGGCGCGGATCCGGCGCGTATCGCGGCGCAGGTAGTGAGCGGCATAAGCTTTCTCGGCGCGGGAGTCATATTCAAAAACAAAGGCGCCGTTAAGGGCCTTACCACAGCTGCGGGTCTTTGGGTGACCGCCGGCATAGGGCTTTGTATAGGGACCGGCATGTTCACTCTCGGTATTTTCTGCACTTTGCTCATAGCAGTGCTTCAGGTGCTCATGCACAAGTTCAAAATAGGCGCGGATTCGTATAACGCCTATCAGATACAGTTCGCAGTGAAGGACACGGATGAGTTCAAGGAGCTTCTTGAAGCGCAGATGGAAAAATGGGAGGCAACCTCAACCGACAGCCGTCTTGAGCACCGCGACGACGGCACGGTGATGTACGACATGACCATACGGACCACTCAGACGCTCGATATGGCGAGCCTTATCCGCTTTTTTGACGGCGAAGTCAAGGCAAAAAGCATTTCGCTGAACAATCTTCACTGATAAATTCGAAGGGATATCTTTCAATATGATCAGAAGCAACATGCACACGCATTCCGTTTTTTCGGACGGAAAAAACACACCGGAGGATATCGTTGAAACAGCCCTTGAAAAGGGCTTTGTTTCTATTGGTTTTTCCGATCACAGCTACACCTTTTTCGACACGCACTACTGCATGCTGAAAGAAAAATACGGCCTCTACAAAGAAACGGTCGCTTGGCTCAAAGAAAAGTATAAGGGCAAAATCGAGATATACTGCGGAACGGAATTCGACCGTTTTTCCGATCCCGCATACAGAGAGGGCTTCGACTATTTTATCACCGGAGTGCACTACGTTCTGATAAACGGCGAATACTATGCCGTTGACGGAAAGCGCGAGGACGTTACAAGGGCGATAAACGAAGGCCTCGGCGGTGACGAAAAAAAATACGTTAAGATGTATTACGAGCTCGTTTCAAGCTGCGCCGGGCTTAGTCCGCTTTATATGGGGCATTTCGACCTGCTCACAAAATACGGCATGGTTGACGACGCGTCAAAATACTACAAAAACACGGCTCTTGAAGCCGTCGACTCGCTGCTCGAAAAAAACATACCGATAGAAGTGAACACCGGCGCGATGGCGAAGGGCATAAAAAGCGCGCCTTATCCCGCGGGCTTCATTCTGGAGCGTATTGCCGAAAAGGACGGCTGCGTTGTTTTCGGAAGCGACTGCCACGACATGACGAAGCTCGACTTCGCCTTTGAAAGCTGCCTCGAGGCGGTGAAGGGCGCGGGGATCAAAAACATACTTGAATTTCGCGGCGGACGGCTTGTTGACGCGCAGGTATAATACGGACATGAGTGATATAAACGAAAAAGCGCGGACCCTTTTTTCAAAAATAAGATTTATTGACGACCTTCCCGGGAAAGATTTCGACTGTCGGGAGGGCTGTTTTATGCGCTACATTGAAAAAGCAGACGAAAAGCTTTACGGAGAGCTGATCAAAGCCCTTGAGGATGACGGCTTTGAAACGCTTCAGAAACGGGAGCCGAACACAAACCTCTTTTCCGCTCTGAAAAAAGAAAGCCTGCGAGTTAACGCCCTTTATACCCCGTGCGACGGTTCCCTTCGCGTGACGGTATGTGAAAACGAGCAAACGCCGCGCCTTTCGCCTGACAGCTGCGAAGGAGACGCCGAAACGGTTTTTTACGCTTTTGAAAACGACCATACGCTTATAGACTGCGGAATGTGCCTTATGATACAGTGCCCAGACCACAGCTTTTTTGTTGTTGACAGCGGACACTATTTTCAGCCCAACGACAACGACCGCATATATAAATTCATGCGGGAGCGTACGCCCGAAAACAAGAAGGTCACCGTTTGCGGCTGGCTCATAACGCACGCCCACACCGACCACGTGAGCAAGCTTACGGATTTTTTGCTCTACAACGCCGGGGACGTTGTTATCGAGGGCTTTTACCAGAACCTTCTGCCCGCGGACTACGCGGTTTGGGACGGTAATTACGAGGAGACCGAAACGGCGAAAAAACTTTTTTCGTGTCTTGAAAAATACGGCGCGCCGGTTTACAAGCTGCACACGGGGATGCGCTTTTACGTCAGAGGGCTCGCGTTTGACGTGCTCTCGACCTTTGAGGATATTTTCCCGGAATATATTGACGACTACAACGATTCCTCCGCGGTCGTTATGCTCGAAGCGCAGGGCTCGCGCGTTTTTATTCCGGGCGACGCTGCCGTAAAGGCCGGCTCGATGCTCGAAAAACGCTGGGGGAAAACGCTCAAATGCGACGTGGCGCAGATAGCTCACCACGGGCATACGGGGCTGTCGTCCGAGTGCTACAGGCTTCTGAACGCTGACACGGTGATTTTTCCCGTAACAAGGGTGATGTTCGAGGCAGAGCTTCCGAGAAAAGAGGCGAACCGCACCGCGATCGCGCTCTCGTCTCAATATTTTATAACAAGCGACGGGACCGTGCGCGTGCCGCTTCCCTACAAAAAAGAAAAAGTGACGAAGCTCCCCGATGAAACAACGGAGGACTTCGCCAAGATAAACAGGCTTTGGAAATATGAATACACCGACGAGTATAAAAAATATATATACTCAACTTTCTTAAAAAACGGAGGCGATCCCGAAAAGCTTATGCTCCCGGTATCGCCCGAGGGCTGGATCGAACCGAAATGAACCGGTCACGGCAGACGGTAGCCCGCCGAAAGATAGAGCGAATACCAGTCTTCGCGGGTCATATCCACGTCGGCTCCGGCGCATACCGCGCGTATGCGGTCGGGGTTCATCGAGCCCGAGATGACCTGCATTTTCGCCGGGTGCCGGAGTATCCACGCGCACGCGACGGATATGGGCTGAACGCCGTATTTTTCGGCAAGCTCGTCGAGCTTTTTGTTGAGCTCGGGATGGTTTTCGTAATCGCCGATAAACGGGCTTTTGATGAATCCCCGCTGAAACGGCGACCAGGTTTGCAGCGTCATACCCTTAACGCGCGAATAATCTATCACATAGCCGTCGCGCATTACGGATTCGTCGTTTTTCATGTTTACGTTGAGACCTGAAGTTATCATTCCGGCCTCGGTAAGCGAGAGCTGCATCTGGTTTATGATGAGCGGCTGAGTTACCGCGGTTTTGAGCAGTTCTATCTGCATGGGGCTGTGGTTCGACACTCCGAAATACCTCACCTTTCCGGAAGCTTCGAGTTCACTGAACGCCTCGGCGACCTCTTCGGGCTCCATAAGGGCGTCGGGACGGTGAAGGAGCAAAACGTCAACGTGATCCGTTTTAAGTCTTAAGAGCGACCCCTCAACACTAGAGATTATGTGCCGCTTTGAAAAATCGTAGCAGCCCGGACGTATCGCGCATTTGGTCTGAACGATCATTTTGTCCCTCGCTCCGGGATTGGCTGAAAGATATTCTCCGAAAATCTCCTCGCACCTGCCCGAGCCGTAGATGTCGGCGTGGTCAAAAAAGTTTATGCCGCATTCGAGCGCGGTACCTATAACTTCGGAAACGCTGTGTCTGGCTCCGGAAAGGCGCATACAGCCCATTGCCACCGCGCTTGCCGAAAGCACTTTGCCGATTTGTATCTGTTTCATATTGTCCTCCTTAAGTGTTCCTGCGCTTTATGATAGCACCGCGGAGCTTTCTTTTAAAGGGCAAAAACAAAACTTGAACAAAAATGGCCGTGATTATGGCATTTTTCGGTATTGATATAAGAATATAGCCGCGCTATACTTTAATAAAACACACTCAGCGGAGGATGCTATGCAAAACAGAAAAAACAAAGCCGTCACCTTCAGCTTTGACGACGGCGTGACGCAGGATATACGCCTTATTGAGATATTTGACAGATACTCTCTCAAATGCACCTTCAACCTCAATTCCGAGCTTCTCGGTCTGCCGGGAGAGCTCATTAGAGAGGGGGTTAAGGTCAGCCACAACAAGATAGAACCGGGCAAAGTCAGAGAGATATATAAAGGGCACGAAATTGCCGCGCACACGCTTACCCACCCGAACCTCGCTCAGCTTACGGATGAAAACGAGATACTCAGGCAGGTCGTCGAAGACAGAAAAAAGCTCTCGGCTCTCGCGGGCTATGACGTTAAGGGGATGGCGTATCCCGGCGGCGGCGTGAATTATACAAAAGAGGTTGCAGAGCTGCTCAGAAAACACAGCGCGGCAGCATACGCGCGCACAACGGTTGCCACCTTCGGCTTTTCGCCGCCCGAGGATCTTATGACGCTTCATCCCACCGTGCATATGATAAACTTCAAAAAGCTTTTTGAGCTTGCCGATGAGTTTTTGGCTGCGAAAGCCGACGCCCCGATGATTTTCTACATCTGGGGGCACAGCTATGAATTCGATATCGCAGACACCTGGGACGAGGTTGAAAGATTCTGCGAAAGAATAGCCGGGAAACCCGACGTGTTATACGGAACAAACAGCGAAGTCCTTCTTTGAAATAAAAACATCGGCAAAAATAACATCATAAAACCCGCTATGATTTCTTTCAGGATTTGAAAGTCACAGCGGGTTATTATTTCGGGGGAGGTAAAAAACTGAAATATTATGCTTATCTGCTGAATTTTACCGTTTTGATCTCAAACGCGCGGAAGGTGAGGTCAACGGCGTTTTCACAAACGGGGAGGTCTTCGAGGGCGTCCTCGAGGATGTTCGTTAAAACGGCTTTTTTAACCGGTGAGCCGAGCCTTATCGAAGCAGTTGTTTTCGTGCCCTCGCACTCATAGAGCCTCATAACAAAGTCGCCGCTGCCGTCCTCCGCGGGCTTGACAGCCTCAACGATAACGTTCGGAGCGCTTATATTTGCGAAGGCTCCGGCCTTGGTTTTTCCGGGGGCCGAAACAACGGGGACGTTCAGCTCATAGGCGGGACAGACAACGTTTTCAGCCGAGAAACCGCCGTTGTGCGGCAGAAGCGAATAGGTCATTTCGTGCTCTCCGCTGTCGCCTGTGTAGTCGGGATGCGTGCCGCCGCGGTGAAGCGAAAGACGGAGATTGCAGTCGGTCACCGTTATGCCGTATTTACAGTCGTTGAGCAGCGCGGCGCCGAAGCGGGTCTCGCTGACGTCGGTAAAGTTGCGGTTGCATACCTCGAATTTAACAAGCTCGAGGCTGTTGTTGACGGTGGTGGGGCGTTCGATGCAGCCGAACTGGATCTCGCTCCTTGCCCTTCTTGCCGAGATATCGAGATCGAAACCGGCCTTTAAGAGCCTGTGGGGGCTGTTCCAGTTTACAAGCGTGTGGAAGTCCACTCTGGGGCTGTTCGCGTAGCACACCATATCCTGCGTGAGGGTGGTGCCGCCGCCTATTTCGAATTCGCTGCGAAGGCGGATCTCAACGGGGCCGTCGGAAACCACCGTTCTGCCCTTAAAGCCGTGGACAGGGGAAAGTCGCTCGACAACGTCGAGATCGACGTCCCAGTTATCGTAGAACAGCGGGACGTCCTCTCCGAACAGGAACACGTTCAGAGGCTGCCCGCCGGGCTTTCTGAGCTCTCTGCCCGATGCCTTGTCCACCATTGAGCTTATATATCCGTCGGCGTCGAAGGTGATGACGGCAAAGGGGGTTTCAAGCACGTTTCCGCTGTACTTAAACGCGGACGGCGCGCTCAGAGGTGCATCGGCAAGCTCAAGCGAAACGGCCGAAAAGCCCGGGACGTTCACGCCGCCAACGGCTGTAAGCTCTCTGCCGCATACGTCGACGTATTTTTGGGAGGGATAGTCCTTTGCCCATTTATCGGAAGATATCACCGTAACGTCGCTTCTGTTGAAAGAAAGCGTGTTGAACAGCGTCACGAAATCTTTATTGCCGTCGGTGAGCGACGAAGCGTAGCCGGAGGAAGCTTCTCTGTAGTTTTTAAGTAGATCGTCCATTTCGGCGTTAAAGACGTCATAGACGCACTTGAGGCTCGTGCCCGGAAGGATATCGTGGAACTGGTTCTTGAGATGGGTCTTGAGCCAGCGGTCGGCGTTTTCGTTTTTCGGCGCGCCGGAAAGAACGTTCAGATACTCCATGTCGCGCATGGCGTATTCAGCCTTGCGGTTCTTGCGCTTTACGTCGTGCATCTGAGTGAGAGTGCCGGGGTGCAGCTCGAGATAGTGCTCGTCGTTATAGACCGGGAGCTTATCTTTTTTTGTTTCAAGCTCTTTGCCGAAATCGCTTATCGTCATCGACTCAATTTCGGGCATGCCCTCCATATGTGAGGAGCGAAGCGATGTCTCCACCATTCCGGGGGTGGGACCGCCGCCTCCGTCGCCGAAGCCGTAGGCAAGAAGGCGCATATCCACGGCGTCCTTCTGCGGGATCTCCCGAACGCAGGCGGACGTATCGTTTACGTCGGGCCAGCAGTGCGTACGGTTGAAATGCGTTATCACCTCGCTGCCGTCTATTCCCTTCCACACGAAGCTGTCGAACGGGAAGCGGTTGAGCTCGTTCCAGGCTATTTTGGTGGTGTAAAAATATTTGACGTCTGAAAGGCGCATTATCTGCGGGATGTTGGCGTTGTAGCCGAAGGTGTCGGGCAGCCAGAAGGAATCTGAGGTATAGTTAAAGTTTTCTCTGGTGAACTGCTGGCCCTTGAGGAACTGCCTTGCCATCAGCTCGCCTGAGGTTATGTTGCAGTCGCACTCAACGTATACGCCGCCGTTTGGCTCATAGCGCCCCTCGGCAACGCGGCGCTGCATCTCTTTGAAAATCGAGGGATAATAATCCTTCATCCACTCCGAGTGGAGGGCGGAGGACTGTATAAATTTATACGAGGGGTACTGCTCCATGAGCCTGAGAGCGTTCGCGTAGGTGCGGGCGCATTTTCTTATTGTTTCCGAAACCGGCCAGAGCCACGCGGTGTCCATATGCGAATGGCCTATAACACCCACCTTCCCGAACACGCGCGAATTGCCGCCGCCGAAGAACGCGCGGGAAATTTTAAGAGAGCTTTTAACGCCTCTCATTACCTCGTTTTCGTCGGCGTGCTTCGGGAAGAGCACCAGCGCTTCGTTTATTTTAAGCAGCGCTTCCCTTGCTCTGGCAGACGTGAAATTGTTGTCTGGGAGGCGCCTGGCGGCGTTCAGCAGCTCGCGTATATCAAAAATGAGGGTAAAAATATCGTCGTTTCGGGTGCAGATCTCAACTCCGTTGTAAACGTGGGTGAAGCCCTGTGTGGGATCGGGGCAGAAATAATCGTCGTAGGGGTCGGTGTTCGGGTCGTAGTGCCCGGCATAGCATTCAAAGGCAAGGCTCAGGGTCTCCCCGGGATGCGCCTCTCCGAGATATACGCTCGCGTGGCTGCCGCCGATAAAATCACGGTTTTTGCTGTTTATTATACCCTTTGGCTCGCCGTTCAAAAAGAAAAGCTGCTCCGCGCCGCCGCAGCCCGAAACGGCATAAAGCTTTCGGCCTCCGAGCGCTTCGGGAACGGTGAATTCGCCCTTAAGCCACATATTGCCCCATTCCTCTCCCCAGGACGCGCCCGAGCTTATGGGCGAAAAGCCGCTTTCGGGAACGGCGCGAAGATGCTCCTTTGTGAAAAAGGCCTCTGCGTTTTCAAGCTCGCCCACCTTTTGGTACACGCTCTTGGCGTAAACGTTCATTGCGCTTTCAAGCTTACTGAGGATCCTGTTGTTTATGTTTTCGTTGTACATTTTTTACCGCCCGTCGTTTTTAATTTTCTCGTTTTCACAAAGACTCCGACTTATTGATTTTAACATACCCGCAGCAAAAAAAGCAAGCTCAAAAACATATTATGAAAGACGAAATTAAACACTTGAAAAAACACATGCTTATAAAGTATAATAGAAATATAAAATTACAGAAGGAGATTAATAATGGCTCTGCTGCAAAAATTGAAGCTCATTATAAGCATAATTCTGGCGCTAATAACGAGCGGGAATCTGTTTTCGGGAATATCCGATCACTTTAAGGCGGGAAACATCGATATGATAAACAACGGTCACTTAAAATCATTCGCAACGCAGTATACCGAGCTCGTGCCCTACGCGAATAACGATAAAGACAGGCTGAGCTGGTTTGACGGCATGGTCAGCGGCAACGGCGAAAACGGAGTGGTTTGCTCCGGCTCGCCCTACGGCGACACGCACATCTACCAGAACATACACTTTATCATGCCCTCAAACGACCCGAGGTACACGCCCGACGAAGTTACCGAAGAGCTCGAACAGGCGCGTCAGGCCGTGATAAACTACGACGACACCTGGGACGTGAACGGAAGAAACTCCACGTATTTCTACGCGTTTCACCCGTCGTTTGTTTTAAGGTTCTCTTCAAAGCAGAGAAGCTACCGCGACTATATCCGCTGGACGGACTACGAGACCGCCGAAATAGGCGTGAAATATACCGATATTCAGGGTACCTGGGAGAGGACCACGTTTTCCTCAAGAGAGGATAACGTGACGATTACTAAAATAAGCAAATCAAGCCTCGGCGCGAAAATAAACATGACGCTTTCAATTGACGACTGCTGGTCCCTTCGGGGATTCGGCAACGGCGACGAGAAAAACATGCGCTATAAAAAGCTTGTGGACGGCAGCGCCGACTATATCGCTCTGCTCGCCCACTACCCTGAATACGAAAACAGCGAACTGAAGCGCGGCGGCTTCTGCGGCCTTACAAGAGTGATCGTTGAGGGCGGCAAAAAGGAGCGAATAGTGCTTGACGAGACGAACGACTCGGAAAACATAGCCGCCGACAAGAACCCCGCGGTCAAAATATCCGACGCCGACGCGGTTTACCTTATAACAAAGTCCGACCGCACATTCGACATGGGCACGATGGAGGATTTCAGGGATTCCGATACAAGCGCTCTTTTGAACGGGCTTTTCGCCTGTACGTCACAGGTTGCCGAAAAATATACCGCGAACGGGAAATTCAGCTATGAAAACGCCCTGAGACCGCACGCCGAAAAGCACTCGGCTATGTTCAACGCCGTTAAGCTCGACCTCGGCGACGACTCCCGCGAAGAAACCGCGAACGAATATCTTATTTTGCTGCAAAAGCAAAGCGACTCCCTTATACCCGCTCTTGTTGAGCGCGCCTACAATCAGGGAAGATACGCCCAGATTTGCTGCGCGGGCACGTCCTTCCCGAGGCTTTGCGGTATGTGGACGGGCGAATGGAACTCCGGCTGGAGAGGTATATACACGATGGACGCGAACGTGAACCTTCAGGCTTCGGGAATGAACACCGGCAATATGCGCGAGGCGGGCGAAGGCTACATTAAATTCGTGCTCCGGCAGATACCCGACTGGGAGGAGAACGCCGCGAAGACCTACGGCATGACCGACGCGATACAGGTGCCTGTCAACACCGACGGCGACAGGGCGATGATGGTGGAATACAGCCGCTGGTACCCGTTCCAGTACTGGAACGCCGGAGCAAGCTGGATGCTCGCGCCGATATTTGAATTCTGGCAGTGCTTCGGAAACACGGAAATAGAATATGACGGACAGACGCTCGACCTTGAAAGGGATATCCTGCTGCCGCTGCTCACCAAACAGGCGAATTTCTGGGAGCAGCTGTGTACTCCCGAATACTATACGGACGTTAACGGCACAGCCCGCTACGAGGCAGGCAAAACGAGCCTTGAGCCGGGAGAAAAGTATTTGATTATTCCCTCTTATTCCCCCGAAAACGCGCCTCTGGGCTACACCTCCACCATAACCGCGAACGCCACAATGGATATCTCTGCCGCGAAGGACGGGCTCAGAATGACAATTGAAGCCGAAAAAGCTGTGAAAGCGCCGGGCTATGAAGAGCGTGTCAGCAAATGGGAGGAACTTTCAGAGCTTCTGCCGGACTATAAATACGACGGGAGCGGAGCGCTTTGCGAATGGGCGATGGACGAATACCGCGAAAACAACAAGCACCGCCACATAAGCCACCTCTATGCCGCGTGGCCCGCGTTTGAGACCCAGAACAACGATTTCCTTGCCGAAGCCTGCAACAAAGCCATTGAAAACCGCAACCGCGAGAACGAGGGCGAAGACGACACCGCGGCGCACGGCTGGCTGCACAAGGGACTGGTTGCCGCGAGGCTCAAAAATTCGGAGTCGGCATATCATTCGCTCTATATGCTGATGGCAGACGATATATACTACACATCTCTTATGACCGACCACTACACGCACGGCGGCTGGGGCGTGTTCTGCACCGACACTTCTATCGGCACCGTGGGAGTTATTGACGAGATGCTGCTTTATTCAAACACAGGCGTTATTGAAGCGCTGCCCGCCGTTCCCGAAGAGTGGGCAAGCGGAAGCGTTAAGGGCCTCAGAGCGAGAACGAACGCCGCTGTTGACGTTGAATGGAACGAAAACAGCGTAACCGTGACCGTCACAAGCGACAAGCCGCAAACCATTGAGATAATCGCCGGAAACGAAAAACAAAGCGTTTCGTTCGGCGCCGGCGAAACAAAAAGCATAACGTTCGGAAAATGAAAGGAGAAAACGTAAAATGAAGCACTATTCAAAAGCTGCAGTCTTTTTCGCCCTGTTTCTGGCGGTGTTCCTTTGTTTTTCATCCTGCGCCGAAAAGCCTCAGGAACCGTCGGACGAAGTATTGTCCACCGCCGACCTCGGCATTATCCACGAGCCGGAATTCGGCGGAATATATATCAAAATGACAATAGAGGATTTCAACGCTCTCGGCTTTAATTTCGGCGACAGCGTGGACATTGTTTTTTCAAACGGCTTTACTCTTAAGGACCTTCCGTATTACAGCGGCTACTACGTTGACGCAGGACAGCGTCTGCTCGTGGGCTATCCCGGCTACGACTACATCAAGGCGGCGATAAACTACGGCGAGGACATGTGGGACGTCGCGAGCGTTTCAGAGACAGACACGGCAAAGGTGACGCTTAATGAAAAAGGGAAATACCTCAATGTGCAGGAGGCGCGCGACATCAACTACACCGACAAGCGCACCGACTATGCGAGCAACGAGATTTTCGCCAATTTCCGCGAGGTGAAAGTGGGCTCTCTCAAAGAAAAAACGCTTTACCGCTCCGCATCCCCGTGCGACAACCAGCACAACCGCGCGCCGTTCGTTGACGCTCTTATTGAGGGGGCCGGTGTTAAGTGCATCCTCAACCTCTCCGACAACGAAGACAAAATTGAGGGCTATATCGCTGCGGACGGATTTGATTCGCCGTATTTCCTTTCGCTTTACAAAGCCGGAAACGTTATTCCGCTTTCAATGAACATGAACTACGCTTCGGATGAATTCCGCGGCAAGGTTGCGGACGGCTTCACCAGGATGTCAGAGCATGAAGGACCCTATCTCGTTCACTGCACCGAAGGCAAGGACCGCACGGGCTTTATGTGCATGCTGCTCGAGGCGTTCGCGGGAGCTTCATACGAAGAGATAGTTGACGACTATATGCTCACCTACGACAACTACTACAAAATCACCGAAACCTCCGATCCCGTGAAATACAACACGATAAAAGAAAAGAACATCGACACGATGCTTCTGACAGTTATCGGCGATCAAAATGCCGACCTCGGCAAAACCGATCTTGCCGCCGCCGCGAGAAATTATCTTTCGGGATGCGGCATGACCGATAAGGCGCTGGACGCTCTTGAGGCGAAACTTGTGAATAAATAAAAAAAATTCATGAAACATATTATT
>JAFSWN010000243.1 GCA_017450185.1 Clostridia bacterium | reverse complement strand
GCAGCAGGCGGATAAGCTGGCAAAACGCAGTGAAGTCCCAAAGGCAACCGTAACCCTGCTGTGTAAACCCGACAGGTAGACGAGGAAAGAGTATTGACTTATCCCGTGAGGTCTCACAGGCGTGGAGAAAGAGCGTACTGGCGAATCGAAGCGTAGTAACAACGAACTGTGAGAAGTCAGCAGAGGTCATAGTACCGAAAAAAATCGGGAAGGACCGAACAATTCAAGACATCAATAAAAATATTTGAAAAAAGAATATCCGTAATGAAAATGATCATCCGCGTCACTTGCCGCCGAGAAGGGCTGTGAGTCTTTTCGCGGCTTCCTTTGTGTCTTCGGGACTGCCGAAGGTGGAAAACCTGACAAAGCCCTCGCCGCACTTGCCGAAGCCTTCGCCCGGGGTGCCCACCACCTGAATTTCATTCAGGAGATAGTCGAAAAATTCCCAGCTTCCCATGCCGCCGGGGCATTTGAGCCAGATATAAGGCGCGTTTTTTCCGCCGGTGTACCACACGCCGCATTTATCGAGCGCTTCGGTCACGGTTTTCGCGTTTTTCTTATAAACGGCTATCTGCTCTTTTATCTGCCGCTGTCCTTCGTTTGTGAACACAGCCGCCCCGCAGCGCTGGAGGATATAGGAAACGCCGTTGGTTTTAGTGGTGCGGTTGCGCACCCACATGGCGTTGAGGCTCATGCCGCCGCGATTAAGCTCCATAGGGATGACGGTGTAGCCCATGCGCGTTCCGGTGAAGCCCGCGGTTTTTGAAAGAGAACATATCTCTATGGCGCAGGTCCTTGCCCCGTCAAGCTCAAAAATGCTGTGGGGAAGGGAAGGGTCCTCAATATAGGCTTCATAAGCGGCGTCAAAAATGATCACCGCGCCGGTCTCGTTCGCGTAGTCCACCCAGTTCTGAAGCTGCCGTTTTGAAAACACCGCGCCGGTGGGGTTGTTCGGCGAACAGATATATATGAGCCCAGCCGTTTCATCTTTTGGCGGACCCGGAAGAAAGCCGTTTTCAGTTGACGCGGGGACGTGTATTATTTTTCTTCCGGCAATAACGCTCGCGTCAAGGTAGGCGGGGTAGGCCGGTTCAAGGACCATCGCGGCGTTTTCGGGGGTGAACAGGTCGAGAATGTCGCCGAGCTCGTCGCTGGCTCCCGACGAAACAAAAGCTTCCTCGGGCGTCAGCTTCACATTTCGCTTGGAGTAGTGCGCGGCTATCGTTTCGCGAAGAAACGGCGCGCCGCATTCGGGCTGGTAGCCGTGGAAGGTCTCTTTTTTTGACTGGTCGTCCACCGCCGCGTGCAGCGCTTCTATAACGGCGGGGCAAAGAGGCAGCGATACGTCGCCTATTCCGAGCCGGAGAAGGCTTTTTTCGGGATGCTCTTCAAGATAGGTCTTTGTTTTTTTCGCTATTCCGGCGAAAAGATAGGAGTCCTTCAGCTCGCCGTAGTGGGGATTTGGCTTCATCATACCGTTTCTCCTTCATATACCGTTTCGGCGGGGCCGGTCATCAAAACGAAACCCTCTTTGTTTACGCTTATCTTAAGCGTGCCGCCGTCAAGCGCCACCTCAACCGTGTCTCCCGCGCGGCAGAAGCCTTTTTGCACCGCCGCCGCAACGCTCGCGCACGAGCCCGTGCCGCAAGCCATGGTTATACCGCTCCCGCGTTCCCAAACTCTCATCCGAAGCCTGTTTTCCGACAAAACCTGAACGAATTCAACGTTTACGCCGTCGGGGAAATCGGGATGGCGTTCTATTGAGGCGCCCAGCGTTTCAAGAGGGACCTCTTCGGCGTTTTCGGTGAAGACCACCGCGTGGGGATTGCCCACCGAAACGGGGGTGTAGATAATGCTCTCAGAGTTGGCAAAAAGCCTGCGCTCGGGTTTGGCTTCGGCCTTTCCCATCTGCACGGCGGCCTCAAAAACCTTTCCGTCTTTAACGTTCAGCTTAAGCGTTTTTATTCCCGAAAGTGTTTCAACCGTTATTTCGGTTTTATTTGTATAGCCCTTGTCGTAAACGTATTTCCCAACGCACCTAATGCCGTTGCCGCACATTTTCGCTTCGCTGCCGTCGGCGTTGAATATCCTCATCTTAAAATCGGCAGCTTCTGACGGGGAAATATAGATCATGCCGTCGGAGCCTGCTCCGAAATGGCGGTCCGACAGCTTAATTGATAGCTCCGCGATGTTTTCCGGGACCTCGCCGTAAACATAAAGGTAGTCGTTGCCGAGGCCGTGCATCTTTGTAAAACGCATAGTTTTCCCTCCGGTTTGGTTATGTATTATTTTATTGTATTTCGGAAAGCTTCTGTTCGTATCTGTCTTTTCTTGTATCCGCAGGAATTTCGGTGGGGTAGCGCCCCGAAAAACAGGCTGAGCAAAATCCCTGTCCCCCGGTAAGCTCACCTAACCTTTCAAGGGGGAAATATCCCAGAGAATCCGTGCCGAGCATTTCGGATATCTCTTTAAGGCTGCAGCGGCAGGCTATCAGGTGCTCTTTTGAGTCGATATCGGTGCCGTAGCAGCACGGATGCAGAAAAGGCGGAGCCGCCACGCGCACGTGGATCTCCTTTGCGCCTGCCTCCCTCAGCAGTGAAACTATGCCCCTCAGCGTGGTGCCGCGCACTATCGAATCGTCTATCAGCACAACGCGCTTGCCCTTTACGGTTTCTTCGGTGGCGGAGAGCTTTATTTTTACCTGGTCCATCCGGTCCCCCGGCGAAATGAAGGTCCTGCCGACGTATTTGTTTTTTATCAGCCCCACGCCGTAGGGGATGCCCGATGCGCGCGAATAGCCGATCGCGGCGTCTATGCCGGAATCGGGCACGCCCGTTACTATATCGGCGTCAACGGGGTATTGAGCTGCCAGTATCTCACCAGCTTTTACGCGGGCGTTCTGAACAAAAACGCCGTCGATAACGGAATCGGGGCGTGCGAAATATATGTATTCAAAAACGCAGAGGCTTTTTTTATTTTTTCCGCAGTACTCCCTTCGCGATTCGATCCCGTTTTGCCCGAAAATAAGTATCTCTCCGGGTTCAACGTCGCGTATCGGTTTTGCGCCCACCGCGTGCAGCGCGCAGCTTTCGGATGCAACAACGTAAGTCCCGTCGGGCGTTTTTCCGTAGCACAGCGGCCTGAAGCCCATCGGGTCGCGAGCGCAGATGAGCTTTCTCGGCGACATGACTATAAGAGAATACGCGCCTTCAAGCGACTTCATGGCTTCGCTCACGGCGTCCTCGATTGAAGCGGTGCGAAGGCGCTCCCTTGTGATGATATAGGCAATTATCTCGGAGTCGGTAGTGGTGTGGAAAATAGCTCCCGAAAGCTCGAGCCCGCTTCGCAGCACGGCGGCGTTTGAAAGATTTCCGTTGTGAGCCAGAGCGAGACGGCCCTTTTGGTGGTTGACCTCTATCGGCTGGCAGTTGCGCCTGCTCGACGAGCCCGTGGTGCCGTAGCGCGTGTGCGCTACCGCCATGCTCCCCCCGGGGAAGGCCGAAAGACGCTCCTTGGTGAAAACTTCGCCCACAAGCCCGACGTCTTTATGCGAAGAAAACACGCCGTCGTCGTTCACAACTATGCCGCAGCTTTCCTGTCCGCGGTGCTGAAGCGCGTAAAGCCCGTAAAAACAATACCTTGCGGCGTCTGTTTGAGAGTCTGAATAAACTCCGAATATTCCGCATTCTTCGTGAAGGCTCATAAGGTTTCTTTTTTGCGGCGCGCAGCGCCTATGAAGCCGAGGAAGAGCGGGTGGGGGCGGTTCGGACGGCTCTTGAATTCGGGATGGTACTGCACTCCCACAAAGAAATCGCGGTCGGTCAGCTCCGTTGTTTCAACAAGCCTTCCGTCGGGCGACATGCCGCTCAGAGTAAGTCCGCCTTTCTTAAGTATTTCGCGGTAATCGTTGTTGAATTCATAGCGGTGGCGGTGGCGTTCGCTGATCTGCGTTTCGCCGTAGCACCTCTCCATTGTTGTGCCGGGAGCTATTACGCACGGATACGCGCCGAGGCGAAGCGTTCCGCCCTTGTCGATATCGTCGCTCTGGCCGGGCATGAAGTCGATTACCTTGTTCTTGCACTGCTCGTCGAATTCGCCGGAGTTGGCTCCCGCTATGCCGCAGACGTTCCTTGCGAATTCAATTACCGAAATCTGCATTCCGAGGCAGATGCCGAAATACGGGACTTTGTTTTCTCTCGCGTATTTCGCCGCGGTTATCATGCCTTCTATGCCTCTGCTTCCGAAGCCGCCGGGAACTATGATGCCGTCGAGCCCCGAAAGGGTCTCCCAGGCGTTTTCGGGCGTCAGGCCCTCGGAATCTATCCAGCTTATATCGATATGCACCGAGTGGGCGTAGCCCGCGTGCCTGAGCGCCTCGGCAACCGAAAGATAAGCGTCGTGCAGCCCCACGTATTTGCCGACGAGCCCTATGCGGACGCTGCTTTCGCGCGAGTTTATCTTTTCGACCATCGTTCTCCATTCGTTAAGCTCCGGTTCCTTTGCTTCAATGCCGAGCTCCCTGCAGACGACGCCCGAAAAGCCTGATTTTTCGAGCATCAGCGGAGCTTCGTAGAGGTTCGGCAGCGTTATGTTTTCAATAACGCAGTCCGGCTTTACGTTGCAAAACAGAGCGATTTTCTGAAAAATGCTGTCTTCAAGCGGCTCGTCGCAGCGCAGCACTATGATGTTCGGGTGTACTCCCATGCCCTGCAGCTCCTTCACGGAGTGCTGGGTGGGCTTTGATTTGTGCTCCTCCGAGCCGTGAAGGTACGGCACGAGGGTAACGTGTATAAAAAGGCTGTTTTCGCGTCCGGCTTCAAGAGATATCTGCCTTGCCGCCTCAATGAAGGGCTGGCTCTCAATGTCGCCGATTGTGCCGCCTATTTCGGTTATCACAACGTCGGCGCCGGTTTTTTTGCCCACGCGGTAAACAAAGTCCTTGATTTCGTTCGTGATGTGCGGTATCACCTGCACCGTTGAGCCGAGGTATTCTCCGCGGCGCTCCTTGTTGAGCACGTTCCAGTATACCTTGCCTGTGGTGAGGTTTGAGTATTTGTTCAGGTCCTCGTCAATGAAACGCTCGTAGTGGCCGAGATCGAGATCGGTCTCGGCGCCGTCCTCGGTCACGAAAACCTCGCCGTGCTGATAGGGGCTCATAGTGCCGGGGTCAACGTTTATGTACGGGTCGAGCTTCTGCGCCGCAACCTTAAGGCCGCGCGCCTTAAGACGCCGTCCGAGAGAGGCCGCGGTGATGCCCTTGCCGAGCCCCGAAACGACTCCTCCGGTCACGAATATGTATTTTGTCATGGCTGTTAGCTCCTTTTCCTGTCATTCAAATTCAACTGTCGCCGGGGGCTTGGAGGTTATATCATACACCACTCTCGTAACGCCCTTGACCTCGTTCGTTATACGGCTGCTCACCCTTTCGAGCAGCTCATACGAAAGGCGCGTCCACTCGGCTGTCATGAAGTCGTCGGTTGAAACGGCCCTGAGCGCCAGAACGTAGCCGTAGGTGCGCCCGTCGCCCATCACGCCCACGCTTTTAGTGTCGGTAAGAACGGCGAAATACTGGTTCGGCCTTTGCGCCGTTTCGCAGTTTTCGAGCTCCTCTCTGAATATAGCGTCCGCTTCGCGCAGCATATTCAGCTTTTCAGCCGTTATCTCGCCCGTGATCCTCACTCCGAGGCCCGGCCCCGGGAACGGCTGCCGCCAGACGAGCTCCCTCGGCAGCCCGAGCTTTTCGCCCAGCTCTCTGACCTCGTCCTTGAACAGGTCTCTGAGAGGTTCCGCAATTTCGGAAAACGTCATATGCTTCGGCAGGCCGCCCACGTTGTGGTGGCTTTTGATGACCGCCGAATCGCCCTTGCCGCTCTCTATCACGTCGGGGTATATTGTGCCCTGGGCAAGGACGTCTATCTGCCCGAGCTCTTTTGCCTCTTTTTCAAAGACCCTTATGAACTCTCTGCCTATAATTTTGCGTTTGCGTTCGGGGTCCGTTACGCCCTTGAGCTTTTCAAGGAAGCGCTCTTCGGCGTTGACCCTTATGAGCCTTATACCGAACTTTCCCGCGAAGGTCTGTTCCACTAAATCGCCCTCGCCCTTTCTTAAAAGCCCGTGGTCCACGAAAACGCACACAAGGTTTTCGCCGACGGCCCTTTGGAGCAGCGCCGCGGCAACCGAGGAATCGACCCCGCCCGAGAGCGCGAGCAGCACCTTTTTGTCATTAAGCTCGGCGCGGTATTTTGCTACGGTGCTTTCGAGCACGTCGTCCATCTGCCAGTCGGCATTGCAAGCGCAAATCTTAAACAAAAAGTTTTTAAGGATCGTATTTCCGTATTCGGTGTGTGTGACCTCCGGGTGGAACTGCACTCCGTAAAAACCGTGGCGGTCGTCGGCAACGGCGGCGCAGGAGCAGTTCACTGTGTGCGCTATGACTCTGAAGCCCTCCGGGGGCGCCTTCACTTCGTCGGTATGGCTCATCCAGCAGACGCTTTTTTCGGGAACGCCCTCGAAAAGCGGGTGAGGGTCCACGTAAAGCTCGGTTTTTCCGTATTCGCTGCCTGATTCCGACGGCGCTATCTCGCCGCCCGCCAAAAAGGAAAGGAGCTGGTGGCCGTAGCAGATGCCGAGAATAGGTATGCCGAGCGAGAGCACGCAGGGGTGGAACCTCGGCGACGTCTGCTCGTAAACGCTGTTCGGCCCTCCCGTGAAAACTATGCCCTTATAGCCTCCGGCAAGAATTTTGTCGCAGTCGATTTTGTTATATGGTTTTATTTCCGCGTAAACGTTCGCGGCTCTGATGCGGCGGGCTATGAGCTGGTCGTACTGCCCGCCGAAATCAAGAACAAGTATCTTATCCATTATTGCCTCTTTTTTATTTTCCGCTGTCGCCGTAGTTTGAAAGCACTCTCGCGGAGGGGTCGTTTACGTTGCAGCCCTCCCACTCCTTGTTCGGCATCCAAAAGTCGGCTATCATATCCGCCTGTCCGGGATAGTATTTCTCGAATATCTCGCGGTATAAAAGCGATTCCTTCGTGAAGGG
>JAFSWN010000004.1 GCA_017450185.1 Clostridia bacterium | reverse complement strand
GTGCTATTATCGCTATTGCTATGAACACAAAACCCGAGCCCAAAAGCAGTTTCAGCGTGAGCTTTCCTTTTTTTTCTTCTTCGGAAGACGCTTCGGCGGTTTTTGGCTTTCTCTCAAAACGAAGCTCTTCAACGTCCCTCAGCTTATTGAAACCGATTATCCATAATACGAGGATAACCGCGGCTATCGCGGCGGAGGTAAAGAACGTGAGCTTCCACGATTTGAAGAATCTCAGCCATATAAGGGAAGACGTCAGATAAATGAACACCGTACCCGAAAGCCCCGCGACGTTTGTGTTCGCTGAAACCGTGTTATACTGCTTTTCGTTCATCACGGCGGCCATTATGCGCACGAGCGGCGGCCAGAGCATGCTCTGGGCAAAGCCGTTTATGAACCATACTATGACCCTCATCGCGGCGGGTGTGAAGGGCATCAGCAGGTTGCACACCACTGTGACTCCAAGGCCGCCCATAATGAGCCTCTGCGGCTTAAAGCGGTCGCCCAAGATGCCGCTTATTATCTGCCCCGCGCCGTAGGAAATAACGGCGAGCGATTCCACCTGCCCCACCTGCGCCTTGAGAAGGCCTTCGTTTTCAATGATGGCCTGCATGACTATGGAATAGTCTTTTCTTGTAAGGTAGCTCGCGAAATATACAAGCGGGCACAGTATGCTCAAGAGTTTAACGACGCCGTCCGTCCCGACAGCCTTTTTCTGAAGTTTGCTTTCCATTTTATTGTCTCCCGGTGGAACCGAAGCCTCCGGTCCCTCTTAAAGTGTCCGAAAGCTCGTCGCTCTCGGTAAAATCCGCGCTTACAAACGGGACTATAACAAGCTGGGCCACTCTCTCAAAGGGTTCCACCGTCTGTTCCTCGTCCGAATGGTTGAAGAGCGCCACCATTATTTCGCCCCTGTAGTCGGGGTCTATGACTCCAACCTTGTTCGCGGGCGCGAGCCCCCTTTTTGAGCCGAGGCTGCTTCTTGCGAAAACGAGCCCCGCGTACCCTTCGGGTATCTCGGCGCAAAGACCCGTGTGGATAAACGCCGTCTCATGAGGCGCTATTGTCAAGCTTTCGTCAAGCAGAGCGCAGAGATCCGCTCCCGCGCTGTAGGGCGAGCCCCTGTGCGGCAGCCTTGCGCGTTCGTCGAGCTTTTTTATTTTTATATCCATTATTTCACAAATTCCCTGTATATGGTGTTGATGGTTTTTTCGTATTCCTTTTCTTCAACCGCGACAATGATGTTTATCTCGCTCGAGCCCTGGTCTATCATGCGGATGTTGATCTTTTCCTTTGCGAGGGCTGTGAAAACTCTCGCGGCGGTGCCTTCCGTGTTCACCATGCCTCTGCCCACGACGGCGATGAGCGCAAGGTTTTCAACAAGGGTTATCGAATCTGGGTTCACCGTTTTCACCATTTCGGCGGTTATCGCGCCCTTGCATTCCTCTATCGCCTTCGAAGTGACGAGCACGCTCATGGTGTCTATACCGGAGGGAAGGTGCTCAAACGCCACGCCGTGGTTTTCGAGCACCTCGAGAACTCTTCTGCCGAAGCCGACCTCGCTGTTCATCATGTCCTTTTCAACGTGTATCGCCGTTATGCCCTTTTTGCCGGCAACACCCGTAATAACGGTATCGACGATGCTTGTGCCCGCCTTTGAAACTATCATCGTTCCCGGGTCGGCGGGCGAGTTTGTGTTCCTTATATTTATAGGTATGCCGGCTTTCCTCACCGGGAAAACGGCGTCCTCGTGCAGCACGCTCGCGCCCATATAAGAAAGCTCTCTGAGCTCTCTGTAGGTTATCTCGGGGATCGGAAGGGGAGAATCAACTATCCGCGGGTCCGCCATCAGCATTCCCGAAACGTCGGTCCAGTTCTCATAGATGTCGGCGCCCACGGCCGCCGCGACGAGAGACCCCGTGATATCGGAGCCCCCGCGCGAGAACGTGCGGATGCTGCCCTCCGTGTTTATTCCGTAGAAGCCGGGTATAACGGCGTATTCGCAAACGGACAGTATGTTTTTTATTTCAGCGTTTGTCTTTTCAGCGTCAAGCTCGCCCTTTTCGTCAAAAAAAACGCAGTCCTCGGCGTCAACGAATGTAAAGCCCAAAAATTTCGCGAGAATGCGTGAATTAAGGTATTCTCCGCGGCTTGCGACGTAGTTCCTGCCCGCGCGGTGGAGTATCGCCATTTTTATGTTCGCGAATTCATCCTCGAGAGAGTAGTCGAGCCCGAGCCCCTTGATAATGTCGCGGTAACGCTCGCATATGCGCTCGAATATCTCGTCTATATCCTTTTTATCTTTCGCAAGCTTATATGTCTGAAGCAGCAGGTCTGTGACCTTTTCGTCGCGGCTATTCCTTTTCCCCGGAGCCGACGCGACAACGTAGCGGCGCGAGGATTCGCTTTTAACTATATCTGCCACCTTTCTGAACTGATCGGCGTCCGCAAGGGACGAACCGCCGAATTTAACAACTTTAAGCATCAAAACACCTCTTTTTAAGTTTGTTTATAGGATTATCCCGTATATTATACTTAGATTTTTCAGATAATACAATATTATTTTTATTATTTTTTGTTTTTTTTCGTTCCGTCAGATTTTACAAAAAATTGCCGGTGAATTGTGCCTTTTAACCTATTGCGTTTTTTTTAACGATAAGTTATAATTTAATGTGCATATTTTGTTTATTTTGAAAGGACGGTTTTTTTATGCAAAATAAAAAGAAATTGTTTATTTCCGTTATCCTTGCCGCGCTTACGATAGCGCTGTTCGTTTTCACTGCCTCTGCAAACGCCATCGGCGACGTTGACAACGATAAATCCGTAACGGCGTCCGACGCCCGTCTTGCTCTCAGAGCTGCCGTCAAGCTTGAGAACTTTGCCGCCGGTTCCGCTGAGTTCCTTGCCAGTGACGTGGATTTTGATAATTCCATCACCTCGTCCGACGCGCGCCTTATCCTCAGAGCCGCCGTTAAGCTTGAAACTCTCAAAGAAAAGCCTGCCGACCAGACCGCGCACACCCATGTCTGGAGCGACTGGACAGCCGAGAAGAACAGTAAAGGCGTTGTGACCGGCTATCATACAAGGACCTGCTCCGCGGCCGGCTGCACCGTTAAAACCGAAAGAGTCAAGTGCTCCTACGGCGAAAAGAAATACACCACCGCAAACACTGCTCCCACCTGCAAGGATAAGGTACAGTATTATGTGGAGTGCTCCGTATGCAAGGGCAAGGCCATAACTCAGATCGACGCTCTCAACCACAAGAATAAAAAACTTGAAGCGGCAAGAAGCAAGGCCGCCACATGCACCGAGGCCGGTTGGAACGTTTATTACTGCCCCGATTGCAAAACTTACGGAGATGAAGCCACAGGAAAAGACAGAGCCGCTCTTTATGAAGCTCTTGACGCTCTCGGACATACCGTTCAGGCCGGAACCGTTAAAATCGCCACAGACACAGTCTGCACGCGCTGCAATAAGGTCCTGACTCCCTCCTTCAACAGCCTTGTGAACGTTCTGAAAAACGGCAAATGGCGTTTCAGGACCATCACAAAGCTTCAGAACAACGGAACTCTTTCAAAGTTTGATTTCAGTATGTCCACCGCAATGCAGATGATTATGAGCGCAGCCGCCAGCGAGGAAGGCGAAGAATTCTCCGTTGAGGGATTGAAGCAGTCACTCGAGGAGCAGCTTGCGAGCGACGAGATCATCTATTCCGATTATGAGTATAATCCCATTTTAATAAATGACAATAATTTCCCCGTTCCCGAAAAGGATCTCGTCAGCGCGCTCAAGGATTCAGACGGAACCATTAAGGTCGAGGAAATGAGGGGCGTCGATTTCGTTTCCGAGCTTGACGATCAGGTCAAGCTTTCATATGGCGAGGGCTTGTCCAATACCCGCGATATCACATACTTTAAGGCTCTTATCCCCACCGACGCGAATATAACTAAGATCACCGTAACGACAAATACCGAAAAGTATTCCTCTTTCAAGGATAACGACAACGAAACCATCCTTATGAGAATAACCGGACAGGATATCAGAAAGACCATCAATGTGTTCAGCGAAGAGCTGTCCCCCGAGGATGGCTTTGAAACCAACGTCCAGGAGCTTACGAGCAATTGCGCGGTCAGCTACTATTTCCGTGTGGATGAAAAGCAGGTAGACGGCGATACAGTTAAGACCTACACTCCCGTTGCCGCCAAGTACGCCACCTCCTTCGACGTCAAGCAGAACGTCAAGCTCAGCATGGATTTCAGCCTTGACGAGCTCGGCGAAGGCTGGATCGTCAGCCTGCTGCAGTTTGTTGCTGACAAGGCGCTTTGGATGAGAGGCGATATAGATCTCACTATCGACAACTCCACAAATCAGTACTATCTCTTCGAGTCGATCGCCTGATAAAGCTTAAAGCTGACACAATAACAAAACGGAAAACCGCTCCGTCTCCTGCTTCTTTCGGGAGGCGGAGCATATTAGAATAAACGCTTTTATCTTGATGAAAGGACGATTTTAATGAAAAAAAGACTCAGTCTCCCGCTGTCGCTTATCGCAGCTGTGCTCTCTGCGCTGTTGTTTGTCGTCGCGGCTTCGGCCAATGCCATCGGAGACGTTGACAACGACAAAAAAGTAACCGCTTCCGACGCCCGTCTCGCCCTCAGAGCCGCCGTCATCCTCGAATACTTTTTAGCCGGGTCCAACGAGTTTCTTGCCTGCGACGTAAACTTTGACAAAAGCATTACCGCCGCCGACGCGAGGCTTATCCTGAGGGCCGCGGTAAAGCTCGAGACCCTTAAAGAAAAAGACGCCGACAAGCCCACCGAATGCCAGCATACGTGGGGCAGTTGGACCGCCGACAAGAACGCCAAAAAGGTTGTGACGGGCTTCCATGCCAGAACCTGCACCAAATGCGGCAAAGAAGAAAGAGAAGAGTGCACGTACGGCGCAAAGAACTATATCACATCAGCAAAAACGCCCACCTGTAAAGACAAGGTCCAGTATTACGTCGTTTGCTCAAAGTGCGCGGGAAAGAAAGTCACGCAGATAGACGCTTATAACCATAGTAACAGGTATATCGTTTCCTCAAGAAGCAAGGAAGCCACCTGCACCGAAGCCGGTTACAACGTATATCAGTGCCGTCTTTGTAAAATGTACGGCGACGAGGCCACCGGCAAGGACAGAGAAATCCTTTATGAGACGGTCCCCGCTCCCGGCCATACCGTTGAGCCCGGCGCCGTATCCGCGGAAAACGATATAATCTGCGCGCGCTGCGGCAAAACCCTGACGCCCTCTTTCAATACGCTTGTAAACAGCCTGAAGACGTCCGATCTCTGTTTCAGCTCCCTCACAAAAAGCGAGAGCTACGGTACCCTCAAAAAGTATGATATGGACGTGCCGCTTCTGATAAGGATGGAAATGTCCAAAGAGGGCGTGTCGATCGACGATATGAAGGAGGAGTTCGCAGAAAACTTTACCCAGAGGGACGTAACCTATTCCGATTATCTGATTAATCAGAAAATAAAGACCAGTCGGGCGTTCCCGGTTCAGGGACAAAACTACGTCAGCGCCCTTAAGAGCTCCGATATCAGCAGCATCCACGTTATTGAGGACCTGACGTCCGTTGATTTCATTTCCGAGATCCCCGATACAGCCAAGGTTGTATCAACAGGCTCGTATACCTACAGCGCGCCGCTTTCTCAGTTCAAAGGGCTTGTTACGGCGGACAGCAGCATAACAAAAATCACCGTTACCATAAAAACCGAAAAATATTCCGACGTCAAGCGTACAAGCTCCGAAACGGCTCTTATGAGGATAACCGGCATTGATATAAGGACTCAGAATATCGATTCCCAGTTCGACGATCTCAAGTTAGACGCGCTTAATTCTCCCGAGCTTGGCGATATGGTCGAATTCAATATGAACTGTAACGAGATCACCAGCAACTGCGTCGTCAGCTACTACTTCGTTGTGGATAAGGATAATGGAGGCGATAAGGTATACACTCCCATCGCCGCCAAATACTTCACGACCCTGGAGTTCGATCAGCACTTTGATTTCAACGCCATGGAAATGATGAAGGCGAATATCGATTTCTCCTTCAACAACGACGTTACGAACTACCTGATCTTCACCGCGGATAAATAATATCCCGAAACAGAAGCAAAAACAATAAAAATCAGCCCGCCCAGCTTTCCGAACCGGAAACATGAGCGGGTTGGATTTTTTAACCTAAATGTTACAGCAGCGCCACAAGAGCCACTGTTATAACGCTCGCCGCCATTATCGCGGCCAATACTATGGCGATTATTTTAACAACCTTTCTGTTCATATCATTCCTCTATTCCCAAAAGCTTTGTTATGCTGCTTTTGTATTCTTCGGTCCGGGCTTCGGCTTCCCGTTCGTTTTTGCCCTGCACCATGGTGTAAATTTTGAGCTTCGGTTCAGTTCCGGCTGGACGCACGATTATTTTGTCTCTGTTTTCCGCCTCAAGCACTATTACGTTCGACACGGGAAGAGTCACGTCGCTCGTTTTTCCGGTTTTGAGGCAGGTTTCTTTTCTTGTTTTATAGTCGGTGGCTTTTACGATCGTTTTCTCTCCGAGCGTCTCGGGGTATCCGCCTCTTAACTGTTCCATGATAGCCGTCATCTTCGCCATGCCGTCTGCGCCCTCAAAATAGAAATTGAAAAGGCTGTTTTTCCAGAAGCCGAAGCGCTCGTAAAGGCTTTCCATAACGTCAAGGAGAGTCTTGCCCTGCTTTTTATAAAAAGCTGCCATCTCACATATGAGCATAGAGGCGTTCACTGCGTCCTTGTCCTTTGTGTGCATGCCGGTAAGGTAACCGTAGCTCTCTTCAAAGCCTATCATAAAGCGGTCCGCCTCGCCCGCGTTTTCAAGCTCCGTCATCTTTTCGCCTATATACTTGAAGCCGGTGAGCACGTTTATAACTTTTGCTCCGTAGCTTTCGGCAATGGCTGTGGACATATCGGTGCTGACTATCGATTTTATAACTACCGGATCCTTAGGCAGCGTGCCTGCCGCTTTCCTGCACGAGAGGATATAGTCTGTTAGAAGGCAGCCCACGTCGTTGCCGGTGAGCAGCTTATATTCTCCGTTTGCGAGAACGGCGATACCGACTCTGTCGCAATCGGGGTCCGTCGCAAGGAGCAGATCGGCCTTTTTTGTTTCGCTGAGCTTAAGGGCCTCGCCGAAGGCCTCTTTAATTTCGGGGTTCGGGAAGGGGCAGGTGGGGAAATTGCCGTCGGGGAGCTCCTGAGAGGGAACGACTGTAACGTCTTCAAAGCCCACTTCTTTTAACACCCTTCTGACCTGCTTGTTTCCGGTGCCGTTGAGAGGAGTGTAAATGACCGAAAGGCCGCTGTTTTTCGGCGCGTCCGGCCGGACGGAGCATTTTTTAACGAGCTCAAAGTATTTGTCAAGGAAATCGGCGGAAAGGACCTTAATGATGCCGAGCTTTTCCGCTTCGTCAAAATCTATTCTGTGCACCGAGTCGAAGACGTCGCAGGCGTTGATGTAGTCAAGCGTTTTCGCGGCCGCCTCGTCGGTCATCTGGTAACCGCGCGCGTCGTAGCATTTGTAGCCGTTGTATTTGGAGGGGTTGTGGCTGGCGGTTATAATAATGCCCGAGGAACAGCCGAGCTCCTTAACGGCGTAGGCGACTATGGGAGTGGGCATCAGTTCGGGGAAGATATATACCTTGATCCCGTTCGCGGCGAGCACTTCGGCGGCTATTCGGGCGAATTTATCGGAGTTTATACGCGAGTCGTAGCCGATAACAACGCTCGGAAAAACGAAATCGGCGTTCAGGTAATCGGCGAGTCCCTGAGTGGCCTTGCCCACCGTATACACGTTCATTCTGTGGGTCCCCGCGCCGAGC
>JAFSWN010000242.1 GCA_017450185.1 Clostridia bacterium | reverse complement strand
TGCGCCGCAGGCGTTTTCTTGTGTCCTTTTCAAGTCGGCTTTTCGGGGGACAGGTCATTCGTTCTCGCCGGAGCGCGTGAGCATCGACTCGTCGTAGGCTCTGAGGCCTTCGATCGTGCCCGAAAACTTGACGACGTTTTTCTCTTTAAGCTTATAGAAGATCTGGAAGTTGTAGTCGACGACAAGGCTTTTTGCGTCGACTATCTCTTCTAAATACTCCGGAGATATCAGTATATTAGCGTCGTTAGGCTTTTCGACGTTCGGGCCGTAAATAAGGCATCGGCCGTAGGGGTCTGAATAGAGGATGCGCGCTTCAAGCACCGCGTCCTGCGCGTTCATCGCCTCGATGCTTTCCTGACTCGGCTGCCATAAAAAAACGTCTTCGCTCAGAACCTTATACGGCACTCCGCGCATGGTTTCGCCGGTCACCGCGCAGCTCTGGTCATAAGCGCTCATTATCCATCCGTCGGCGAGCATCATATAAGCAAGAACGTTGCCTTCCTCATCGCACATGTCCGTCAGGTTATACGCGTTTATTGTTTTTTTTACGTGCTTACGGCCGCAGCCGCAAAGAATAAAAAGCGCAGCCGTCAGCAAAAGCAGAACCGCAGTGATCTTCTTTTTCATAACTTTCCTCCGGGGGTAAGGGGATTCCACGAGCTGATTATAATATATTACGCCTTCCCATGTCAATACCGGAGGGCTTGTCAGCTTATTTATACTTGATTTTTGTTTGATTAGATGATAATATATAATACGTAAAATTATATTGAAAAAAAAGGAGGCGTCCGGGGTGTCGGTATATAAAAAAATCGTTTCTCGCCTGACAAAATACGATATCGCCGCCATAGTGCTCGGAGCCCTCCTGTTTTTATGTTTTGCTCTCACGGTCCGGGATTCCGTCGCTATGCTGGATGAATCGTCCTATTGGCTGCTGGGATGCAGGCTGTCATTCGGGGACAGGCTGATAACCGATGAATGGCATCTTATACAATTTACGGCTCTGATCAATGCGCCCGCCTATTTTTTGTATACCCGTTTGACGGGTTCCACGGAAGGTCTTATTCTGACCACACGCTGGGTATTTATAATTTTTGACGTTCTTTTTTACTGTTATATGTATAAAACGCTTCGAAGATTCAAAATCTCCGGAATTGCGTCCGCGTTTCTTTTCTGCGCAATGATACCGCAGTTCTTTCTGGCGTTTTCTTATTGTACCTTATCGGTTTATTCTCTTATGGCGCTGCTTCTTGCTCTGTGCTTTGATGAAAGACGAAAAAGCGCTTTAAGGCTTTTTCTGCTTGGCGTTTTGCTTGCGGTCACGGTGCTTGAGGACCCTCCTTTTCTTTTTGTTTATGTGTTGTGGGCATGTTTTTCCGCGCTGTACGCCGTATGTGCCGGTCTAAAAAAACCGTTCTTGTCAAAAGCGGCTTTTTTGTTGGAGAAAAGAACATTTTTGCAGATAACCTTCGGAAGCGTTTTTGTGTTTGCGGTCTTTGTGGTTTTTTTGATTTTGAACGGCGCTTTCGATGAGATAGAGACCGTTTTGCCCTATCTTTTCAGCGGTGAGGAATATAATCTCGGGAATCTTTTTGATGCAGACCAGATAATGCAGGCGGTCAATTTTTATAACAGATATTTTCTTATAGGTCTGCTATGTTGCTGTGCGGCGTGTGTTTGCGCGAGAGTATTCAAAATAAAAAGCAACGCAGTCAGATTTTCGCTGTTTTGTCTTTCGCTTCTCCTCTTTGCAGGGTGTTGTATCCATGGCGGGATCAAAATGCTTCAATCGAAAGATTACTGGAATATGATGCTTTTCTGCCAGAATCATAATATTCCGCTTCTTCTGTTTGCGCCTGTCCCTTTTATTCTGTCAAAAACAATCGACATAAAAAGAGTTTGCTCGCTTATCGCAGGATTACTTTATTCCCCCTGTATGGATATTCCCTCAAAAAGCTTTATCGGGATGGGCGGCTTTATCGTCCGGGTTTCGGTGATACTTCAAATAAGCGATCTTCTGAAAGAATTTTGGGAAGGTCGTTTGCCAAGTGTGGATGCTCCTGTCCATAAGGCTTACGGAAAACGCTTTCGGATTTCTGCTGAAAAGCTCCTTTTGTCGGTGACGGCGCTGTCTTTGTTATCATGCCTTTTATGGGACGGTATGTATATCGGAGCCGAATGGTTTTATAAGCCTCCGGAAAAGTTGTTTTTGTTTTCCGAAAACAAGCTTGATCATTCTTTGGAGAAAGGACCTTTTAAAGGACTGAAAACGACCGATGATATCGCCGAAATTTACGACGCGACACTCAGGGATATGGACGTTATAAAAGAAGATCGGGACTGTGCCGTGGCGATGCTGGACGCCGTTGCCTTTACCTATTTGTATCTGGAAAGGCCTTTCGCCACGTTTTCAATGAGTTATTCCGGGGAGATCGACCGGCTGGTCGCATACTGGAAGCTTCCCTTTACAACAAAACCGGATTATGTTTATCTTCCGTATTATAATCACTTCCTGATGTTCCGTTATGAAAGCGCGTTCCTTCGTTACAGATTGTCGGAGCTCAATAATTACGTCGAATGCGAAGTTGTCAACGGAGAGGCGGGATATATCATCCATATAAAATCCATTTATTAGTTTTCTTTTTATGCCGGGAGGTATCAGGAGTGAAAAAGCAAAGCTTTATCTTGCGAAGAGAACCGTTTGAAACTCTTTTTTGTCTGATTATTCTTTTGTTTTTCGGCGGTTTGCTCTTGAGATGCGCTTTTTACGGCGTCCATACGCCGGACGAAAGCTTTTATCTTACCGTGCCGTTCCGTATCTTTCAGGGAGACAAGCTTATTATTGATGAATTTCAGGAATCGCAGTTTACGGCCTTCCTGCAATATCTTCCTATGGCGGTTTTTATAAGAATGACCGGATCTACGGACGGCGTTATTCTGTTTTTCCGATTATTGTTCGTTTTCTGTCAGACGGCGATATCGTGCTTTGTGTTTTTCAAGATGAAGCGGTTCGGCGTGCCGTGCGCCCTTTGCTCCGCCGTGCTTTTTCTTGTGTATGTGCCGGAATTTGTTGAGTCTCTCGATTACTATACGATGAGCCTGATGCCGTTGGCGCTGATCGCGGTGATTCTGTTTGCTTCCGATGCGATTTCATTGCCGGTTATATTTTTTACAGGCGTCCTTTTTGCATGCGCCGTTCTTTCGCAGCCGATGCTCGCGCTTGTCTATTTTGCATATACGGCGGTCGTCATTGTCAGAACCGCATCCAAAAAGAAAAAAAACGTATCGGAGTATCTGTCTGTGCGGTTTTGGGGATGCGTCACCTGCGGGATCGTTTTTTCCGCCGTTTTGTTTCTTTGTTTTTTGTTGTACCGCGCCCCGCTCAGTGAATATATTACCAACATAGGAAATCTGTTTTCCGGTTATAATCACGTTCTTCCGTTTACCTCCGGACAAAAGAGCGATATTCTTCAATTCGGAGTCCTTTTCCAAACGCTGAATTCCCTGCACCCTGTGGCGTTTCCGTTGTCGATCGCGCTTACTGCGGGTTTGTTGATAGATCGCCGCAGGATTTCGCACAGAACGGTATGGTGCTTTGTTTTGGGGGGGTTCTATACTTATTATGTGATTTATGCTTTGGCGCGGCTGCATATTGAAATAGCTCAGGGAATGTTTTCACCGTATATTCTTTTCGTATTTACGCTTCACTGCTATCTTCTTACAGACAGAAAAAACAAAAAACTGCTGTATATCTGGCTTTCCGGCCTCGTTTACGTAGTGTGTCTTGGAACTATCTCCCATGCGCTTAAGTATGCAGGGGCGGTAGGGTGCTCTGTCAGTAATATTGCCTGCGCCCCTATTGCTAAAGATCTGCTCCTTGAGCTCCGGGAGGATTTTGAGGGGAAACCCGTGGACAGGGCTTTCAGAATAACAAAAACGGCAGGAATAACAATGACGGCCGTTTGCGTTTTGAGCGTTGTGGGAATTACGGCGCTCAATGCCGCAGCGCTTTTTGTGTCGGATCGTGTGGATGCGAATCTGAAATGGGACAAAGAACCGGTGAGGGAAGCCGTTACGTCCGGCCCTTTGAAGGGCATCACCGTATCAAAAGGAGAAAAGGAAGTTTATGATCGGATAACCGAGGATATTGCCTATATTCAGGAAAATGCGCCGGGAACGCTTTATATCGAGGGGCAGCTTCCAACAGGCTATCTTATGAGCGGCTCGCGCTTCGGAACATGCTCCGCCTATTACGTTGACAAGCCTGAGTTCCTCAACCGTTATTACTCGAATAACCCCGACCGCATACCCGACGCGGTTTATTTCCCGACAGACGATATGTTTACGGATAATGCCGTCCATTCGTTAATGATAAATATGTTTTTGAAGGATTACGACAAAACCCGTCCCTTATTCAGCGATTATACAAGGGTTCGAGGCAAGGCCGGTTATATTCTGATATCTCCCGAAACGGACAAGCCTTCTGAACCGTGACCGGTTTTTCCGGACGCCTTACCTTGACTTTTTGCGGCAATTATAGTATATATCTGAATAGGAAATAAATAAGAAAAGATCGAAGGGACTTCTGTTTTATGATAAAGCTGAAACGGTTTTTCAGCGGCCGAAAATACTTTTTCGCTGTTCTGTCTGCCATTCTTCTTTATGAATGGGTGGTCGTCGGAAGGCTGCAGCCGTGGAAGGCGGACGTTGTGGCCTATGAGTTCCACGCGCTTGATTTCAGCCTCGGCTTCGGCAGCTTCATCCTTCCGGGCGATATTTATCAGCGGATATGCGGAGCCGTAAACGAAAAATCGCTCACCGTCTACAGCACCGTTTTGCTGCTTGTTTTCTTTGTTTGTCTGGCGCTGTTCCTTGAAAAGCTCGTTTTAAGCGTTGATAAAAAGGACCGCCGGGCGGCGCTGACGCTTATCTTCCTTTTCCTCACCGGCCCTTCCACCTTCTCGATCTTTGTAACGGATATCGGTATGCCGGAGGTGTACTGGGTATATCTCGCCGCGATATTCTTTTTGTTTCTCGCTTATGAACCCCTTAACTTGCTTATCGCGCCGTTGTGCGTTTTAGCGCTGCTGGTCAACTACGCCGCGATAATATGCTACGTTCCGTTTTTCTGCATATTGCTTCTCTATAAGTACTCCGTCGAAGAGTCAAAGAGCGCAAAAAGGATCTTGATGGCGTCCTTTATTTTGTGCGTGTGCGTTTCTATTCCGTTTTATATCTATATCGCGCTTGGCACCATGAAGAACATGACGCTTACGTTTGAGGAGTATAACGCTCTTATGCGTTCGCGCGGCGTAACTGAGCTTACGTATACCGATTCACTGTTCTACGGACGTTACGAAGAGGATTATCCAGCCGATTTTTACGCGAAAATGGCGGCGAACCCGTTCTATACCGAGGGTGGATCGCTTACAAGGCTGCAGAAGCTTGTTAATTTCGCCGTGTTCCGGCTCAACATGGTAGGCTTCCATTTTTCGCAGCGCAGCCCGCTTATGCTCCTTGTTCCGTTTTTGGCAATCCTGCCGGTTGCGGCTCTCATATTCCGTTTCTGCTTGCGTGAAATAAAGAAAAAAGATAATATGAAGCTTCGCCGTTTCGTCTTTCTTTGCATGATCGCGCTGCCGGTCCTTTCAATCGCGGTATCGTGGCCGCTGTCGTTCGATTTCTTTAAGTGGATGAGCTTTGCTTTCCTTCCTCTGTTCGCGTCGTTTTTGTATGTTCTGTACCGCGAGAGCGGATACGTGATTGATTATATAAGAAGCGCGGTTAAGGCGTTTTCTTTCCCTCAGATCGTTTTATACTGCTCGGTTTACGCCGTATGCGTACTGAGCGCGTATTATTGATATCTTAATTCATCTGTTTTTTCGGAGTTTAAGCTATGGTCGGGCTGATTCTCGCTGCCGGCGACGGCAGAAGGTTTTCGGGAGAGGGCTGCTGCAAGCCTCTTCTTAAAATCAACGGTTCATATCTTATCGAATATTCTCTTCGTAACCTTGAGGCTCTCGGGGCAAACGAGGCTTTTATCGTTGTGGGAAAATACGCGCCGGATATAAAAGCGGCCCTCGGAGAAGAGTTCCGTGGAATGAAAATCACATACGTGCTCCAGCCAAGGCGCGCCGGTCTTATAGACGCCGTTCGCTGCGCCTGTCCCGTTTTGCCGAACGATACCGTTTGCGTTCTGCTTTGCGATGAAATATTTATCGGCGCCGAGCCCGAAAAGGTAAATATGACGGACGGCTCAGATTTTATCTGCGGTTATACCGTACCTGCCGACAGGGACGACATAAAAGAGAATTACGCCGTTTTTTGCGACGGAGACCGGATATTAAGGACGGTTGAAAAGCCGAAAAAGGATCTCGGAGAAAAAAAAGGCTCCGGCTTCTGTGTTTTCCGCAGGGAATGCTTCGACGCTCTCGACGAACCGTATTTCAGCTCCGGAGAGGGCAAGGAATTGTGCGATTTTATAAACTACCTCATTTTGAAGGGCAAGACAGGGATCGCTCTTGAAATAGCTAAAGAGGAGATAAACGTCAACGATCCTGAGAAGCTTGCTTATGCTAAGCGTTTATCGGAGTGCTCAAATGAATAAGGTCATGCTTTTATATCCCCCCGGACTGCTGTATCAGCGCAGCGAGGACAGGGCTCAGTGTAATATAAGCGGATCCGCCGCCGGATCGGTGCACGCGTGCAACGATCTGGGGTATTGCGCCGCTGTTTTGCTCAGGGAAGGGTATGAGGTGATACTCAGAGATTACCAGACGGCCCGTCTTACGTTCGACGACGCGGTTTCGGATATAAAGAGCTTTCGGCCCGATATGATAGTGCTCAGCACAACGAATTCATCGGTTTTCGACGATATAGAGTTTCTGAACGGGATATGCTCTTTCAACCCATGCGTGTGCGTAATGAAGGGCGCGGTATTTTTCGATATTTCCCCGGAGCATCTTTCCGGGCTCGATCTTAAAAACGTCTCGTGCCTTATAGGCTGTGAGATGGAATTCGTTATCTGCAGGATAGCGGACTTTTATCTCAGGTCAAAGGGCGATCTTTCGGGCGTTAACGGTACCGTTTATAAAAAAGACGGCGTTTTTGTAAAAAATCCCTTCGTTTGCGGACTGAATGATCTCGATTCGCTTCCTTTCCCCGCAAGGGAGCTTATGGATAATTCTCTGTACGTTCGTCCCGACACAGGCGAAATGATGGCCACGGTGCAAACCGGCCTCGGCTGCCCTTCGGGCTGCATTTACTGCCTCACGCCGGTCATCTCCGGCAAAAACGTGAGAAAACGCAGCGTCGAGCGCGTGTATGAGGAGATATACGAATGCTACACAAGGTTCGGCATAAGAAACTTCTTTTTTAAGGCGGACACCTTCACGATAGACGAAGCCTACGCCTGCGCGATATGCGACAGGATAATTTCCTCTCCGCTTCACAAAAAAATAGAGTTTACCGTCAATTCAAGGGTAAAGCCTCTTTCCTCGGCGCTTGTCAAAAAGCTTAAGGAAGCGGGCTGCTTTACCGTCGCTGTAGGATTTGAAAGCGGAAGCGAAGAAACTCTGAAAAAAATCGGGAAGGGAACGACTGTCGGCGACAACAGGCGCGCATCCGCCCTTATCAAAGAAGCGGGCATACCTCTTTTCGGATTCTTTATGATAGGTTTCCCGTGGGAAACAAGGGAGCACATCCTTGAGACCGAGAAGCTTATCAGAGATCTCTCCCCCGATTTTATCGAGGTCCACATAGCCATGCCCTTCTACGGCACCGGGCTTTATGAGGAGTGCAAAAAGGCGGGGACTCTATCGGGCGGCGCATTCGGAAAGGACGTTTATTCGCCCAACACGACCGGGACGGCGTATTTGGGCTCCGAGGAGCTGCAAAAGCTGAAACGAAGGATACTTCTGAGATTCTATCTTCGTCCGGGGTATATAATCCGCAAATTTGTGTCCTCCGCCAAAAGCCCGGTCGTTATAAAAAACTACGTTTATTACGGATTAAAGCTTGTTTTCAGGCGCGGGAATTCCGGTAGGAGGGTGTAAAATGAAAGCGTTGTTTTTCTTTCCCGCAACGGGATATTACAACCGCGCGCTTTCCAATCCGCTGGGACTTCTCTCCATCGCTTCGTTTTTGAAGCGGCGCGGCCATGACGTAAAAATACTTGACAGAAATATCGGAAAGATCGATATCCGCAGGGAGATATCTGAGTTCGCGCCGGACGCGGTGGGGATATCCGTAATGTCCGCGAGAGGCGTTAATGACGCTGTAAAGATATCGAAAACCGCGAAGGACGCGGGCGTTGTTGTTATTTGGGGCGGCCAGATGCCCACGCTTTCCACAGAAATGGCGCTCACGTGCCCTTATGTCGATTATGTGGCGATGGGAGAGGGGGAGTACGTTTGGGAGGATATTCTGAACGCCGTATCAAAAGGGCTTCCGATAGCCGATATCCCGGGTGTCGCGTCGCGAGGGGAAAACGGAGAGGTGCGCGCCGTTCCCTGCAGGCCCTTTGCCGACCTCAGAGATATAGGGCCGCTTGATTTCACGCTTCTGAAAATGGAAAAATACACGCAGACCTATCTCGGATGCAAAAAGATGGTTTATCTCTATTCCGCCAAGGGCTGCCCGGGCAGATGCGCTTTTTGTTCAAACACAACTTTCCATAAGAGCGTTTTCCGCAAACGTCCCGTTGATTTCGTTATTCAGGAGCTAAAGTTCCTGACGGAGAACTACGGTGTGGACGGAGTTTATTTTTCGGACGAGCTGTGGTGCCTGCGCAGAGAAGAAATGCTGGAGTTCTGCCGTGAGTTGGTACGAAGCGGCATAAATATACGCTTCGGTATACAGATGCGCGTGGGTATACTGAAGGAGGAAGACTATAAGCTTCTGTATGACTGCGGGTGCAGATGGGTGTTTTTCGGAATAGAAAGCGGAAACGCCGAAATGCAGAAGCGTATCCATAAATATATGCCGTCCGAAAAGATCCGCGAAACGTTCGAGATGACCGACCGTATCGGCCTTACGAGTTTCGCTTCGATGATAATCGGATATCCCGACGAGACCGAGGAGCAGCTCAGGGATTCGGTCCGTCTGATGAATTCGGTCAAAGCGAGCATGCGTCCCGTTTACCATTTCACTCCGCTTCCGGGCACCGAGTTCTACCGTGAGGTCGTTGAGCGCGGGATATACGAGCCGCCTCGAACCCTTAAAAAAATGTCGTCCGTCATAGAAACGGAAAGCCTCGGCGTCAACCTTTCCAAGGTCCCGGACGTGGATCTCAAGGTCATCCGGAGCTGGTATAACTGGCAGGCGTTCTCCGATAAGAGCGCTCTGAAATCCGGGAAAAAGTTCGAGTTCGCCCTCGATACGATCCGCAGCGGGCTTCATTCCATATCGATGCAGGGTGTCTTCAGTTTCTTCGTGAACGGATTCGCGGCTTTCAGGGAATTCGTTTCCACGTTCTGGTATTCCCACGCCTATCCCGATATCGTAAAGAAATACGAGCTTAATGTTTATTACAAATAGTTGAGGTTGTTATGCAAAAAAAGGTCATATCGGTCTGTGTTCCCGTCTATAATGAAAAAGACAATATCCTCACCGCTTATGAGAGGATAATCGCGGTGACGGAAAAAGCGTCTGACTATGATTTTGAGATCGTGTTCTACGACGACGGCTCAACCGACGGTTCCCGCGGGGAGATAGAGAGGCTGTGCTCTCTCGATAAAAGGGTCAAGGCCGTGTTTTATACCCGTAATTTCGGGTATTCCAAAACCGTGTTTTACTGTATGCAGCAGGCCCGGGGCGACGCAGCGCTGATAATCCACTGCGACCTGCAGAATCCACCGGAGTATATTCCCGAATTCATTGAAAAATGGGAACAGGGCTCGGACGTTGTGCTCGGAGTTAAGAGCAAAAGCCGCGAGAACAGGTTCGTTTTCTTTTTGCGCACCCTGTGTTATCTTATCGCGAATTTCCTTTTTGGGATGCATCTCGAGCCGCATTCCACCGAGTTTGAGCTTTTTGACCGCAGCTTTCTTGATATTCTGAAAACGGTCGACGCTTCAACTCCGTTTCTGCGCGGGCTTGTAAAGCAGTACGCAAAACACGTTGACAGAGTTTATTACGTGCAAGACAGACGCGAACGCGGCAAGTCCCACTTCAGGCTTCGCCACTACTATGAGTTTGCCGCCGCGGGTATGGTGAGCATGTCGAAGTGCGTTCCCCGCAGGACTATCGTGTTTTCGCTTATTTCAACGGCAGCGCTTGCCGCCGAGTTTTTCATCCGTTTTCTGCCGAAGGCCTTTTCGGCTTCCTCCGGATTCCCGTGGGACGGCCTCGTTATTCGCTTTTGCGGGTTTATTTTGCTCGTAATGCTTACCGTTGTCGCTCTTTTGTTTGAATACGTTATTTCTTTTTCCGAAAACGCGGTTAAAAAACCGATGATCGTTGAGGAAAAACGTATCAATTTCTGATGTTTCGAGGGACATATGAAAAAAAGATTACTTAATACGGGGATCATAGTGCTGCTCGGCGTAATATGGCTGTTCCCGTTTCAGGCTGAATGGCGCGACTGGATATCAGTCTCAGGGTTTGCGGCGGCTTTTATATGTTTGGAGCTCATACCGCAAAAATACGTTTCCTTTGCGGCCTGCGCAGTTATCGCGTCCGGAATGAGCGTATATGACGCCCGGTTCGCTTCTTCCTTCGCGCCTGCCCTGTTCGCCGTTTCTTCGGTAAACGCCGTCGGCTCCGGCGACGTGAGGATACCGCTTAAAAAAGACGGTTTTCTTCTCACCTGTCTTCTTTTTACGTCCGTCTTTACCGTGATATCCGCTGTTTATTCGGTTGCTTCTTTAAGCCGGGATCCGTTATCTTTCACGTTCGAGCGTTCAACCGTATGGCTCAGCCTCGCCTTTGCCGCTCTCGTATGGTTCCTTATCACAGCCGTGCGTCTTCGCGGCGAAAACGCCGGAGCGAGAGGGAAAAAGACCGATTTTTCGTCGGAAAAGCTGACCGCCGTGTTCTCGGCGCTCATTGCCGTGTTTGCCGCGGTCTCGCTTTTCATTCTGAAACAGAGCGCCGATGATAAAATTTTCGGCTTGTCGCCGTTTATTATGTCTGCAGCGGCGTTCACCGCGAAAAACAAAGTGACCGCGTTTGTGCTTCGCGAAAAAGAATAAAAAAGCGGAAATATCCATTTTGAACGGAGGTGTCGGGATTTGCGTGTTCTTTTGTTTATGCCGAGGGGCAGGTTCAATTACAAGGCCCCCTACGTGCCTCTGGGCATCCTTTCCATAGCCACTTATCTTAAAGAGCACGGCCACGTGGTTTCGGTTGCCGACCGTTCGTTTGAAAAAGAGGCTCCCGACAAAACGATAGCGTCTTTTTGTCCCGATATCGTGTGCGTATCGCTTGTAAGCATGCGGCTGTTTGACGACGCGATAGTCGTTTCAAACGCCGCGAAAAAAGCCGGGAAACCCGTTGTGTGGGGCGGTATGATACCTTCCGATTACTTTAGGACCTGTCTTGAAGCCGGCTACGCGGACTATATTTCTATAGGCGAGGGCGAGATAAACATCCTGAATCTCATAACGGCGCTTGAAACGGGTTCTCCGGTTGAAGAAGTTAGGGGGATCGCTTTTCTTAAAGACGGAAAAGCCTTCAAAACGGATATTCAGCCCGTGGCGGACCTTGCCGAACTTCCGATAATAGATTTTTCGCTGTGCGACCCTAACAGATATATCCACAGCTACATGTGCTGCAAGCGGATGATGTATCTTTACTGTTCAAAGGGATGCACGAGCCACTGCACCTTTTGTTCGAATCCCGCCTTTCACTGCAACACCTACAGAATGCGTCCGGTGGAGTATGTGATAAAGGAAATAAGATATTTGTACGATAACTTCAATATAGACGGAGTGTATTTCAGCGACGAATGCTGGTACATTAACCGGAAATACATGCGCGAATTCTGCCGAAGGCTCGAGGAGGAGAATATTTCGATATACTGGGGGTGCGAGCTCAGATGCGGAATGTACACGAAAGAGGATTTTGAGTATATGTACGCTCACGGCCTGCGCTGGGTAATGCTGGGACTTGAAACGGGCGACCCCGACATGCTCAAAACCATAAAAAAGGGTATAACCGTTGAGCAGATCAGAAGGAGCGTTTCCGTCTGCAAGGCTGCCGGCATCACCACGATGGTCACGTTTATCGTGGGATATCCCGACGAGACCCCCGAGCAGCTTCAAAACACTCTGGATCTTCTCTATGAGATCCAGGCAACGATAAGCGCGTGCAATATTTTTACTCCGATACCGAATACAGAGATAACCGACGAGCTTGAAAAAAAAGGCGAGTACGTTCTGTCCGATTCCGCGTCCGATATCCGTAAAACTCTTACGACGGAGTATTCACCCTACCGCTGCAAATACATTCCCCAAAGAGACCTCAAGGTGATACGTTCATGCTTCATGTGGAAGGTCTTTACGTCAAAAAGCGTTTCCGACAGCTCGAAGCATTTTGAGATAGCGAGAAATTCCATCATAGACACCTGGAACAATATCAGAAGGTACGGTATAGCGAACCTTATTCCCGCGCTGTTTTTAACGGCGGCGAATTTTTTGCCGATATTCTGGTACGCTCATTTTTATCCCGGGACTAAGAGAAAATACCGTCTTGAACAGCTTTCCCGATATTAGCCGCGCCAGGTGCGGTTGACAACGGAAAAGGCGTTGTGATATTATTAAGACAATCCTTCCGAAGGAGAGGCGTGAGTTGGCTCCTGTACTATTCTTTGTGATCCCGTGTTATAACGACGCGAATACTCTCATAAAAAGCGCTCCCGTTTTTTCTTTGAAAATGAAAGAGCTTATATCCCGCGGGGAAGCGTCAAAAAACAGCAGGATACTGTTTGTAAACGACACCCCCGGAGGCGACACGTGGGACAGGATACTTTCGCTTTGCGGCGAAGATCCGGTTTTCTGCGGGATCGATCTCGCGTTCAACACCGGCGAACAGAGAGCGCTTCTTGCCGGGATGTTTACTGTAGGCCCCTTTTCGGACTGCGTTATAACCATGGACAGCGACCTGCAGGACGATATAAACGCTGTGGAGCTTATGCTTGAAGAGTATAAAAAGGGAAGCGATACGGTCCTCGGCGTGAGAAACGACCGCTCAAGCGACGCTCTTTTTGAGCGCATATTTTCAGGCGCTTTCTATCTCGGCATGCGCATACTGCGCACGGGGCTTGTCAGCGAGCATTCAAACTACAGGCTCATGAGCCGTAAGGCGATAGAAGAGCTTCGTAAAAACACCTCGGGAAAGGTTTTTTTGCCGGCGCTCGTTTGCCGGCTTCCGGTTTCAAAAAGCGTTGTCGGCTACAGCCGGCAGCCCTGCGCAAGGGGAGAATCGGGCTACAGCTTTATGAAAAAGCTTAAGCTGGCGGGCGAAGCGATGCTTGTTTACGGTAAATATCCCTTTTCGGATCATATAAGAGAAAAGCTGCGCGGCGGCGGTACCGAAGAGCCGCTTTACGTTATAAGAGCATACGCCGGAGACTTTTTTAACGGTCAAAATGCCGTTTTTTGAGGATATATATGGACATTAACGAAATACCGGATCGGCAGATTCGCCGGCATCCGTGGGAGCTGAGCAGGACCGAAAGCGTTTTGTGGGAGCTCGGAAGGTTTCTTCCCGATAAGAAAAAAAAGGGGATATGCATAGATTTCGGCGCGGGAGACCAGTTTTTTGACGACGCGCTTCTTTCGGCTTACCCCAATATGTCTGTTATAGCGGTCGACGTGGGTTATACTCCCGACGCTCTCGGCAGCCTTCCCGCGAGGAAAAACGCCGAGCGCATCCAAACCGCGCTGAGCCTTTCTGACGTTTCGGAAACCGGCGCCGAGTTCGCTCTGATGATGGATTCTCTCGAATATATAACCGACGAGGCGGCCTGTATAAGGGAGCTTGC
>JAFSWN010000241.1 GCA_017450185.1 Clostridia bacterium | reverse complement strand
GTTTACGACCATAAGGTTTCCGCAGATATCGGAAAACTCGTTGTTTTCTATTGTGATATTCGTAAAGGCGTTCGAGCTGTTGATCTTATCGAGAAGGTGCGTGCCAACCTCTATTATCTCGGTGCCGATAACGGAGCATTCCTTAAATTTATTGTTGCGCACCACAATGTTGTCCGCGCCCGTTCCCTCATGCCAAACGCCGTTAATGTCCATTATTATTTTTATCGCGTTGTGGGTCGTTTTGTAAAACACGTTGTTTTCAACAAGCCCGTTTGAGGTCTGCAAAAGCAGTCCCCTTGCGCGGTGCTCGTGGAAGTAGTTGTTTCTTATCACGTAGTTCCCTCCGGTGTTGTCGAGGTTGAACACAAACCAGCCTTCTCCCATCGTTTCGGGAAGCTCGTCGCGGAAAACGACCCTTCTGAGTCCGTCCTCGAGCCTTTCGGAGCTCTCTACTACGGACGAAAAGTCCGCCAGGTCGAAGCTTTTGTTCCTGAACGCCATCTTGTCGCCGGGGTCGGCGTTCATTGAGCCGTCCGCCTCAAATATCACCGTTTTGCCGTCGACGCTGTGTATCCATCCTATGCCGCTGTTTATATTCACGTCGTCGTCACCCTGACGGCTGAAATCGCAGTTTTCAATAAGGAAGCAGCCGTCGGAATCGTTTATGTGCACCGCGTCGGCGTCAAGGGACGTTGGACGCGTGTCGGCATGCTCGGGGTCGGGTCCGATAAAAATGTTGCGCAGCGCAAAATGAGAAGTCCGTTCGCCCACGATGATACCCATTCCCGTTCCGCCGTAGAGCTTGAGGGAGTCAAGCGTGATATTCCTGCATTTGCCGTAGATATCGATAAGCGAACCGCCGTAGGCCGTGCCGCGCAGAATGAACGAGTTTCCTCCGAAATGCGACCACGCGCCGTTGTGCGTAACGCGCAGGGTATCGTCAGATATTTTCGTCACCTGTTTTATAACGTCGGGGTTCTGTCCGTCGTAGCTCTCGATATAAACGCCCTTCGCTCCGTAGGTGTCGGTCTCGGGATCGCTCTGGCTTACGGCGTACAGCATATCCTCCCTTGCCATTTCGGGAATGTCGAAAACGAAGTCGAGGGTGTTCTTTTCACCCTTGACCGTGACCGCGTGCGCCACCGCGCCGAGCGGCTGAGTGTCCCAGTCCCAGTCGAATGTAAGATTTCTTATCTCAACGCATTCGCAGCCGGTGAGCGTCAGAAGGCTGCTCCCGTAAATATACAATATCTTCGCGCCGTTGCCGTCGATAAGCACGTCCGACGCGTTTTCAAGCCTTAATGCGTCCGAAACGTAGTATACTCCCTTGTCAAAGCGCAAACAGGTCCCGGGGTTTTCCCGGCAGTAGGCGAAGGCCTCGTTCAGAGCTTCGGCGTTGTTTTCATTTTCGGGAGACGCCCCAAACTGCGATACCGGAACGGTATTCAGAGCCTCAGGCATTGGCGACTCAATAAAAAACCTGCTGCCGCCGACGCCTTCCACTTCAAGGGACTTGCGAAGCGGATTCGCTGCCGGTGCGTCCTCATAAAGCATTTCCCGGGTTTCCGGCGCGGGAGTCGGCTTTGAAATGAAATACGCGGCGCATCCCACGATAAGAGCCGCGGCGCACAGCAGGGCGATGATTTTAATTAAAAGCTTCACTTCGTTCTCCTTCCGTTATTTTTTTTTGCCGGATACGGTCGAGTATCCGGCAAAAGGTCTTAAATTAAAGAATTTCTTTGTTTGAAATGATAAAGGTCATGCGCTCCTCAAACGACGCGCCGCCGTGGCCGCCGCCGATACCGCCGTGGTCGGTGGTGATAAGTATCAGCCAGTCTTCGGAGGCGAACGTTTCGCGATCTTCAATGGCTTCGATTATATCCATACCGGCGTCCTCGGCGTTGCGAAACGCGCTGACGTATTTTGCGTTCTGCGGGCCGAAGCCGGAGCTGTGGCCCTCGTGGTCGGTGTATTCAAGCGTGAGGAAAATGAAATCCGAGCAGTCCTGCTTTTTTATGTCGGAAATGATATTGCGCTTGGTGCCCGCGTCAAAGAACGCGCGCTTGAAAACAACGTTGAGGCCGTTTTCTTTAACGTAGTTCTTCTCGTTTATATACGTGGCGTCCTTTTTGCTGAAATGCCCGTCCCACGAAACGTAGAACGCGCTGTCGTTTATTGTTCCGTCCTCCACAAGGGAGATAAGAAGCGTTTTAGGGTCGACGCTCTTGGGCTGGCCGTTGTTGTTTACGCCGTGCTTGTCCGCAAGAACGCCCGTGAGCATGGAGCACCAGCCGGGAGCAGTTGAGGTGGCCTGTGTGTTTTCGGCGGGATACATAACGCCTCCGCAGTAGGAGAACACGCCCTGGCCGCCGTTTTCAAGAAGATGGTTTACGGCGCTTCTCTTCGCCGTGGACAGGAGACGGAACGAATCGACCCTGCAGCCGTCGTAGCCAATGACGATGGCTTTTTTGGCGGTTTTTCCCTCGGGAAGGGGAGAGGCGAAATGGTTTTCAATAAGGTCATGTATCTCGGTCTGCGGAAGGGCTTCCTCCCACGTGTTTGAAAGCATCGTAAGCTGTCCGAGCGCTTCCTCAAAAGGAATATCTTCAATACTGTCGTCGCCCTCGGCAAGCCACTTGCTCGGGTGATAGGTAAGGTTCCAGCCGACGTACCCGCCCACAACAGCCGCTGCCGCAAGCACGAAGGCAAGGCAGCAGATAATGATTTTCGTTGTTTTTTTCATTGCGGTAACTCCTTTATTTTATATAAGTCCCTCGGGGAAAAGCTTGTAAAACGGACGGAATAAAAAGAATATGGTCTGCACCAGCGTGTCGGCCGCTTTTACAAGAGCGTAGTATACCTTACTTCTGCCGCCTTCGGCGTCCGAGATCGCGGAACCGGAGCAAAGCGCGAGATCATACATCCTTATAAGCTGATAGTCGTAGTTTTCGGGGTCGTCCTCGTGCAGCGTTATGAGGCCGCAGCCGCGCGAAACGTCCTTTGAATAGGAATTGCAGCCGCAGGAGGGAACGTTTATAACGTCGATACCGTCAATATTCACCTGATAAGAGTTGTTGTGGTCGTGGCCGTGGAATTCGGCTATAACGTCGCCTGTTTCCTTCCAGACGTCAAGCTGGCCGTCGTAGATGTCGGGGGGACAGGGGACCTCGAGCCAGTAGCCGTTGAGCCGGGTGAACACGGGCAGGCTGCTGTAGATCTTGCCGTTCCTCTCCTGAGTGAGATCTCCCATGGCGAAGGGCATTTCAACGTAGATCTCGTCAAAGATTTCGGGTATCACAATATGCTGGAAGTCCATTGCGGGCACGGGCTCTCCGCCGTTTTGTTCGGCAAGAGACGCGGCGGTGGCTTTGTACCATGCGAGCTGGTCCTCGTGGACGATGTCGTAATAGCTGACGGAGCGGTCGTAATAATACATCCCCGAGTCGATCAACCAGAGGTTGAAGGCTATCTTCGAGCCGTCCGACGAATATATGGGATGGTTGCAGTTCCCGCAGCCCGAAAGCTCCGGAACGGCGTCATAAGTCAGGCAGTTGCCGAGCGTCTGATATATCGCGAGCAATTCTTCCTTGCTCACGTTGTGTTCCTCGTCGTGGTTGCCGAACACGATGGAGTAGGGGATGTTCCTGTCTACAACGGGTTTTGTTACCGCTTCAATGGCCTTTCGCTGGTTTTCATAGCCGTCGGCGACGGTGTTGTCGCCGAGGTAGATAACAAGGTCGGGCTTATATTTGTCGAGAGCCTCGCACATCAGCGCGGTGGTGGTCTCTTCGAGATCCTCGTCGTCCTGAGGGTCGGCAAACAGCATTATTTTGAAGGTCCCGTCCTCGTTAAAGCGCAGTTGAGAGTCGGCGGGGTCGGCTGTTTCGGCGAAAACTGCGGGAACGGCAGGAAGAAGCATCAGAACGCTTAGAACCAGCGCGGTAAGTTTAATAAACCGTTTCATATTCATACCTCCGGGGTTGTTTTTTTATTATACCATAACGTTTGCCGCGTATGCAATACTTTTGTCGCCGCTTACCCGACGCTCAGAGAGTTAAAGAGCTTTGCTATGCGGACGTATATCCCCACAAAGAACGCAATGATCCTTGCGAAAAAGCCGGAAACGCCGTTCATATCGGGCGCGGGGGCGGAGTCCACGTCGTTTTCATTCACTGCCTGCGCCGGCTCGAGCCGCTGGTAATCATCGCCCGCGATGGTCAAAAACTGGGGATACGCAGGGTTGGTTTCCACCGTCATACCGTCCGTCCAGGCTATAAGACGTATGAGATCGTGCAGGCGGTACACCATGAAATTATGACGGATATTCTTAATGAACCACGTGGTATCGGGGAAAAGGCCGGTGGATGCGTCTATTTGTTTATCAGGGGAGATATATTTCCCGAAACCCGCGTCGGTCCTTTCGGCAATATAGCTGTCGGACAGCGTTTCGCCGTAGTTTCCGGTTGTTGCGCCGAGTGACTGGGACGTCACGTCCATAAGCTCGTCGCCTGTTTTTGCGCTGTTTTCACCTATGGGGTAACCCGCGGGCTCGCCGTAGGTCACGATGAAGTTGACGGATACGCCAGCGTTCTTCGCGCCGGTCAGCAGCTCTTCGATCTTTTCCTGAACGTTATAATGGTATTCGTCCGCTTTTTCCAGAATTGAGGCATACTCTGTTTTCAGCTCCTGCGTGGGGAAGACATAATCCCGGTAATCTTCGTAATGCTCGCCGACGTCGGTAATATAATTCCCGCAAATGCCGTAGTAGCTGCGCAAAAACGGCGCCACAAAGCTGTCCTTGATCTTGCCGTAGGCGCGGGAGATTATTACGTTCGCATCGTCTATGCTGCCGTTTTGCGCCATGGCGTAGAGCAGCTCGGTCACAAATTTCCCTATTTTTTCATTCAGGGAAGAAAGAGCGTCGCCGTAGCTCACGTAGTTGTATAACGCGCTGCCCGAAACAAAAAGATTCCCGCTTAGAAGCGAATCCGCATAGGAGACGCCCGGAAGGGTGGGGCAGGTGAAGATCAGCTTCTCAATATCTTCAGTCCCGTATTTATAGATATATGCAGCGGCCAGCGCCGTACTGCCGCAGCGAGAGGCGAGGGTAACCCTGTCGGAGCCGGTTTTTTCCTTTATAAGCTCAATATAATGATGCAGGTCGTCCGCCTCGTCCAGCGGAGAACGCCGGAAATCCCAGTCGTAGGTGTAGTAAAAGTTTACCTGCCCGGGCGCCTGGACCTCGGTTGCGCCGCCGTAGCCGTAAGGCGGAAAATACGGGTGCGTGTTTTCGGGAAGGGAGCCGTCGGGATAGGGGCGGATCTCGTCATATATAGGCGTGAGCTTTTCGAGCGCCCTGCGGCTCCACTCGTCGTAGTTATTCGTGAGCATGGCCTTCAAAAACAGCGGAACCAGCTCTTTGACCGCCTCATCGACCACCGCGTCGGCAGCGTCCTCTGTGGGAGAATAGTGTGTGCCGTCTTCTTTCCAGACCTCAATTTCCCGTTCGCCTTCAATATTGATTACCGGTGTGCGGCTTGCGGCTGAGGCGCACAGCGCCGACACGGGCGACAGCAACGCCGCGACCAGCAGCAGGGACAAACAGACGGAAAGCTTTCTTCTCATAAAAAATACAACTCCTCTGAGCACATAAAATAAATATAATTTATTATTATGATATCATATCCGTTCCCGTCAGTCAAGTTTGCCGTTTGAATTGTTTGGAAAAAGCACGGATAAAAGTATCCACGCGGCAATTTGATCGATCCTGAAAAAAATATGAAAAATAACGGTTTCAGGTGAAAAAACCATCACTTGTGAGGATATACAAAGCCGTTTTTTTATGATATGATAGAAAAAAACGTTCGATCCATGCCGAATGGATCTGTGAAAAGGGGGGGCTGCCGATTGGATTTCAGTAAAAAAGCGCTGCGTACGTTGATCATTTATCTCATGCTGCTGTTCGCAGCCGGCGTTCTGACTGTCGTTGACATGCATTATCAATTGGGTATTCCGCGTCATACGGTCCGTTCTGTTCTGGAAAACGCCGTTTTTCTGCACTGGCTGTTCAGCGTGCGCCGCCGTTTCCCGCAAAGGCAGATGCGCCGGCAGGTAACGCTGTTTGTGGCGGCGTTCATGATCCTGAATCTTATGATGACCGCGAAATACGACTTTACGCAGCAGGATTCCGCCGTGCAGCGTTATCTTTGGTACGCTTATTATATTACGTTCGTTTTCGGGCCGCTGTTCATGTTCCACGCGTCCCTCTATTTCGGCAAGCCCGATGACTACGTCATTTCCAAACGCTGGAACTGGACGTATCTGCCGCCTGCGATCATTTCCATCGGTGTTCTGACAAACGATTGGCACCAGCTTGCCTTCCGATTTGATTCCGGTTTGGAGCATTGGAACGACGATTATTCCCACGGCATCATTTATCATATGGCGGCGATTTGGATGCTCGCCATGCTTTTGGGCGTTATAACGCTGGCGGTGCGGGCTACGCGCGGCCGCCGTCTGTTCAAAACGGCGTGGCTGCCGCTGGCGGTGCTGGCGGTGGCGGCTCTGTACCGTTTAAAATACGGTTTTTTGCCGGGAAACGCTCAATGGTGGATGCAGGAGATGTATGAATTCCCCGAATTTGTATGTCTTGGCAGCATCGCGGTTTGGGAAAGCTTCGTCATATCGCGCATCATTGTCAGCAACAACGCTTATCCCGCCATTTTTGCCGCGTCGTCCCTTCGCGCGGGGTTGGCGGACCGCGGCTTTCAGGTGAGGCGGACCTCCGCGCAGGCTATCCGCCCCACCCCGGAGCAGTTGGAGGCGGCAAAGGAAAACGATATAGTCCTGCCGGACGGCGACACGCTTTTGAAGGCGCGCCACGTACACGGCGGCTTGTTCTACTGGACCGAGGATATAGCCGAGCTGCGCCGCCTCAGGGAGGAGCTCAACGATACCGCCGATTACCTTTCGGAGGAAAACGCCATGCTGCGTATGTCCGCCGAAATTGAGGAAGGTCGAAAAAAAACCGCCGAACAGACTAAGCTGTACGACGACGTGACCGAAGCTCTGCGCCCGCAATTAAAGGCGCTGCGCGAGCTTATGGAAGCCGCGCCGAAGGACGAGGCAGCTTTTCAGGGTACCATGCAAAAGGCCGCGCTGATGCTGGCCTTTGCCAAAAGGCGCAGTAATTTATTGCTGCTGTCGGGCTCGTCGCGGTGCTTCGACGGCGAAGAAATAGGCCTGTGCCTGGAGGAATCCGCCAAGGTGCTGCGGCTGTCGGGCAAGCCGTGCGAGGTTTCGGTGGACGACGGGCTTTCGGTTACGTCCCGAACCGCAGACCGGCTGTATACGGCGTTTGAACGGGCGGCGGAGCTTGCCTTCCCAACGCTGCGTTGTGCGGCCGTTTCTCTGCTAAGGGCAGGGGACGACCGCGTCATGCTGGAAATGACGCTTGAAACGCCCGATGGTCAGCCCTTGGCGCGAAAGCTCTCCGATGTGCAGCAGTCGACAGACGACGTTTCGGTAGACCTCTCGGACGAAAAGGTCATTTATCGATATTTTCCCGTCAACAGGGGATATCTCGGAGAGGAGGACGGTTATGCTTATTGATCTGCCTATCGGCGCGCTTCGGGCGGTCGGCGTCGGGTTTTATATTATAGGTTTGCTGTCGATCGTCTGCATCGTGCGCGCGTTCGGGTATCCCGGAGCAAAGAAGTTCATTTTTCGAAGTATCCCGGTGCTGGCGCTGTGTTCCTTCGTGTGCGGCACGGTAGACGTCTGCTCTTCAATCGAGAACGGAGATCTGCCGGTCACTTTCAAAGATAATGTATCGTGCTTACTGGCTCTGCCGCTTTGGGCGGCTGCAGCCGCGGCGGCGCTGTGTCTTGCGTTTGCCGTTGTAACGCTTGTTCAGCTTGAAAAAACCATCGGCAGGGAATTGTCCGCGCAGTCCGTCTGCGAAGGGATAGATCAGCTCCCCGACGGCATATGCGTAAGCCTTCCCGACGGCTTCCCGCGCCTTGTAAACGATAAGATGCAGCATATCAGCAACGCCGCGTTCGGCGAGGGCGTGCTGGATACGAAGCGGTTGCAACAAAAGCTTGAACGGAGGGAGTTTCAACCGGGCTGCCGTTTGGAGGAGCGCGACGGCAATTGGTTTTTATGCCTGCCGGACGGTAGCGTTTGGCTGCTGAAACGTCAGAGCATTACGGCGGACGGTGACGAAATGACGGAGATCATAGCCTACGACGTAACGGAACGCTGGGGCGATCTGCTGGAGCTGGAAAAACGCAACGAACGTCTGTCAAAGGTCAACAGGCAGCTTCACGACGTACTCGGCAACATGAACCGCATCGTGCGCGAAAAAGAGATACTTTCGGCAAGGATCAGGCTTCATAACGACCTGGGGCACTGTTTGCTGATGCTTGAAAACTATATGCTGCGCGGCGGCGACCGCGAGGCCGTCACACGGGAGCTTAAAAACACTGTGGAGATGCTTTGGAACAAGCAGACCGACGAGCACACCGAGGACAGAATGTTCGCGCTGCTGGAGGCGGCGAAGGCGGTGGGCGTGGAGATAAAGCTGCACGGCTTGCTTCCCGAAAAATGGAAGGAGCTGATAGAAATTGCCATTCTCGAATGCCTCACGAACACCGTAAAGCACGCCAAAGGAAAAACGCTTGAAGTGACCTTTACCGAAGACGGCGAGTATCACACGGTAGAGCTCACCAACGACGGCGACCCGCCGAGCGGCCCTGTGCGCGAAACAGGCGGCCTTGCGAACCTTCGCACCCTCGCCGAACGTCAGGGAGCGCAGATGTCCGTTGAGAGCGAACCGGCGTTTAAGCTGACGCTTAGGCTCGCCTGACGGCGAGTAGTCCGCCTTGCGGCGGTAGGCTGCCTTCGGCAGTAGGCTCGGCTGCGCCGAGTAGGCGGCGCTTTGCGCCGTAGGCTCGCTAACGCTCGTAGGCTCGGCTGCGCCGAGTAGTCCGCTTCGCGGTAGGATAGTTGACAATCGTTTTCGTTTATAATAACATAAAAGAAAAAAGGATAGAGAAGAAAAAATGTCTTGGATTCATTATCAAAAACTGGTTGTGTGGCAAAAAGCAATGGATATGGTTCAAGAAGTCTATCGTTTGGTTAAGCAGCTCCCTGCAGAAGAGAAATTTGCGCTGTCCGATCAAATACGGAGAGCCGCCGTATCTGTACCGTCCAATATTGCGGAAGGACAGGGCAGACAATCCGAAAAAGAGTTTAAGCAATTTTTGTCTATCGCAAAGGGTTCAGTATTTGAAGTGGAAACACAGCTTATCATCTGCATCAGAGCTGATTATTTGACAGAGGAACAAGCAGAAGCTGCGCTGAATCTTTGTGATGAGATCGGCAAAATGCTTTCCGCATTGATAAATAAATAGTCTTTTTTCGCAAGTAGTCTGCGCTACGCGCGGTAGTATTATACTACTCGGCGCAGCCGAGCCTACTGCCGCAGCCGAGCCTACTGCCGCAGGCAGCCTATCGCCGCAAGGCGGACTACTCGGCGCAGCCGAGCCTACTGCCGCAGCCGAGCCTACTGCCGCAGGCAGCCTATCGCCGCAAGGCGGACTACTCGGCACAGCCGAGCCTACTGCCGCAGCCGAGCCTACTGCCGCAGCCGAGCCTACTGCCGCAGGCAGCCTATCGCCGCAAGGCGGACTACTCGGCACAGCCGAGCCTACTGCCGCAGCCGAGCCT
>JAFSWN010000240.1 GCA_017450185.1 Clostridia bacterium | reverse complement strand
TGCACGGGTATCTCGAACATCTGACGCGGGATGTTGTCCTTGAGCTTTTCGGCTATTTTTCTGGCTCTCGGGTAGGCCTTGTCGGCGTGGATGATAAACGAGAGCGCGTCTATAAGGTCGCCGTTGAGAAGCACGTCGAGCTTAACAAGGTTTGAGCGCTCGTAGCCCTTGAGCTCATAGTCGAGCGAGGCGTAGCCGCGGGTGCGCGATTTGAGCGCGTCGAAGAAATCGTAGATTATTTCGTTTAGAGGAAGAATATAGTGGATGTCCACGCGGTCGGTGGAGATATAGTCCATGTTCTTAAAAGAGCCGCGCCTGTCCTGGCACAGGTCCATTATAACGCCGACGTACTCGGGCGGCGCGAAGATGTGCGCGTCGGTAACGGGCTCCTCGCTGTAGTCAATAACGGCGGGGTCGGGATAGTTTGTGGGATTTGATATTTCAACCATCGTCCCGTCCGTGAGGTGTATCTTATACACAACGCTCGGAACGGTTGTGACGAGATCCAGAAGGTATTCCCTTTCGAGGCGCTCCTGAACGATCTCAAGGTGCAAAAGCCCCAGAAATCCGCAGCGGAAGCCGAAGCCCAGCGCTCCGGAGGTTTCCGGCTCAAAGGTGAGGGCGGCGTCGTTGAGCTGCAGCTTTTCGAGCGCTTCCCTGAGCGCTTCGTAGTCGGCGCCGTCGGCGGGGTAAACGCCGCAGAACACCATGGAATTCACCTTTTTATAGCCGGGAAGGGCGGTTTTGGCCTCGTTTGAGGTTTTTGTGACGGTATCGCCGACTCTCGCGTCCACAACGCTCTTGATGGAGGCGGTTATGTAGCCCACCTCGCCGCTTTTTATTTCGCTGCTCGGCTCGAGGTTCAGCGCCCTCATGCGCCCCACCTCAACAACGGTGAACTGCGCTCCGGTGGCCCTGAACTTCATTGTGTCGCCGGCCTTGAGCGTGCCGTCCATAACGCGCACGTAAACAATAACGCCCTTGTAGTTGTCGTAAACAGAATCGAAAACAAGCGCCCTTAACGGAGCGTCGTCGTCGCCCTCGGGACAGGGGACGTGCTTAACTATGCTTTCGAGCACTTCGGGCACGTTTTCGCCCGTTTTAGCGGAAATTCGCGGAGCGTCGGCGCAGTCGAGCCCGATTATTTCCTCCACCTCGTTTACCACCCTGTCGGGGTCGGCGGCGGGAAGGTCTATTTTGTTTATTACGGGCACTATCTCAAGGTCGTGGTCGAGGGCGAGATAGGTGTTGGCGAGCGTCTGCGCCTCAACGCCCTGAGTGGCGTCCACAATGAGCACCGCTCCGTCGCACGCCGCAAGAGAGCGCGAGACCTCGTAGTTGAAGTCCACATGCCCGGGGGTGTCGATGAGGTTCAGCTCATACTCCTGCCCGTCTTTGGCCTTGTAGTTTAGGGTGACGGCTCTGGCCTTTATCGTTATGCCCCTCTCCTTCTCGATGTCCATATTGTCGAGCACCTGCTGCTGCATATCCCTTGCCGAAACGGAATCGGTGAGCTCAAGCAGCCTGTCGGCAAGCGTGGATTTGCCGTGGTCTATGTGCGCTATAATAGAAAAATTGCGGATGTGTGTCTTTTTTTGTTTCATATTAACCTCTTTCGCGCCGCGATAGTTTATAACGTGTCTTTATGGGATTTGAAGCCCTCGCCGAGGACCTCGTTTGAGTCGGTTATTATAATAAACGGGCGTTCGTCGTATTTTGCGACTATCCTGCGCACCTCGGGGACCTCGTGCGCGCGCACCACGCACAGGAGCATCTCTTTGTCCTCGCCTGTGTAGCCGCCCTTTGCCTTCAGTATGGATACTCCCCTGTCGAGGGTGTTCATTATGTCGTCCTTGACCTCGTTGTGGTGGTGAGTGAGTATCATCAGCATCTTTGAATGGTTCCTGCCCGAAACAACGTAGTCCACAGCAAGGGAGTTTAAGAAGATGATAACGAGCGAAAACAGGACGGTCTCAACGCTTTTATACACCAAGCCCGCAAGCAGTATCACTATGAGGTCGCTTATCATAACGAGCTTGCCCACCGAAACGTGCGGGAATTTGAGGCGCAGAAGCCTTCCCATGATGTCGGTACCGCCGGTGGTGCCGCCGCGAAGGAACACGATGCCTATACCGCCGCCCATCAGTATGCCGCCGAATATGGCCGCGAGGAACTTTTCGCTGCCGCTGTAGATAAGAAACTCATACTTTGCGCTGAGCGCCGTGAGAGCGTCTATAAAAACCGACAGCAGCGCGGAGCAGACGACGGTTTTGGCAATAAACTTAAAGCCGAACGCCTTCCACGACATGATAAACAGCGGGACGTTGAGCAGAAACACGAGCATTCCTATGGGAAGAAACGGAACTAAATAGTTTATTATCATGGCGAGCGTTGTCAGCCCGCCGGGCACAAAATGGCTCGGGTTTACAAAGCAAACGACGCTTGCGGCATACATAAAAGTACCGAGCGTGCACAGGATCGCGTCCATTAAAAATACGCGCACCCTTTTGCCGTCAAATTTTTTTCTGCTCATTTTTGTTTTCATCGCTTAATTTTTCAGCTTCCTTTGCTATTATGCCGAAAAGCTCCGAAAGCCTTTCGGTTTCGTTTTTTATGTAGAGCCACCCGAACAGCGCCTCGAGCGCGGTGGCGAGATGGTAGTCCGCCGCGGTTTTGTTTTTCGGGGTGTGGCCGGGATGGGAGTTGCGGCCTCTTTTGAAGACGGCGGTCTCCTCTTCGCTTAAAAGCGGCTGCACAAGCTTTGCCGCCCTCGCCTGAAAAGAGGCGTTTGAAAAGGCCACGGTCAATTTATGCAGGTCGCCTATTTTGCCGCTGTTTTCACTGAGGATGAGGCTCCTTGCCATAAGCTCGTACACGCTGTCGCCCATAAAGGCCAGAGTCACGCCGTTGAGATCGTTTGTTTTGATGAGCGAAAGCTTTTCGTCAGGGAACATAGTCGAACTCCAGATCATAGATCACAACGGTGTCGCCCTCGTTTATGCCTGCTTCAACGAGCGCGGCTATGATGCCGCTGGACTCGAGCACGCGCTGGAAATACTGCATGCTCTCATAGTCGTCCATGTCGGTCTTGTTAATTATCTTTATGAGCCATTCGGCGTCGACGAAATAACTGTCGCCGTCGCGCGTTATCTTGAAGCCGGTGCTCTTCTTTTTGCCCTCGAGTATCTCAAGCGGCACAGGCTCGGCCTCGTATCTCTTTATGGGAGGAAGCGTTGAGAGCTTCGCCGCCACCGCGTTAATCAGCTCCTTAGTGCCCATCTCAATGGGAGCGCAGATCTCGAAGTATTCGAGCCCCTTTTCTTCAATAAAAGCCCTGAAGCGTGAAAGCTGCTCTTCTTCGGCAAGGTCGATTTTATTAGCCGCAACTATCTGCGGGCACTTCGCAAGCTCCGGGTCGAACTTTTCAAGCTCCTCGTTTATCGTGTTGAAGTCTTCTATGGGGTCCCTTCCCTCGCTGCCCGAAACGTCAACGATATGCACGAGCATACGGCACCTTTCAACGTGCCTTAAAAACCGGTGGCCGAGCCCGACGCCCTCGCTCGCGCCCTCGATAAGCCCGGGAATGTCGGCCATGACGAAGGAGGTCTCGGGGTCTATTCGCACAACGCCCAGAACGGGGGTGAGGGTTGTGAAATGATAGTCGGCAATAACGGGCTTCGCCTCGCTCACAACCGAAATGAGAGTGCTCTTGCCGACGTTCGGAAAGCCGAGAAGCCCCACGTCCGCAAGGAGCTTGAGCTCGAGCACGACCTCCCAGTCCTCGCCCGGATAGCCGTCGCGAGAGAAGCGCGGGGCCTGACGCGTTGACGAGGCAAAATGCTGGTTGCCCCAGCCTCCCTTGCCGCCCTTGGCGAGAACATACGGCCCGTCGCCCGATATATCGGCGAGCACCGCGCCGCTTTCGGCCTCCTTGATAACGGTGCCGCGCGGGACCTTGATAACAAGGTCCCTGCCGCTCTTGCCGGTTTTGCGGTTACCCGAGCCGTTCGCGCCGTTTTCGGCCTGATAGGAGCGCTTGTAGCGGAAATCGGTGAGCGTTGAAAGATGGTCGTCCGCTATAAAAACAACGTCGCCGCCCTTGCCGCCGTCGCCTCCGTCCGGCCCTCCGGACGCAACGAACTTTTCCCGGTGGAACGCCACCGCGCCGTTGCCGCCGTTTCCGGCCTTTATTTTTATTTTCGCGTAATCCGTAAACATATAAAAATTTCTCCGAAAGAAAAATATAGTAAATCAATTTAGTATAGCATATATTTTTAAAAATATAAATAGAAATACCGAAATTTTTTTATTTCACGCAAAAAAATCCGCTGCAGGCGATCGGCAAACGGATACCGGGGCCCCGGAACGCTACGTAGATTATTAAGCGCGGCGCGCGCAGGCCGTACCGGCGGGCAAAGGGCTCAAAGCCGCTTTGTCTTTTTTTGGCGCTTTGGTTCTATTAAAGTCGAAAGCGTTGACAGGGCACAATATGTGGTGGTATAGTCGGGATGAAAGCACAAAACGAATAAAAAAAAGAAAGGCGGCGCGCTCTTGGACGTTAAGACCGGTATGATAATAATCGGAGAAGCCGTTTTCACTGCGGCGGTGATATACCTGTTTTTCAAGGAGGACAGGCTAACTGCCCTTGAAAACGGGATGATAAAAAAAATGAAGGCCGCCCTTGAAGCAAGGCGGCTCATCCGCAGAATAAAAAAGCAGAACAAAATAAACAAAAAGGCGCTCTATACGCCCGTAAGGGCGGGAACAAGGGAAAAAGAGGGGATAAAAGCCGCATGAAGCAGCGTCCTTAAATAAACCATACGGGGATCTGCAGAATGTTTTCTCTGAGCATCCCGGGCTGAGGGCAAGTGCAGATCACCGAGCCTGTTCCGCGTTTTTTTTCATTTACTCTGTCAAGCACCGTAAAAGCAGCCGATTCATCCGCGGTAACTTTTGAACTCTGTTTTATCTCTATAGGATACAGGATACCGTTTTCCTCTATTATCAAATCTATTTCACTTTCGGTTTCAACGGTTTCTCCGCTCTTTTTTGTCTTCTTTTTATCTCTTCCCCTGTAGTATGACACAAGATAGCGGTAGTCTATTCCCCTGTTGGCATATGATTTCAGAATCTCGGAAATGACGAAGGTTTCAAAAAAGGCTCCGCTCATCGCGCCGTTCGCCAGTGTTTCAGGCGTCAGCCACCGCGTGAGATACGCGGCGAGACCGGTATCCCGGAAATAGACTTTCGGTGTCTTTATGGCTCTGTTCAGAACGCTCGGGGCATACGGCTCCAGAAGATATACGATACCGGACGTTTCAAGTATTGACATCCATGCTTTAACGGTAGCCTGATCCTTTCCGATCTCGTCGGCTATATTGCTGTAATTGAGCATCTGGCCGGTCCTTGCTGCGACGGCGACCATAAATCTTCTGAAATCGCTCATATCATGAACGGCGGTAAGCCTGCGGACGTCTCGTTCGAGATAAGTTTTTACATAGCTCGAAAAAAACATATTCCAATCGACCTCCGGATCCTGAAGTTCCGGGTAGCCCCCGCGGTGGATCCTTTCCCACAGATTTTCCGGAGACTTTGCCGTTTGATTCCGCTGCCGGACATATTCAAGTGTTGGAAGAAAAGGAAGATAAAAAGGATCTCTGTTGATCTCTCTCTGAGACAAAGGCAAAAGCTCGATAATGCCGACTCTTCCCGACAGCGACTCACTGGTTTGCTCCATCAGCTCCAGAGGCTGAGAGCCGGATAAACAGAACAATCCCTTTTCTTTTGTTTTGTCACAGGCGATTTTTATATATCGGAACAAACCCGGCGCGCGCTGGACCTCGTCATATATTACAGGCGGAGGATTGACCATCATAAACATATCGGGATTATCGTTTGCCTGTTCCTCAACAAAAGGATCGTCTATGGGAACATACTTTTTTCCGGGGAAAAGGTGCTTTATCATCTCGGTTTTCCCGGTTTGCCTTGCGCCGGTGACAACGATGCTTTTGAAGGTTTTATCTGCGCGAATCGCAATATCCTCTACCGCACGGTGTATATAATCCATAAAAAAACCTCATTTCGACAATTCCGGAATCAAATTCAGGATTTGCCATCATTATATCAGGAAAAAAACAAAAATGCAATCATTATACCGGTTTTTTCCAAAAATTCCGAATAACGGATCAAAAAAAAGCGCATGCCCGAAGGCACGCGCTGTTGATTTGGTTTGCTGCTTATCAATATGCGAAGTTGCTGAATACGCAGTCGTTTGCCATGGTAACGGCCTTATTGTCGAGCTTGACTATAAGGATCTTGGCGTGGCCGATCTTGATGGCAACGTCGGTGTGATGCTTGATGGAGCTGAACTTACCGTCGGGAGAAACAACAGCCTTGATGGTGTAGTTGGTGTAGACAACGTGGATGTTGCCTTCCCACTCGGAGAGCTGGCTGATTGTCTTGAGCTCTTTCTCAAGATCTTCCCAGATAAGAACGGAACCGACCTTGGGCAGGAAGCCGTTTGCTCTGGTGGGAGTATCTTCGTCAACCATTACGATGGTGATCTCATAGTTTCCGCCGTTCTGCTTGAGGGTTGCGGATTTGACCTTGCTGTAGTCGGTGAGGGTCCAGCCGAGGATCTTGCTCTTGGAGGAATCCTCGCCCTTCTTGGCGGTCTGAAGCTCAGCTTTGCTTTCATCCTTGAAGTAGTTGCCGGCGATGTTCTTGATAACGCCGTCGACCATGCTGTTGCCGGTGATGTTGAAGGTGGCTATGGTCTGATATTCCTTCTTGTTGTAGGAAGCGACGCCGTTGTCTCTTATGTTGTTTACGGCATTCTTATAGAACTCAATGATCTCTTCCTTGGTGCTGGGAACGCTGCTCGTGGGAGCCGGAGCCTGAGTCGCGGGAGCGTCGGTAGCGGGAGCGTCGGTGGCGGGAGCCTGAGTGGCGGGAGCGTCGGTGGCGGGAGTGTCTGTTGCGGGAGCCTGAGTGGCGGGAGCGTCAGTGGCTTCGCCTTCACTGGGAGCGTCGGTCACGGGCGCGTCTGTTGCGGGAGTGTCGGTGGCCGGCGCGTCGGTGGCGGGTGTTTCAGTGGCGTCGTTGTTTGCGGGAACAGCGCCGCCGAGGCTTATGTCGTTGCCGTCTTTGTCTACGAAGCGGATCTCAATTTTCTGAGTGCATGATGCGAAAGCAAAAAGCATCGACGCGACAAGAAGCAGGGAGAGAACTCTTACTACGTTTTTCTTCATCAGGTGAAAACCCCTTTCAGTTAATATCGGAAATCAGTTCCGTTTTTGCGCATAACTCTACGCTATACAACAAATAATTTACAACAATCAGGTAAAAAAGTCAAGTGTGTTTGAAAAAAATATTGTGAACAATTATTGCTATTCGCGGAAACACCGCGCGTTTTATGCACCTTGCATAAACCGTAGGTTGTATTTTTGTTTATTACTTCAATCGCGCCGTCCGCAGACGCGTCAGGAGTACAATATCAATAAACAAATCCCGTATAATCCGTGGTGCTCGCGAGCGTTATGGCGAGGTCTGTGTTGATGGTGACCACCTTTTTGATGCTCGCGTTATACATATTCATAACGCCCTTGACGTAGGTCGAATAGCTCTTGACGACCCCGTCCCCGGAAACGGTGAGGGTGGCGGCGCAGTCGGAGAACACGACCTTTATATCGTCCTTGGCGACAGTGGCGCCAACCTTGGGAGCGTAGATATTCACAACGTCGTCAACGGTCATAAAGTCGAACACCTTGCTCAGATGCCCGCCCTCAACCGGGTTCGTTTCGCCCTTGACGGCGACCTTTATAACGTAGTCGGAGCCGCTCGGCGTGCAGTTTATCGACGTGATATCGTCGGGCGTGAGAGAGGACGCGTAGGTTTTACCGGAGGGTGACATGACGTCAATTCCGCTCTCGCCCTTGCCGACGTTCGTTTCGTCGGCGGTCTCGGAAAGCAGCGCGCCCTTTACAAAGCCCACAAGCGTGTTCGCTGCGGAGTTTGAGAGCTGCAGGTCGAGAATGGACGTGAGCTTCGACTTTTTGAAGCCCACCTTTTCCTCTTTGACGCGGTTAAGAGAGGCGTTGAAGAATTTAAGAAGGTCTTCCTTGCTCATCTTATCGGGAGTTTTGGGGGCCTCTGTGGCGGGCTCGGCGGAGGACGGCTCCGTTTGAGAATCGGTCCCGGCGGGAGCGGCGGAGGTCTCTTCGGACGCGGAGGCTTCTTCGGATGGGGCCTCGCTTACCGTTTCGCTTTCGGACGGAAGAGGCGCTTCGGTTTCGGGAGCGGCGGTTTCGGAGGTCTGATCCCCCGCGGTAACGCTCTCCTGTCTTACGTCGTCCACCCTTATCTCAACGGTGAAGCAGGAGCACAGTGAAAAGATTATTGATAAAACAAGGATAATGCCGATAGTTTTTTTGAAATTCATCAAAACACTTCCTTTTTTGAAATACGCAGATAATGTACACAAAAATAACACGTTTGTCAAGAAAAACGGCTTTCGCCCTATGTGATTTTAAGTTTTATTCAACATTGAAGGATAAAATGTTTCAGAACTTACAGTTAATTACAGTTGACTTCCCAATATTAAAATAATATAATACAGCTTGGAGGAAGAGCCATGAAAAAATCGTTATGCGCCGTTTTATGTTTTATACTGGCAGTATCCGTTTTTGCGTTCCCGGCAAAGGCGGACTACGTTTTCGACGCCCCGTCGGTGACTCTTGCCGAAGTTCAGGAGAGCGAAAACGACGTTACCTACCGGTTTACCTTGTCGTGTTCCGACGCCGCGGCCTATGAAAAACGCAGGCTGGACGTTTATTCGGGCATGTCGGCGGAATATTCCGACGAGGCTCTTATAGCCGCGGGGCAAAGCTGGCTCGTTTACGAAACCGTGCTTCTCGTTGAGGCGGAAAAGAACGGGCAGATAACGTATATCTGCGAAAGAGACGTGCGCAAAGCATCGTTTTCTCTTTCGCTTTGCGCCGATATCCTTCCGGAGCTTGTCAAGGGTGGGCTCTATACGAACAGCGCTTCGGTTTTTGTTCTGAGGTTCAGCGTCGTGCTGAAATACAAAGACGATTACATCGACGCATCCTCTTACGTTAAGACAGAAGCGATCTCCTGCCCCGCCACGGCGAAAATAGAATACTTTATCGACGAAAAAGCCGTAAATCCCAATCCGCGCTTCATCTTCGCTCCGTTTGAGGACTTTTCTCTCGGCAACCCGACGCTTGAAGGGTACACCTTTGCCGGATGGGAAACGGAAAACGGCTTCATAAACACTATCCCGGCGAACACGCAGAGTATTTCGCTCACCGCGCGCTGGAACGCGAGGACCTACAAAATAAATTACGTGCTCACCACGAGGAAGGGGCCGTTCATTTACGTTGACAACACCTCGAACCCGAAGCAAAGGCTATACGGGCAGGAGACCGAAATATTCGCGGTGAACGCGCCGATGGACTACGTTTTTTGCGGCTGGTATGAAAACGCGTCCTTCACCGGAGAGCCCGTAACGAAAATAACCGCCGACAGAACGGGCGACATACTGCTCTTTGCGAAGTGGCTCACCGAGGAGGAGGCCGAGAACCAGAAATTAATTGAAGAAAAATGGGGCGACCTCGACGGCGACGGCGGGATAACCGCCGCGGACGCGAGGCTTGCGCTCAGGGCCGCGGTGGGGCTCGAAAAATTCAGCGGCGAGCTTCTTTCGCGGGTGGATTTTGAAGGAAACGGACTTGTGACAGCGGGAACGGCAAGGCATCTTTTAAGGATCGCGGTCAGGCTCGACACGCTCAAAAACGTGCTCACTCTCTACGGGAGACTTGAAAATGACGATTAAAAAAGCTTTATCGGCGCTTTTGTGCCTTATAATCTGCGCCGGGCTCGTTTTGCCCGCATTCGCCGACGACGGCTTGAGATATACGGTGAACGTTCCGTTCGCGAACGTGCTGCCCGGGCCGGACGCCGAAAGGGACCCTATCTGGACGCTCTATGAGGGCGACGCCGTATACGTTACGAAAACCGAAAACAACTTCGGCTTTATTACTCTTCGCTCAAACGGCGTCAGCGGATGGGTGTATATGCCGCTGCTGGTTTTCTCCGGCGCTCCTGCCGAAAACACCGAAAGCATAGCGGGGATCTACGTTAAGGATATGCCCTCGAAGACCGTTTATATCGAGGGGGAGGAAAGCTTTTCCGCCGACGGGCTTAAAGTGTTCGCTGAATACTCCGACGGTAAGCCGGACGCCGAAATAAACGGCTGCAGGCTCTACGTCCCCGATTTTTCGGCGCACGGCAAAAAAACCGTATACGTTTCGTACACAGCGCCCGGCGGTGCCGTGTTCCAGACGAGCTTCAGCGTTGAGGTCGTCAAGGTTCCGCTCGATAACATGACGCTTGTGAGCCTTCCCGATAAAACACACTATATTGAAGGCGAAAAGCTCGACCTTACGGGAATTGAAATCAAGCTCTCATACCTCGACGGCAGGCCCGACGAAACCTATAACGCCGAACAGCTCCTTGAAAACGGCGACTTTACCATTCTCGGCTGCCATTCCGAAAAACAGGGCAAGGCTCTGTACTACGGCCGCCACACCATCAATATATACTATAAGTATTCCGAAATAGTCTGCTCGTTCGGCGTTGAAGCGGTGAAGAAGACTCTTTTGTCGCTCGAGCTTGTGACCCCGCCCGACTCGCTCGTGACATACTCTTCTTTAAGCGCGCCGGACCTCGAGGGCATGACGCTGAGAGCCGTTTACGACAACGGCGAAGAAACCACCGTTTACCCGAGAGACTGCGACGTGGAGTGCGACCCTTCAAAATTCGTTCTCGGCACGGGAAACAAGGTAAAAGTAAGCTTTGAAGGCATGAGCGTGACGCTCGACTTTACCTTTGCCATCGACGAAGTGACGGGGCTCAAGATAGTGACCCCGAAGGTGCTCAATTTTATTCTCGGCGAAAAAATTGATTTAAGCCAGCTTAAAGTGTATATAACAAAGCAGTCAGGCGCTGAGACCGAAATAAAAAACTATTCTTTCAGAGGCTTGGACCCGTCCGTTTCCGGCACGCAGACCGCGCAGGTGACCTACGGGGAGTTTTCGGCGGTGTTCAACGTAAACATAACGCCCTACTACCAGAAGGGCGACGTTGACGGGCGCGGGGACGTGACCGCCGCCGACGCAAGGGCGGCTTTGAGGGCCGCCGTGAAGCTGAGCTCTCTCACCGGGAAAGCGTTTGACGCCGCCGACGCCGACCGCGACGGCGAAATTACGGCCTCCGACGCGAGGATTATACTGCGCGCGGCAGTCAAACTCGAGGACATCATAAGCTTTGACGGGCTTATCATTTTACCGAAATAAGGAGAATTTATGAAGAACGCGCACGACAGCGACTTTTTTGTCAGCTTTACCGACGAACAGGGACGCGAAAACCATTTTGAGATACTTGCCGTTATTGAGTATAACGGCTCGGATTACGCCGTCATGCTCCCCGACGACAACAGCCCTTCGTACAACGGCCTTTTATATATCTTCGAGGTGGTGGAGGAGCTCGATTCCGACACCGACACCTACGTTGGCGTTGAGGACGAGAGCATAATTGAGGCGGTGTATGAGATGTTTATGGAGGAAGTGGAGAAAACGGCAGACGATTAAAAGGGCGTGAACGGCGTTTGGCGTTTTGCGCTTTGCGTTTTGCGATTATATAATCAAAAATTGCGCAGCAATTTTCCCTTCTTTCATCTTTCATCTTTTTTCTTTCATCATTGAAATTATATTTATTCAGGAGGATAAACATGAAATTTGCAGTCCAGATGTATTCCCTGAGGCACCACATAAACTCGGGCGAGGATATGCTATATATCCTTGAAAAGGTCAAAGAGCTCGGCTTTGACGGCGTTGAATTCGCCGGGTTCCAGGGCCTTAAGGCGGACGTTCTTAAAGCAAAGCTCGACGGGCTGGGCCTTATTTGCTTCGGCGCTCATATGGGCCTTGACGACATGAGGGAGGAGAACCTTCAGGAATCGATAGACTTCATGAAGACGCTCGGCTCCCCCATAATGGGCATCGGCGGCGCGGACACCGCAACCGAGACCTCGCTTTGCGAAGTGCTCGACGTTATGGGCAAAGCCGACAAGCTCGCCGAGGAGCAGGGCATGAAGGTCTACTTCCACAACCACACCGGAGAGTTCGCTCCCCCTATGTTTGCCGAAAAGCCCGGAACGATATTCGACAGAATAAAGGAAGCCTGCCACATCCAGATCGACACCTACTGGTCGTTCGCCGCGGGGCAGGACAACTATAAGCTGATAACGGAAAACAAAGACAGGATCGTGAGCCTTCACATAAAGGACGGCAAGGGACACACCCCGATGGCTCTTGGAGAAGGCGACAACGACCTCGACGCCGTTGTGCGCGCCGCGAAGGACTCCGGAATTGAATGGCTCGTCCTCGAAAACGACGATCCGGTGCCGGACGGCCTTTCGGACGTAGCGAGAAGCATGAAATGGCTGCAGGCCAACGCAAAATAAAGGAGAAAAGATATGAAACTCGGAGTTTTTACAACGCTTTTAAGCAATTTACCGCTTGAAAAGGCCCTCGCCTACTTCAAGAGCCTCGGCATTGAGATGGTTGAAATAGGCTGCGGCGGTTATCCCGGAAACGCGCACGCCGACCCGGAGATACTTTTGAACGACGCTAAAGCCCTCGACGCTTTCAAGGGCCTTATAAAGGAATACGACGTGGGCATTTCGGCGCTCTCGTGCCACTCGAACCCCGTGCATCCCAACAAAGCGGAGGACAAGGCCGCCGACGAGACCATTAGAAACACCATTCTGCTTGCCGAAAAGCTCGGCCTTCATCAGATAAACACGTTTTCGGGCTGCCCCGGCGACCATGAGGGCGCAAAATACCCCAACTGGGTCACCTGCCCCTGGCCGAACGATTTCGGCTACATACTCGACTGGCAGTGGAACGAGGTGCTCATCCCCTACTGGAAGGACCTTGTAAAGTTCGCAAAGGCGCACTCAGTGGATAAGATAGCCCTTGAGATGCACCCGGGCTTTTGCGTGTACAACACCGACACGATGCTAAAGCTCAGAGAAGCCGTCGGCCCCGAGATGGGCGCGAACTTCGACCCCAGCCACCTTATCTGGCAGGGCATGGAGCCCGTGGCGGTCATAAGAGCACTCGGCGACGCCATCTTCCACGTGCACGCCAAAGACACGAGGATCGACAAATACAACACCGCCCGCACAGGCGTGCTCGACACCAAGCCCTATGCCGACGAGATAAACCGCTCGTGGATATTCAGGAGCGTCGGCTACGGCAACGACGAGCTCTACTGGAAGGATATGGTTTCAAACCTCAGGCTCGTGGGCTATGATTACGTTCTTTCAATTGAGCACGAAGACAGCCTCATGAGCCAGAATGAAGGGCTTTCAAAAGCCGTGAAGACGTTGAAGAACGTTCTCATCACCGAAAGCACAGGAGAAATGTGGTGGGTGTGAGCAGCGAAGCTGCCATATCAACTAAGAGCATTTCGCAGGGGATGTTCGTATCTTAACTTTTCGCGACAGCGAAAATCTTAACTTTTTTTGGTATAAAACTATGAATCTATTATTAAGCGTCGCCGTGGCGTTGTTCGCCGGGCTTATGATGACGCGTCTTTTCAAAAAAATCAAACTGAACCTTCCTGACGTTACGGCGTTCCTGATCGCCGGCGTGCTGGTGGGACCCTACGCTCTGGGGCGCATCGGCGTCACAGGGCTTGGCTTTACCTCGATGGATGAGATTTCACAGGTGGGCTTTCTGTCAAACGTTGCCCTGGGCTTCATAGCCTTTGATATAGGAAACGAGTTCCGGCTCGGGCAGCTCAAAAAAACCGGAAAGACGGCTACCGTTATAGGTATAGTGCAGTCGGTGGCCGCCACGCTGTTTGTTGACGCCGCGCTTATTGCCCTGCATTTCATTCTGGGCCCGGAAATTCTCCCTCTGCCCGTCGCGATAACGCTCGGCGCCATTGCCTCCGCCACTGCTCCCGCAGCCACGCTGATGGTGGTGCGCCAGTATAAGGCGAAGGGACCGCTCACCGACCTTCTTCTGCCCATAGTTGCCCTTGACGACGCTGTGGGCCTTGTGCTGTTCGCCGTTTCGTTCGGCGTGGCGCAGGCGCTCGACGGCGGCAACGTGAGCATCGTTTCGGTCATATTCAACCCGATGCTTGAAATTTTATGCTCGCTTATTCTGGGTTCGGCGATGGGCTGGCTTTTAACTCAGCTCGAAAAGCTGTTTTTCTCAAACAAGAACCGTCTTTCAATGACTATTGCCTTTGTTGTGACAACGATAGCCGTTTCATCAGAGGAGATCCCGCTTGGGAAAAGCGGGCTCAAAATAAGCTTTTCATCCCTTCTTGTATGCATGATGCTCGGCACTGTTTTCTGTAACCTGAGCGACTATTCCGCCGACATCATGAAGCGCTCCGAGCGCTGGACGGCTCCGCTGTATACGGTGTTTTTTGTGCTCTCCGGCGCGCAGCTCGAGCTTTCGGTGTTCAAAAGCGGCTGGGTCATTCTCATAGGCGTGGTATACATAATTATAAGGTGCGCGGGCAAGTATTCCGGAGCCTACGTTTCGAGCGTAATGATGAAATGCGACGCCAACGTCAAAAAGCACCTCGGCATCACCCTCTTCCCGCAGGCGGGCGTGGCGCTCGGCATGGTGGTCAGCGCGCAGGCCCTCGGCGAAGCGCACGGCGGCATCATAAGGAACATCGTTCTTTTCAGCGTTCTGATCTACGAGCTTGTAGGCCCCATGCTCACAAAGAGATCGCTTGAACAGGCCGGCGAGATCGTCAAGCCCGGAACGGAAGCGGAAAACAGGGCGAGATTTGAAAGGAAAGAAAAAAGATAAAAGATGAAAGAGCGTTTCGGTTTCGCGTTTTGAATTAATTAACACTAAATCAAATTTTTGTAGCGCGGCACACCGTGCCGCAAAGGAAGAACCCGATTGCGGGTTTTACAGAAAAACGCTTTGCATCATAACATGCCGTTTTCGTCTATCGTCAGGTCCCATGCGGCACGGTGTGCCGCGCTACCCGTTTTTCATCTTTTTTTTATTTTTCGATCTACGGCGTCAGCCGTTATAATGCCAAGCGCAGCTTCCTTCATTCTTCTTTTATCTTTTTTCTTTTTTCATTCACTTTTCGGAGGGTAATTCCATGCACAGACTAAATTTCGCATCCGACTACACCGAAGGGGCGCATCCAAAAATAATGGAGGCGCTCGCGGCAACCAATATGATGAAAACCTCCGGCTACGGCACGGACGAGATAAGCGAACGGGCAAGAGAAAAGATCCGCCTTGCCTGCTCATGCCCCGACGCCGAGGTATATTTTCTTTCGGGCGGCACGCAGGCGAATATGACCGTTATCGACGCTCTGCTCGCTCCCTATGAGGGGGTCGTCGCCGCCGAAACGGGGCATATAAGCTCGCACGAGGCCGGGGCGATTGAGTTCACCGGCCACAAGGTGCTCACCCTGCCGCACGAGCTCGGGAAAATAAGCGCCGAGAGCGTTAAAAGGCTGATGGAAGCCTTTCTTGCCGACGGCAACCGCGAGCACACGGTGTTCCCGGGAGCTGTTTATATTTCGCAGCCAACCGAATTCGGCACGCTCTATTCGTTAAAAGAGCTTGAAGAGCTGTCGCAGGTTTGCAGAGAATACTCTCTTCGGCTTTACTGCGACGGCGCGCGCCTCGCCTATGCTCTCGGAAGCTGCGAAAACACCGTGACGCTCCCCGACCTTGCAAGGCTTTGCGACGTTTTTTACATCGGCGGCACAAAGTGCGGCACGCTCTTCGGAGAGGCCGTGGTGATACCGAGAAAGGGGCTCATTCCTCACTTTTTCACAATAATCAAGCAGCACGGAGCTCTGCTCGCAAAGGGCAGGATAGCGGGAGTGCAGTTTGACACGCTGTTTACAGAAGGGCTCTACGAAAGCATAGGCGCTCCGGCGGTGAAAGCCGCGAAAAGAATAAAAGAGGCGCTTATTGCCAAGGGCTGCGAGCTGTATCTCGACTGCCCCACGAACCAGATATTCGTTCTTCTTGACGATGAAAAATATAACGAGCTCAGCGAAAAGGTCGTTATGAGCTTTTGGGACAAGCCCGATGAAAGCCACACGGCCGTGCGAATAGCGGCAAGCTGGGCCACGACCGAAGCTGACGTAAACGAGCTTATAAACGTTTTTTAAGGAGGTCACTATGGGAAAAATAATCGCCGTGGGCGGCGGCTTCGGCGGGGACGCGGAAGCAAAATTCGCGAGATACGTTATGGAGCTCACCGGAAAATCGGCTCCGAATTATCTGCAGATACCAACAACCGGCTACGATTTCGCCGACGGGCACAGCTTTGCCTACTACTGCAAAATGGGCTGCAGCGTGGATATGCTGTATCTTACCCACGCCTACATGACGGAGGAGATCATAGCGCAGAAGATAAGAAACGCCGATATGATATACGTTCCGGGCGGGAACCTTAAATTTGTCGCCGACACGTGGAGAAAGACCGGCGCGGACAAGTATCTTAAAGAGGCCTTCGAGCAGGACAAGGTGCTTTTCGGCTCTTCTTCGGGAAGCATGTGCTGGTTCAAACAGGGCTTTGACGACTGCGGCCCCGAGGACGCCTTTATGTTTGTCGACGCGCTGGGGCTCATCCCCTACAACAACGTGCCGCACTACGAGAGCGAGTTCTGGCAGACCTTCAACGGCTACGCCGACAAAACTCCCCTTTCGTCCATATGCTGCGAAAACGAAACGGCTTTACAGTATATCGACGGCAAATACAGTCTTATGATATCGTCAAACCGCCCCGACGCGAGGGTATGGTTCTTTGACGCCGAAGACGGTTATAAAAGATATGATTTAAGACAGCGCCCGGATATACTCGAGAGGCTGTAATTAATAAATATAAAAAACATTATTGATCCCACTGCGCGAAAGGAGAAAAAACATGGGTAAACTTGTGCTTGGAAGCGGAGGCATATTCTTTGAAAACGAGAGCGATCCTATTATCGACCACGTGATCTCTCTTATCGGCGACAAGCCTAAAAACAGCTTCGTCTACCTCCCAACCGGAGGGCACGACACCACAGAGGACGAGGAGATAGTTCGCGATTACTGCACGCGCCACGGCTTTAAGAACGTGCGCTCGCTCTACCTCTCCGACGAAAGCCTTACCGACGACGATATCCGCGATACCATCCTCGGCGCGGACGTTATCTACGCCGGCGGCGGAAATCTGATGTTTCTGCTGGATACATGGAGAAAAACAAAGGCGGACGTGTACCTCAGACAGGCGTTTGAGAACGGTACGGTCATCGCCGGGCAGAGCTCGGGCGCGATGTGCTGGTGCCGCACCGGCTACGACAACTGCGGCCCCGACGGCTCGTTTATTTTCCTCCCGGCGCTCGACTTTATACCCTACGTTTTATGCCCGCATTTCGAGGACTGGCCCGAATTTTTGACTGACGTGAAAAAGCAGCCGCTCGATGCGCTCGGTGTGGACAACGACATCGTTATTTCCATCGTCGACGGCGACTACACGATCGTTGACAGCGGCAGGAACCCGGCGCACACGGCGTACTTTATGCCCGCCGAAAACGACTGGAAGCCCGTTGATATCATGAGGGAGCACGTGAAGCTGCACGATCTGCCGTGAGAGCGTTTTGCGCTTTGCGCGTTGCCGGATAAACGCACCCGGTAGCGCGGCGTTCTCACCTGCCGGTTCGGTCGACGCTTCTGCCCTTGGCAGAGAGCTCCCCCGGAGATCCGCGCCCCTGCGCGGTACAGGGCATTACATTTTATGACAGAAGCCGTTTTTTTCATCATTTACCGGACATTAACATTTCACCGCCGGTTCCTATACCGCGCAGGGGCGCGGCGCTACCGTATATTTCATTTGGTTTAAATTATAATCAAAACGTGTGAGCGTTTTCCTTCACTTAACTCTTATCTCTGAACTCTTAACTCAATAATTCCGAATTACGCATTACGCATTCCGAATTAAACAACGCTCTCAACTCTTAACTCTTATCTCTCACCCCATCCCGCGCCGCAGGCGCATTCGCAAGACGAATAAACAGACCAATGACCGCGATCCCGTTAACTTTCGGAGTCGCGGTCTTTTTTTTGATAAACAGGTTGACATTATTTTCATTGTGTATTAAAATTTACTATGTATGTAATTATACACTAAATATATTTTACGGAGGTCATATTATGCCTAAAATGAACCTGGACTGGAAAACTGCACACGATTTTCTGATCGACGCCTTCAAGGGCTGCGGTGTTCCCGCCGAAGACTGTGAAAACGTTGTGGACGTCATTCTCGAGTCCGACCGCCGCGGCATCGAGAGCCACGGCTTCAACCGTTTCAAGACCACCTATATCGACCGCATCAACGCCGGTATACAGAACCCCGTAACCAATTATGAGATCCTCAAGGATACCCCCTGCACCCAGGTTGTGGACGGCCACAACGGCATGGGTCAGGTGATCGGCCACAGAGCCATGAGCACAGCCATTGAAAAGGCCAAGAAATACGGCATGGGTATGGTTGTTGTGCGCAACTCCTGCCACTACGGCATCGCCGGATACTACACCACCATGGCCACCAAGGCCGGCTGCGTGGGCTTGACCGGAACCAACGCCCGTCCCTCCGTTGCTCCCACCTTCGGCGTGGAAGGCATGTTCGGCACCAACCCCCTCACCCTCGGCTTCCCCACCGATGAGGAATTCGATTTCAACATCGACTGCGCTACCTCCATCACCCAGAACGGTAAAATAGAATACTACGCCCGTATCGGCGAGCCCGTGCATCCCGGCACCATCATTGACAGCGACGGGGGCGCCGTGGAAGGCGACGCCGGCGTGGCTCTTAAAAAGATCCGCGAAGGCAGCGCCGCTCTTACCACCCTCGGCGGCATCGGCGAAGCGCTGGGCGGCTACAAGGGCTACGGCTACGCGCTGTTCGTTGAACTCCTCTCCGCCGCGCTGCAGGACGGCGCCTACGGCAAGGACCTTGACGGCAAAGACGAGAACGGCAACATAAGACCTTATCACCTGGGCCACTTCTTCGTTGCCATCGACACCGACCACTTCATGGGCGAGGACGTTGCCCGCAAGAAGGCAGGCGACATCATCCGCGCCATCCGCGCCTCCAAAAAGGCCCCCGGAGCAGAGCGCATCTACACCGCCGGTGAAAAAGAATACGAGATCTGGAAATCCAGAGAGCCCGTAGGCGTGCCGATTAACGAGAGCGTTCAGGCCGAGATGAACAAGGTAAGAGAAGACCTGAACCTGCCCTATGTATTCCCCTGGGATAAATAATGAATTATAAGGAGTAAATATTATGGATTACAGAAAAGAATCTCTGAGACTCCACGGCGAATGGAAGGGCAAGGTTGAAGTAGTCGCCCGCGCCAAGGTGGACAGCAAGGACGCGCTCTCCCTCGCCTATACCCCCGGCGTTGCGGAGCCCTGCCTTGAAATTCAAAAGGACTACAACAAGAGCTGGGAGCTTACCCGCCGCTGGAACATGGTGGCCGTTGTCACCGACGGCACCGCCGTTCTGGGTCTCGGCGACATCGGCCCCGAGGCCGGTATGCCCGTTATGGAGGGCAAATGCGTGCTCTTCAAGGAGTTCGGCGGAGTTGACGCTTTCCCGCTTTGCGTTCGCACCAAGGACGTTGACGAGATAGTTGATATCGTTTATAAAATCAGCGGCTCGTTCGGCGGCATAAACCTTGAGGATATCTCGGCGCCCCGCTGCTTCGAGATAGAGCAGAAGCTTAAAGAAAAGTGCGACATCCCGATCTTCCACGACGACCAGCACGGCACCGCCGTCGTCTGCTCCGCCGCTCTCATAAACGCGATGAAGCTCACAGGCAGAAAGCTTGAAGACTGCAAGGCCGTTATAAACGGCGCGGGAAGCGCCGGCGTCGCCATTGCGAAGCTTCTTATGAGCCTCGGCCTCAAGGACGTTATCCTCTGCGACCGCACCGGCGCCATCTATGAAGGCAGAGACAACCTCAACCCCTTCAAGCAGGATCTCGCCAAGGTCACCAACCGCAGCCTTACCAAGGGCAGCCTTGCCGACGCCATTAAAGGCACCGATATTTTCATCGGCGTTTCCGCCCCCGGCGTGCTCACTCAGGATATGATCCGCACCATGAATCCCGATCCCATCGTTCTTCCGATGGCCAACCCCACCCCCGAGATCATGCCCGACGAGGCCAAAGCAGCAGGCGCGGCTATAGTGGGCACCGGCAGAAGCGACTTCCCGAACCAGATAAACAACGTTCTGTGCTTCCCCGCCCTGTTCCGCGGAGCTCTTGACGTGCGCGCGAGCGACATCACCGAGAACATGAAGATAGCCGCCGCCTACGCGATAGCTTCCCTTGTTCCCGACGACAAGCTCAGCCCCGAATTCATCATGCCCGAAGCCTTCGATCCCCGCATCCGCGAGACCGTTTCCAAGGCCGTTGCCGAAGCCGCCATCAAGGACGGCGTGGCAAGAATATAATTTGTTTTCTCTGTTCCGGCCCGCGCCTCACCGCGCGGCCGGATTTTATGTTGATTATCAGGAGGATGAGGATATGAAAAACCGCCTCACAAAGTTTTTTTCGTTTTTTATCGCATTTTGTATTCGTACGTGCTGCG
>JAFSWN010000028.1 GCA_017450185.1 Clostridia bacterium | reverse complement strand
GTGCGCTTTATTGAGCTTATGCCTTTTTCCGAAGCGGGCGCGCAAAAGGGCAAAATGGTAACAGGCAAATCTCTGCTTCAAAAGTTCACTTTCCTGACCCCTCTGCCGAAAAGCAGAGACACGGCGCAATACTACACCGCCGACGGCTTCAAAGGCAGGATCGGCTTCATCGACCCGATGAGCCGAAAATTTTGCCGTGAGTGCAGCAGGATACGCCTGCTCTGCGACGGCAGGGTCAAGCCCTGTCTCGGCTATGACGCGGCATACAACGTTATGCCTTATATCGACGACGAAAACCTTTTGATAAATCATATTAGAACCATTATCAAATCAAAGCCCGCCGGGCACAGCTTTGAAAACGGCGATCCGCCGCACGGGCTTAATAAAACCGGAGGTTAAGACAATGGCGAAAATCATTGCGGTAAACATAAGCGAAAAAAAGGGAACTCCGAAAAAGAGCATTGACGAAGGCGTGCTTATTGAAAACTTCGGCTTTGAGGGCGACGCGCACGCCGGCAAATGGCACAGGCAGGTAAGTCTGCTCGCAAGCGAGAGCATTGAAAAAGCCAAGGGGATGCGCACGGACGGGCTTTGCCACGGGGTCTTTGCGGAAAATCTGACCACCGAGGGCATAACCCTCTATACTCTGCCTGTAGGCACGCTGCTGAAAGTCGGCGATGAAGCCGTGCTCGAAGTAACGCAGATAGGCAAGGAGTGCCACGAGGGCTGCGCCATAAGCAAGCTCGTCGGTCAGTGCGTTATGCCCCGGGAAGGTATATTCGCAAAGGTGATAAAGGGCGGAAGAGTTCGCCCCGGCGACGAAATATCGGTTTCAGAAGCCCCGAAAATTAAGGATCGAATTTGAAAAGCAAGCATAGAAAAAGCCTCCGAAGCTCTGACGGTAACAGCCGCTTCGGAGGTTGTATTATGTATTATGTTTTATGTTTTATTTTGGTTTCAGTCTGTTGACACTGCCATATTGACAAATCATTTATCTCAAACTTTCGGGAATAAACCGCGAATAAAGGTAACTACCATCCCGAAGAAATCAAGAACCTTGTTGAAAAGATTCTTTAAAATGCTGAGGATTCCCGAGCCTTTGTCATTACCCTTGACCGTAAACTGGATCGTCACGTCTTCGCCGAGGGTATTGCCGTTGTTAGCCTTCAAATCCTTTCCGAGCTTGAGCGTATAAGTACCGTCGGGCAGGTTGCTGTAAGTAAGCACCGTGAAGCTGTTGCCGTCCCCATCCTTGGTGAAATCGGTGAACGCAACGCCTTCCGCCTTTTTGCCCTCGGCGTCCAGAATGCAGATCTGCTCAAAATTCGCCGCCTGATTCTCGGTCATGCCGCGGTCAAAGGTGATAACGATCTCTCCGTTTGTACCGAGCTGCGCGCCTTCAAGGTCGCTGCTATTCGCTGTGGCTGATACGAATTTAAGAGGATTGTTGCCGCCGCCTGTGCCCGAGCCGGAGCCTTTATTGACCTGGAACGAGATCTCGATCCTGCTTGTGAGCGTATTGCCGTTTTTTGCAGCAAGTCCTTTGCCTATCGTCAGCTTATAGCTGCCTTTTGAAAGATCGCCGAGCGTAACGATAAACTCGGTCTTTTCCGTACCCGTGCTGACTGTGGAGGCGGCCTCGTCGCCCGCTTCATCCCTGACCTTTATCTTGTCAATGTTGTTTGCCAGAACCGACGCGTCGGTCACGTTGTTGGAAAACGTGAGCAGAATATCCGATCCCGCCGGGATCTTTGCGTTCTCAAGGTCAACGTCGCCGACCTTGGCTGATTCCAACGTCAGCGGATTGTCGCCTGCCGCAAATGCCGTTATTGAAACGGAAAAGATCATGAGCAGAGCAAGCAGAATGCTGAGAATGCGTGATGTTTTTTTCATGGTGTTTCATCCTTTCTTATGATTTTTTCTTTTTTATGATCAGGAACACCGTCAGGCCGACGGCGACCGGGATCATGATAATAAGTATATAAAGCAGCTTGGAGGACTCGCTCTTTTGCCCGGCCTGCGCCGCTGACTCGGTCGCTGACGTCGTTTGCACCGATCCTGTCGCTGACTGAGCATCGGCAGTTGACGGCACGGAGGTATTTTGTATCAAGCCCCCGGTCGGCTGAGCCGAAGCCGCTTGTGTTGTGACCGCTGTTGTTGTCGTTGTAGTTGCGCTCGTTGCTGCCGGTTTTGTTCCGGAGGGCTTTGTCGTCGTGGTCTTTGCGGTTGTCTGCACGGCAGACGCTTTTGCAGTGGTTTCTTTTGTTGTTTTCTGCTTTGTTGTGTTCTCACCGGCGACAGTGAAGCTGACGTAATTGTCCCTGCCGAGGGACACGCCGCTTTTTGACGTGACCCCTGCTCCGATCTTAAGCAGATATTTCATCCCCGGCGTAAGTGAGCTTTTGGGTTTCACCGTGACAATACGCTTTATGGACGGATCCACCTGATCGTCGCCCATGATGACGTTGATCGGAACGTCCGCGCCGTTTGCATCCGTGAGCGTAAAGCATTTTTTATTATTATCCCTTACTGTAAAATGTACCACGTTTTTAGAAAAGGTCAAGACGATTTTCGGATTTTCCGGTACATTTTGCGCGCCGTTCGGAACACTGCACGACGCAAGCGTCAGCGGCTTGTCTTTGCCTCCGCCCGATCCGTCGCCGTTGCCTGCAAACGATATGACCGCAAACGCGCACAACAGCACCAGAACGCTCAATAAGGCGATCACCCTGTTTGTTACGGTCTGTTTCATTAAAAACCACCCTTCGTACAAATAAAGCTTTTATCCGTCCAGCGGCGATAGCGGCAATTGTAACAGCTTCTCTCCTCGTCAGCCACACATTCTTCCTCGCAGTCCTCCGCGAAGAATACGCATTGCAGAGCGGCGCGTTCCGCCGTTTCATACGCGTTTTTTCCGCCGGTAAAAACTGTCTTTCCGTTTTCGAGTTTCCACATGGCGTTATTCCTCTTTTTTGTTCTTTTTGATTTTCGGCTTCGGCATCCATCCGCCGTCCTTCTGCACGAGCACAGCCGTGATCCTGCCTTTTTGATAGAT
>JAFSWN010000239.1 GCA_017450185.1 Clostridia bacterium | reverse complement strand
GGTATCGTTGTTTGAACGCGCCGCTTATATACGATTCCGTAGGCCTTTCGTTTAAGCTCAAGGAAGACCGGCGACTCCTCCGTTGCGATCCCGTACGACCGCAGGCGGATCTTTTCCTTGAAAAGCGGCTTTTCAACGCTGGCGCGGATCAGCTGATAGGTCGGCGTATCGTAGTACAGCGAGGCGATCGAGGTCTTGCCGTACTGATCCGCCTCCATATGACCTTTGAGGCTTTCGCGCAGATAATCCGTTTGGTCGGCGTTGAGCAGATATTTGAGTTCATACCGCTTCATTACCGTAATTGCCATAAGATCACCTCTGCCTTACAACGTTATACGGAGTGTGAATATTCCGTTGGAAACCGACGCGGACGTGCGCCCGTTGTGCGCCTGCACGATCTCCTTTACATAGGACAGTCCGAGTCCCGTCCTTTCCTCCGCTGCGTTTTCGAGCTTCGTGAAACGGTCAAACGCCTGGTCCGCCGGGCCCTCCGGTAGACTCGCGTCATTTTTAGTTTCCAGCAAAACATAGCCGCTGTCGATCTTCAGAGTGAACGAAACAAAAGTCAAAGCAAATTCCAGAGCGTTCTTGATAAGCTCGTCGATCATGCGGTTTGTCGCTTCCGGATCGGCGGAGATCATAACATCGGGTGCGATATCGGTTTTCAGTTCAAGACCGCGGGACGCGAAGTTGTTTTCCGCGCTGTCGAGAGCCGCGCTCAAATATTCCGAAAGCGGTACCGCGACCGGATTCATGTTATCATCATTGAATATACCGATCGTACCGAGCTTGTCGACAAGCTCGTTCAGCTTGCCGAGCTGCCGTCGTGTGGAACGAGTCTGATCGTCCGGGCCGTACCTGCGTTCCGTAAGCTCCGTGTTTCCGCTGATGACCGTGAGGGGGAGCCGGAATTCCTTGTTTGCGTTTTTTATGAAATTCTTTTGTTTTCTGTCCGCCTCCTCGATAGGAGCGTAGATTTTTCTGCCGATCATAAGAAGCACGAACCAGCCGATGAGAAGCACCAGTATCTCGCCTACCGCGGAGATAATGAGGATCCTGAAGGACGGAAGCAGTTCGCGTCCCTGATCGATCACGGTGACATAGGTGACCTTTCCCTTTTTATAAACGCGATAGCGGTATGTTCCCCTTGTCCAGCCCGTTTTTTCTTTCAGAAGTCCGGCTGCCCATTCCTGTGCCTCGCTCTCGGTTACAGCCGAGATGCGGAAAGCTGTCGTTTCGACCTTTTCGCCCTTCTCGGAAAAAGCGACTGTAAAATAGCGAAGTGAAGCATTCATTTCCGGCGAGTCGGGACCCATCGGGCCCATCCTGAAATTTCTATCCTTCTGCTGGGGCGCGGTATCCTCCGGCAGGCTTTCTCCGTGCTCAAACGCATCCTGCCGGTTGGAAAGCATACGTGTTAACTCGTCGGCGTCGTCTGCCGCCATTGTGAAGTTCACACCGTTTATCACGGCGAGCAGAACGGTCAACAGAACAAAAATCACCAGGATCGCGTATAGTCTGAATTTCTTTTCCGCTTTATTCATCTTCGGTCACCGTTTCAAAGCCTTTCTTTGTTCTGTATTTGATCCTTGTTCGTGAACCCATCCGGGCGAATTTGACGTTGAGCGCGTTGATACAGGCTCCGTCATACGCCGTAACAGCCGCTTTGCAAAGGAGAGATTTCAGTACATCGATCTCTCCGCAGGTCAGCCGTGGGCCGTTCCTTATCCTTGATCCGGAAATATCGATCTCGGTATCTCCGACGGTCAAAAGCTCGCCGGACGACGCTTTGTTAATTACGTCCCTTACAACGCTGACGAGCCGGTCCGGAGTAAAAGGATAGGACAGGTATGCGTTCGGAAGGATCTCCTCGGTCAGATCGCTGACGTTTACGGGCGCGTTTGCCAGAATTATGACGGGCATACCTTTTTCATGCGTCAAAGCTGTCAGCTTTTTGTGCTCGATCCGGGGAATGTCACGGTCGAGGATCACGATATCAAACCGTTCGTTTAATAAAAGAGATATCACCTGAGTGCCGTCAAACGCCGTGACGGTTTCGCCTAAATCGTTTTCAAGTATTGTTTTATAGCACTCAAGCAAATCTCTGTCCGGTGCGGCAAAGATTATTCGCATAGGCGTTTTCCTCCGGGTCGTGATATTTACGAAACCGTTACGTCGCTGTAGCAGGACGTGCTTCCGTAGGTATATGCGTTAGTGAATGTATATGATTGTCCGTTGATCTTAACCGTCTGGCTGCCGGAAGAATGAAGCGAAAGCG
>JAFSWN010000238.1 GCA_017450185.1 Clostridia bacterium | reverse complement strand
GACTCGCCCCTTCTCAATAATAAACAGTCCGTTTTCAAGGCGGACGGCCTGCGTACCATAGTCGCGTCGCTCGTATCTATTTTAATAGGCATGGCGATAGGAAGCGTTATAATGGTCATAGTCGCCGCTTTTAACGATTCCATCACAATGAAAAGCGCATGGGAGGGCGTAAGGCTCATCGTCCTCGGCCTGTTCAGCACCGGCCGCAACGCGCAGGGAAGCCTTTCATTCGGCTTCAACGGAGTGAATATAGGCAATATGCTGTTCAGGGCAACTCCGCTCATACTTACCGGCCTGTCGGTTGCGATAGCGTTCAAAACCGGCCTTTTCAATATCGGCGCTCCCGGGCAGTACCTTATGGGCACCGCAGCCACGCTCTATACCGCTCTTTCCATCCCTTCAGACAAGGTCCCCCCTCCCGTCATATGGATAATAGCCTTCCTCGCCGGAGGCGTCGCGGGCGCGCTGTGGGGAGCTATTCCCGGGCTTGTAAAGGCCTTTCTCAACATAAACGAGGTCATCGCCTGCATAATGACAAACTGGATAGCGGCTAACCTTGTCACATGGTTCTTCGACGTCCACAACGAGCTCAAAAACGCTCAGGAGGCAGGCAAGGTGGGCTATATAATGAAGACCACCGCCAACGGCGTCGCCACCCCGAAGCTCGGGCTCGATAAAATATTCGCGGGCTCGCAGGTGAACGGCGGTATAGTCGTTTCGATCCTCCTTGCCGTCGCCGTGTACGTTATAATCAGCAAAACCACTTTCGGCTATGAGCTCAAGGCATGCGGAGCCAACAGGTTCGCGGCAAAATACGCCGGCATAAACGATAAGCGCAACATCGTTTTCTCAATGGCAATAGCCGGAGCTCTTGCCGGCTTTGCAGCGGCTCTGTATTTCCTTGCCGGCAACACCGAGTTCTATTGGACCACCTACCAGTCGCTTCCCGCAACGGGCTTCAACGGTATTCCCGTGGCGCTGCTCGCGGCAAACAACCCGATCGCGGTCATTTTCACCGGAATATTCATGTCAATGCTGAATATCGCCGGACTGCAGATCAAAAACCTCACCACCTACAACGAATATCTCACCGACATAATAATCTCGGTCATAGTCTATCTCTCCGCGTTCTCGCTTCTTATCAAGATGGTCATAAGCGGACAGATAAAAATTGGAATCAAACGTAAAAATAAAGAAACTTCGGGAAGCGCTCCGGATAAGTCCGGAGAAAACCGGGAGGAGGCGGGCAAATAATGGTATTTCTTATCCAGCAGACGTTAACGTTCGCAATACCGCTTATGATAGTGGCTCTCGCGGGTGTGTTCGCCGAGCGAAGCGGCGTTATCAACCTCGCTCTTGAAGGCATCATGATCTTCGGCGCGTTCGTCGGGGTGTATTTCATCAAGATAATGCAGGAAAAGGCCGTTTTTACCGTCAGTCAGGGACAGCTTCTTCTTATAACCACAATGCTCGTCTGCGCTGTGCTCGGAGCCGTTTTCTCGCTTCTGCTCTCATTTTCGGCTATAACGCTGAAGGCGGACCAGACCATAGGCGGCACCGCGCTCAACCTTCTCGCTCCCGCGCTCGTGCTGTTCCTTATTAACGTTTTAGCAAAACAAAACGTTCTGAACATCCCTCAGTCCTCGTCAACATGGTTCATGCTCAAAAAGAGCACCTTCGGTTTTGAAAAAGACGCCGACATCGGCTTTTTCGGCGAGCTTTTCCTCAACAAGGTATATTTGTCAACCTATATCTGCATATTTGTTTTTATCGTTTTATCGATTATTCTTTATAAAACCAGATTCGGGCTTCGTCTTCGCTCCTGCGGCGAAAATCCCCAGGCGGCGGCGTCGCTCGGTATAAACGTCTATAAAATGCGCTATGCCGGCACCACCATCTCCGGCGCTCTCGCGGGTATCGGCGGCTTCGTTTACGCTCTCGGCGCGGCGGGCTGCTCCTCAACGGGCGACGTGGCGGGCTTCGGCTTCCTCGCTTTGGCCGTTATGATATTCGGCAACTGGAATCCCGGCAACATCGCGTTTTCCGCCGTGCTGTTCGGCCTGTTCAAGTGCATAGCGGCGTCCTATTCCACTCTCGACCTTAACGGCGACGGCAAGGCCCTGCTCGCCGAAATAGGCATAAGCTCGCATTTCTACAGGCTTCTGCCTTATCTTGTAACGCTCATAGTTCTCGCGTTCACGTCAAAGAAATCCCGCGCTCCCAAGGCGGAGGGCATACCCTATGATAAAGGCGCAAGATGATGACCGCATACGAACTGATACTTAAAAAAAGAAACGGCGGGGAGCTGTCAAAGGAAGAGATAGAGTCCTTCGTGTCAAAGGTCGTGTCGGGCGGCATCGACGACGCTCAGACTGCGGCGTTCCTTATGGCCGTTTATTTCAGAGGCATGACAGACCGCGAAACCGCATATCTCACCGACGCCATGACCCGTTCCGGCGATACGGTGGATCTTTCCGCGTTCGGCTCCCTTTCGGCGGATAAGCATTCAACCGGCGGCGTCGGCGATAAGACGAGCCTTATCGTGGCTCCGGTAGCCGCCTGCCTCGGGCTCAAAATAGCGAAAATGTCGGGAAGGGGACTCGGCCACACCGGCGGAACGGTGGATAAGCTCGAGTCCATTCCCGGCTTCAGGACTTCGCTTTCTCCCGAAGAGTTCATAAGTCAGACTGAAAAAACCGGCATCGCCTTAATCGGCGCCACCGGAAACCTCGCACCCGCCGATAAAAAGCTGTACGCTCTTCGCGACGTCATAGCCGCAGTCGACAGCATACCGCTCATCGTTTCAAGCATAATGAGCAAAAAGCTCGCCGCCGGAGCAAAAAACATCGTTCTCGACGTAAAAACCGGCAGCGGCGCATTTATGAAGACCGCCGAGGACGCGTGCCTTTTAGCAGAAAAAATGGTGAGCATAGGTAAAGCGTGCGGCAGGAACATTGCTGCGGTGATAACCGACATGAACAAGCCTCTCGGCCATAACGTGGGAAACGCACTTGAAGTCGTGGAGGCGGTGAACGTGCTCAGGGGCGAAAAGACCGGAGACCTCAGGGAAGTATGCCTGGCTCTTGCCTCGAATATGGTCGCTCTCGCAAAAAATATGCCCATAAGCGAGGCGGAAAAACTCTGCGCTGAAGCCCTTGACAGCGGTAAGGCCTTTATTAAAATGAAGGAATGGATAGGCGCTCAGGGCGGCGACGTAAGGTATCTCGATAACGTTTCGCTTTTCCCTGAAACGTCAATAAAATACGAAGTCCTCTCTCCCCGCAGCGGATATATTTCCGGTATGGACGCCGAAAAAATCGGTCTTGTTTCCGTTTTGCTCGGCGCGGGAAGGGAGAAGAAGGACGACGTTATCGACCCCGCCGCAGGATTGGTATTATGTAAAAAAACCGGTGAATACGTTGAGCGGGGCGAAGCGCTCTGCACGCTGTATACAAACAAAACCGGCATAGTACGGCAGGCGGAAAAGGAATATCTCGATTCTCTTGTGTTTTCAGACTTGCGTCCGGAAGAAATCCCGCTTATAATAAAAACAGTAGTATAAAAACCGAAAGGAGCGGTACGCTTTTTTTTGCGCGTGCCGTCAGGCGTTGACCCGAAATGAAAAAACCGCTTGTAATAGGCATAGCCGGAGGCTCCGGCAGCGGAAAAAGCACGATAACCAAAATTCTTTTCGACCATTTCGCAGGAAAAGTCACCGTGATGAACCACGACGACTACTATAAGGCGCAGCATGAGCTGAGCTATGTGGAGCGCTGTAAAGTAAACTACGACGCGCCGGAGGCCTTCGATACAGGGCTTTTTATCGAGCATATAAAAAAGCTCAGGGACGGGCAGGACGTCATGTGCCCCGTTTATGATTTCAAGATCCACGACAGATCCGATGAACTGCGGCTAAAAAAGAGCGCCGAGGTCATAATCATTGACGGCATCCTCATTCTGCAGGACGAAAAACTGCGCGCTCTCATGGACATAAAGCTCTTTGTAGACACCGATGCCGACGTGAGGGTCCTTCGAAGGATCAGACGCGACGTGAATGAGCGCAGGCGTACCCTTGATTCCGTTATAGACCAGTATCTCCAAACGGTGAAACCGATGCACGAGCTTTATGTTGAGCCCAGCAAAAAATTCGCCGACCTCATAATCCCGGAGGGCGGCAAAAACATCGTTGCCATGGAAATACTGAAAAACAGAATAAGCAGCCAGATAGGATAGCGGATGAAAGGAGTTGGTTTAATGCTTCCCGTCGGTATTTCAACTTGCGGAAAAGACCCGTCCGTCGAGCTGTTTAGTTCATTTGCCGGAGCGGGAGTTTCTTTCGCCGAGCTGTCTCCCGAGCAGGATGGATACGACTGCCTCGATTATCTCTCGGCAGCGAAAGCTGCGAAGGAGTCCGGAGTGAAGCTCTGGTCGTTCCATCTGCAGTTCATGCCGTTCGAGCTTATAGACGTAAGCTCGCTTGACCGGGAAAAGCGCGCTTTCTCCGTTAGCAGGCTTTGTGAACAGATAAAGCGCGCTGCCGGGATCGGTATAAATAAATTCATTCTTCACGCGAGCGCAGAGCCGATACCGGATAATGAGCGGCACGAACGCCTCGAAAACGCCAAAGAAAGCGTTTTCTCTCTTTCTGAAATTGCCCGGGAAAACGGCGGGATGCTCTGTGTTGAGGACCTTCCGAGGACCTGCCTCGGACGCGACAGCAAAGAAATAAAGGAGCTCATAAGCGTTTCTCCCGACGTCGGGGTCTGCTTCGACACAAACCATCTTCTTGCCGAACGCCCCGAAAGCTTTATTGAGGCTTTGGGCAAAAGGATAGTCACGCTCCACGTCTCCGACTACGACCTTATCGACGAAAAGCACTGGCTTCCGGGGGAGGGAAAGATAGACTGGAGATCGCTTTACAGCTCGCTTTTACTCTCCGGATATAACGGAGTTTGGATGTATGAGCTCGGCTTCGGCCAAAAAAAATCAATGCCCCGGTCAAGAAACCTTGTTCCCGCGGATTTCAGATTGAACGCCGAAGAGATTTTTTCCGGCGTATATCCGTTGACAAGAGTTTTGTGACCGGTAAAGATACAGAAAAAAAACAGAGGTGCGTATTTTGACAAACGATATTCTGAACAAAGCCATAATCTTCGCAGTGAAAGCCCATGAGGGTCAGTTGAGGAAGGACGGTTCTCCGTTCATACTTCATCCTCTTGAGGACGCGTCAATCGTGGCGACAATGACAAAAGACCCCGAGGTGCTCGCCGCCGCGGTTCTGCACGACACAGTGGAGGACACCGATACCACTCTTGAGGATATCCTTGAAAACTTCGGGAGCAGAGTGCGCGAGCTTGTGATGCACGAAACCGAAAACAAGCGGCCTGAGCTTCCCCCTTCGGAAAGCTGGCAAATAAGAAAAAAGGAATCGCTCGAGCTTCTTGCGAAAACCGACGATCCCAACGTAAAAATGCTATGGCTCGGCGACAAGCTTTCAAATATGCGCGGGCTTTACCGGAGCGTTCTTGAAAAGGGAGATGAAGCCTTCGAGGCCTTCAACGTCAAGTCCCCGGAAAGTCAGAAATGGTACTACGGAACCGTTCTCAGGCTTCTTTCGGACATGAGCGGTTATCCGGCATACAAAGAATATGAAATGCTTTATCATATTATCTTCGATAAATATTCAGAAACAGGAGAGTAAATAATGTTCAACGCATATCGTAACAATGATAATAACACAATAACTATAGAAGGCCGTATCGATTCAGTAAACGCTTCAGGGGCGGAAGAGATGATAAACGGGCTCCTTCCCGAAGGCGGAGAAGCAGTCCTTGACGCTCAAAAGCTCGAGTATATTTCAAGCGCAGGGCTCAGAGTGCTTTTAAGGCTTAAAAAAAGCGGGCCGCCTTTGCTCGATAATCAACGTTGCTCCCGAGGTCTACGAAATATTTGACATGACCGGCTTTACCGAGATGATAAATATCCAAAAGGCCTACCGCGAGGTAAGCATAGAGGGCTGCGAGGTCATAGGCGAGGGCGCGAACGGCAAGGTTTACCGCATAAGCGAAGATACTATAGTCAAGGTATATAAGAACAGCGACGCTCTCGAGGAGATACACAACGAGCGCGAGCTCGCAAGGAAGGCTTTCGTTATGGGTGTCCCTACCGCGATCCCCTACGACGTGGTTAAGGTGGGGGAGTTATACGGTTCTGTTTTTGAGCTGCTCAACGCTAAATCCTTCGCCAAGCTGCTTATCGCAGATCCTTCGGCTTGCGACGAGCTTGCTGCGCAGAGCGTCGACATACTCAAAACCATACATTCAACCATATTAAAGCCCGGCGAGCTTCCCGATAAAAAGGCGGAGGCGCTGGTGTGGGCCAAATTCTGCGCCGAACGCCTTCCCGAAGAGATCGGAACAAAGCTTGTGAAGCTCGTAAGCGACATCCCCGATACCCTCAATATGCTGCACGGAGATTATCACATAAAGAACATAATGCGTCAGAACGACGAGAATCTTCTGATAGATATGGACACTCTTGCAATGGGACATCCCGTTTTTGAGTTTGCCGCCACATTCCTTGCCTACGTAGGCTTTTCCAGCGTCGACAGCGAAAACGTACACAGGTTCCTTGGGATCGATATTGAACTCGCGAATAAATTCTGGCATTCCACACTGCGTTATTATTTCGGTACCGACGACGAAAGTGTTCTTAAGGATATCGAAAACAAAGCCGCCGTCATAGGCTACGCGCGCCTTCTTCGCCGTTCGATCCGCAAAAATAAAAACAACGATCCCGAGATGAACGCGCTTGTAACATTCTGCGAAAAGGCTCTTATCGAGCGCGTGCCGAAAACAGATTCTCTTTCATTCTGAGCACGCACTCAAATTTTGTGCTTTGAGGTGAAAATGTGAAAAAAGACGTTAAAACGCTTACTGTTGAAGCGAAAAAAGAAAACCTTGACTGTGTTATCTCATTTATCACGGGCTTTTTTGAAGAGCACGGCTGTTCTATGAAAACGGTCATGCAGGCGCAGCTTTGCGCAGAAGAGGTTTTTGTGAATATCGTCAGCTACGCCTACGGAAAAGAAGGAGGAAGCGTGGAAATATCGTTGTCCGAAAACGAAGGAAGCGCCGAGATCGTCTTCGCCGATTCGGGCGTTCCTTACGATCCCATAAAAAAAGAGGATCCCGATCTGACCTTGTCCGCCGATAAGCGCCGTATCGGCGGGCTCGGCATATTCCTTGTCAAAAAAAATATGGATAAGGTGTCTTATGCTTATGAGAACGGTAAAAACGTCCTGACCATGCTCAAAAGAATAAGGTAGGCCGTTGAAGTGAAAAAGATTTTGTCATTTTTAGCCGCAGCCTCGGCTTTCCTTTTCTCAGCGTTTATTGCCTTAGCTGCCGCAAGCATCCCGGGAGACGTCGATCTGAACGTAACCGTCGAAGTAAACGACGCGCTTCTTGCTCTTGAAGCCGCGGTGTCTTCGGAACGGTTTTCTCCTCTTCAGCTTGAAAACGCCCGGGTCCTCGGAAACAGCGAGGTATCCTCCGCCTACGCCCGATTTATTTTCCGTATGTCAAATCGTCTTTCGGATTATGAGATATATCGTAACGGCGCGGTCGAAACCGTGCTGCGTTCTATGTCTCCGGAACAAAAGATATCGCAGATGCTTATGCCGGCGTTCCGTAATTTTAACGGCGCGCCGGTTACTGAGCTCAATAATTCGCTGGGGTCTCTTTTCGCGGACTGTCCGTTCGCCGGCGTTATCCTTTTTGCTCCCAATATCGAGAGCGCCGGACAGACCGTTTCGCTCACCGATTCTCTGCAAAGGGCAAACGCCGTGGGAAACAGGCCTCAGCTTTTTATCTGCGCCGATCAGGAGGGCGGAAAGATAACAAGGCTCCAAACCGGTTCGCAAACCCCCGGCAACATGGCGCTCGGCGCGGCGGGGGAGCGCGCTCTTTCTCAGAGCGCCGCCGATATCATCGGCACGGAGCTTAAAAGCGTCGGGATAAACGTGGATTTTGCTCCCGTGCTCGATATAAACAGCAATCCCTCCAATCCCGTTATCGGTGTTCGTTCTTTTTCCGACGATCCTTTTCTGACGGCTGAAATGGGCAAGGGTTATATATCCGGCCTTCAAGGGAGCGGGGTCGTTTCCACTCTCAAGCATTTCCCCGGCCACGGCGACACCGCTACCGACAGCCATACCGGCCTTCCGAGAATAGACAAGACCCTTGAGCAGCTCAGAGAAAACGAGCTCGTTCCGTTCAAGGCCTGCGTAGACGCCGGGGCCGAGATGATAATGACCGCCCACATTCAGTTCCCGCTTATCGAGAGCGGCACCTATGTGTCCAAACGCACGGGCGAGCCCGTCTATCTTCCGGCAACTCTTTCGGAAACAATAATAACCGGTATCCTCAGAGACGATATGGGATTTGAAGGAGTTGTCGTGACCGACGCGATGAATATGGACGCTATAGCATCCCATTTTTACCGTCTCGACGCGGCAAGGCTCGCGATAAACGCCGGGGTGGATATCCTGCTTATTCCCGTTGACTTATCTTCAGACGCGGGGATATCCGATATGAAAAATTATATCTCCGACGTGGCAGCAATGATCTCAAACGGAGATATCTCCGCCGAAAAAGTTGATAAAGCAGTCCGCCGCATCCTAAAACTCAAATACGAAAAAGGCATGTTCTCGGAATATGAGCTTTCGGATATTGAAAAAGCTGTTGAGAACGCAAAGGCCACCCTCGGCAGCGTCGAGCATCACACTCGCGAGTGGCTTATAGCGAAAAAAGCGGTCACAATGGTAAAAAACGACGGCGGCACGCTTCCGGTCCGTCCCGAGAATAAAAAAGTCGTGCTTCTGGCGGCGGCTCAGAATGAAATACTGTCGCTGAACTACGCGCTCGACGTGCTCAAATCCGAAAACAGGCTTCCCGAAAGCGCGAAAATAACGACCGCCTGCTACACGGGGATGTCCGTTTCAGAGCTTATTTCCACCGTTAGCTCAGCAGACTATGTGCTTGCCGTGTCCGAGGTCTCATCCGCCGCGGCTCTTGATCCCGGCAGAAAAGAAGGCTATTACGGCTCCCTTATCGACAGGATGATCGCAGCGGTCCACGAAAACGGCGGCAGATTTATCCTTCTAAGCGCCAATCTTCCCTATGACGCCGCAAGATTTATTAACGCCGACGCCATACTTCTTTGCTGGTCCGACAAGGGCATGAGCGAGGACCCGCGCGTTTCCGGTAATGAGATCACCGGCTACGGGCCGAATATCCCTGCAGCCGTGCACAGCGTTTTTTCGCCCGACGACGGGCCACAGGGCAAGCTTCCCGTGAATATCCCAAAGCTGAACACCGATTATTCGTTCTCTTCCGAAGTCCTCTGGGAGTTCGGTTTCGGTCTGACATATTGATAATACTGATATATATAAAACTAAGCCGCTCGAAGCGGCTTTTTGTTTTGATTTTTTATTTGATAGGAAACTGCTCGTTTCCTATCAACCTCTTAATTGATATTATAATTAGCGGATCACCATATATGTAAACAACTTTTTTTCATCCATTCAAAACATAATCCCCCCTTTATTGTTTTTCTACGAGACAATTCCCGTGTGTGGTTGATGACTCCGTAATTACTGCTTTTTGTTCATCTAAGCCAGTATGGGTATAACAACCTTGCAATAGTCCCAGCCGCTAAAAGTGTTGTGTTGTAAAGAGAAGTCAAATCGAAGTAATACATATTATCGTATTCGGTATGAATAAAGTATGGAGAAGCCAAATCATAATCAGATCCGTTGCATCTTTCAGAAGATATGCATCTCCAAGAGAGGGTAAGCGCCGGAATTCCCGCTTTGCGAAATGGCACGATATCATGAACCCCTGCACGAACCGGAGAAAAATATCCATCCTCTCCCAAACAACCGAGTTCCGTCTTTGTTTCATCTATAGCTATACTGCCAATATTCTGTTTAGCAGCAGGTGCATTATAACCGTCAGTTGATACCGGTTCCGTACTAACACAAAGATAATACAGTCTTCCAGGTTCATATAAATCGTTTGGTTTTCCAGCCATATCGATATTGAAAACGAAGCGATGCCGTTCCTTTTCATATTGCGTGAGTGAATCGATGTACGCGTATGCGCCATAGTATCCCTGTTCTTCCCCTGCGGTAAACAGAAAGCGAAGCTCCGCGCCGAAGTCTTGTTCCACGTCATTGAACACTCTTGCCAACTGAAGCATCGCGGCTGTTCCGGATGCGTTGTCCACGGCTCCGCCGGTCTCCCTTGCCGTATCGTAATGCGCCATGATCAAAATGATTTCTGGCGTTTCGGCAACGGTCGGAACAACTGCCATGATATTCCGGCCCATAATACCGCCGTGCGTGAATTCATGCTTTTTTAAACGATCCTCCGTAAAGCCTATGTCTCCTAACCGATCATAAAGAAGATCCGCAGCGTGATTTTGCGTATTGTTCCACCAACTGCGGACACCGATCTCCTCGACAAGCCAGTACATGTCTGACGAGAGCTTATCGTAGTCTACAGCGTCACATAAAGATACTAACCACTGGTTTTTTATTTCTTCGGGGGATGGCTTTTCCGGTTCCGGATCGTCGGAAATCATCGGTGTCGGTTTTTCACGTTCACCCGGATATATGAGCGGTTCCAAAGAAACAGAGGTACGGAGGATCATTCTTGCGTCGGCGGATGTCACGCTTCCGTTTGCGTCATAGTCTGCATAAAACAACGCCTCATCCGACAATTGCTCCAGATCAACAGATTGGCGAAGCGCAAGTCTTGCGTCTCCCGCTGTGACGTTCCCATCCAGATCAACGTCGCCCAAATATCGGGTCGAATTATAATCGCTTGCCGAATCGATTCCTGCTGTGCGGACAGGAACAAACAAGCAAGGTAAAAAGACGATCAAACAAAACAGCCATTTTTTCATTTATGTTGATCAATCTGATTCCGGTACAGGAATAAAAACTATGTTTCTGCCGGAATCTGTTTTCAGCAAAAGACAGCCCGCGTAATTGTCGTCATCAGCAACGAAAAACACTTCACCCGTCAATCCCAATTGTTCCAGATTACCTTCCTCTGCGTATGAACTGCCAATCGGCTCGCAAAGATCTATCGTGTTTCCGTTGGACCATCCGTCCTGCAAATAATATGTGCCGTTGTATCTGATCCAGCCGCACACATTATCTTCTATCGCTGCTTTTAATCTTTTTGAACCGCTGTATGACGGCGCGCCTGAAAGCGTTGTGGGTTCTGCTTCCGTGGAAGTCGGGGGATCAGTAAGATCGTCCGCTTTCTGTGTGACAGGTTCGGGATTTGTTTCCGGCGGGTTCGTCGTATCTCTTTCTATGATCGGCGTCGTTGCCGGTTCGTAATCGTTTTGATCCGGATTTGTTGTGGTTTGGGAAGGATTCGTTTCCGACAAGTCGGAAACCGTTTCATTGACGGAACGCGTTGAAATCGTTTCTTCCGTATGTGTGTTATCGGACGGTACCGGCGTCAGCGTCGGGACATTTGTATTCGGAAGCTGTTGCAAAAGCCCGAATACTGCGATACATAAAACCGCGAGAACGCCGACTGCCGCGCCTTTTTTGAATCTGCTTCTTTTTTGTTCTCTTTGCTTCAGATAATCGTCTCCTTTGCGGAAGACGTCCTCGGCAACTTCAAGATATGTCTTCATCCAAAAATCCTTCTTTCTTCAATTGTGTTTTCAGCGCTTTCTTTGCACGGTGCAACAAAACGTTCACATTATTGGGACTTTTGCGCATGATCACTGCAATTTCTTCGTCCCGCAGCTCTTCAAAGAAATACAGCCAAAGTGCCTGTGTGTATTCCGGTTTGAGTTTCTTCAAGGCGCGGTGCAGTTCCCTGTATTGCTCGTTACGGAAGAAACTGATTTCGGGGTCGTATGTATCGTCTGATAGTTCCACGTGTTCTTCCATCGGCGTC
>JAFSWN010000237.1 GCA_017450185.1 Clostridia bacterium | reverse complement strand
GACGGCCTCGCCGAAGCTGTCGTTCCGGGCAGGAGAGTGCTTGTCCCATTCGGGAAAGGAAACGGTTTGCGGCAGGGCTTCGTTTTTTTCGTTGAAAAAGCGACGAAGGAAGACGGTTCTTCCGAGCTCAAAGCCATTGCCGAAGTTCTGGATGATCAGCCTCTTTTAAGCGAAGAAATGGTAAAGCTTGCTCTTTTTATCAAGGAAAGAGTATTCTGCACGTATTTCTCCGCCGCAAAGGCCATGCTGCCGGGCGGGATGTGTTCAAAAAACGCCCCGAACGAGCTCTGCGTAAAAATGGTGAGACTTTCAGAAGCCGCAAAAACCGGCGAACCTGTACTGACCTCAAAACAACGGAACATATATGATATCCTTGCGCAGTTCCAAACCGCATCCGTTAAAGAGCTGACTTATTATACCGGCTGCACTCCCGCCGTGATAAAAACGATGGAGAAAAACGGCGTCTGCGAAATATATGAGCTGCCGGTTTCCAGAAGCCCGGTGCGTGATCTGTCCCCGGGAGGGTCCCTTCCTCCGGTGCTGTCTCAGCAGCAAGCCGACGCTTTCGAGAAGCTTTATGCCGCATACATGTCCGGAAAAAGCGAGACCGCGCTTCTTTTCGGAGTGACGGGAAGCGGCAAGACAAACGTTTATCTTGCTCTGATAGATAAGATACTTTCAGACGGAAAAAACGTTATCGTCCTTGTTCCGGAGATTTCTCTCACGTCCCAGACTATCGCTCTTTTTGAGCGGAGATTCGGCAAAAGCGTTGCCGTTTTGCACAGCGGTCTTTCCGCGGGTGAGCGCAGAGACGAGTTCTTCAGGATAAAAAACAAAAACGCGAGGGTCGTTATCGGTACAAGGAGCGCAGTTTTCGCGCCTCTCGAAAACATCGGCGCAATCATTATTGACGAGGAGCAGGAGCATACGTATAAATCGGAAATGTCTCCGCGCTACGACGCCAGGGTCGCCGCAAGATTCCGCTGCGCTTTCAATAACGCTGTGCTTGTGTTGGCATCGGCCACGCCATCCGTTGAAACATACGCCAAGGCTCTCGAGGGGAAGTATCTGTTGTGCGAGCTAACCGAACGCTACGGAAGCGCCGTTCTCCCCGAGGTAATTACGGTAGATATGACCGATAAGCGGAATATCGACAGATACAGCGCCATTTGCAATCCTCTTGCCGATGAGATCGAGCTTAATCTGAAGAATAATAAGCAGAGCATACTTTTAGTAAACAGAAGGGGATATAACACTTTTGTCGTATGCGAGGAGTGTAAAAACGTCGTTACATGCCCCAAGTGCAGTATTTCTTTAACTTATCATTCCGCCAACAACAGGCTTATGTGCCACTACTGCGGGTATTCGGAAGAATTTACCGACGTTTGCCCCAAGTGCTCCCATAAGAATATCAGGTATTCCGGATTCGGAACGCAAAGAGTCGAGCAGGAGCTTCACTCCCGTTTCAAAGACGCAAGGATACTGCGTATGGACGCGGATACTACCGGCGCTAAAAATGCGCACGAGAAAGCCCTTTCCGCTTTTGCCGCCGGAGAGTACGATATCCTGATAGGCACCCAGATGGTGGCTAAAGGTCTTGATTTCCCGAACGTTACTCTTGTCGGTATCATTTCCGCAGATAATGAGCTTTATACCGACGATTTCAGAAGCGCCGAGAAGACCTTTGACCTCATCACTCAAGTCACCGGAAGG
>JAFSWN010000236.1 GCA_017450185.1 Clostridia bacterium | reverse complement strand
TTTCACCACAGAGCATTGACATGCCCGTCATACAAAATCACGGTCCCCGAAACTTAAAAATCCGGGGACCGCTTTATTAATGGTTTTTTCAGTCCGAAAAACGAAAGTCACATATAGAAGATATTGTCTTTATACTCTTCAAATATCCTCGCGTTATGTGCGTCGCAGCCGTCGAGATTCGCGCTCATGAACACGGGCGGAACAAAGCCGTCGGCTATCATGGTCTCAACCGCTTCTATGACCAGGGCGTTAATTATCGCTGCTCCGACCGCCGTGGACGTAGGCCCCATCTTTTCGGGAAGCCCCGGGACCTCAACGGAAACGTCGCCTATTTCGCCCTTGTTGTCGATAACGGTATCGCAGACTTCAAACAGTCTCTTTCCGGAAGGATGGCGCGAGCTTACAGAAGAAGAGTATGTAAGGTTCGTAATGCACACGGTTGCAACTCCCGACTCCTTGGCCCTGAGCGCCATATCCACGGGAACGCTGTTTCTTCCCGACGCCGAATGGATGATCAGAAGGTCGCCCTGTTTTATTCCGTTTTGTTCAAATATCTCCCTGCCGAGCCCCGGAGTTCTTTCGGCTGTGCTTGTTAAAGTGACCGGACGTGCGTTCAGCGTCAGCGACGGATGGAATACGGGATTTATAACGGCAAGGCCGCCGGTGCGGTAAAACACCTCTTCTGCGAGGATGCCTGCATGCGAGCAACCGAACACAAAAACGTTATTTTTGCGTTCTATGGTTTTTGCTATGAACGAAGAGACCGAATCGAGAGTCTCTGTTTGTTCGTCATAGGCGCGCTTTATGTTTTCGATCACCTTCGCGATGTATTCTCTTCCGACCATTTTCATTATTCTCCCGTTTGTTTTATCTTACGGATCTTTCTTCTGCACATACCGAGGCGCCTCCCGAAAGGAAGGCGCTCTGATTTTTTAATATCCGGCTGTCAGCCGACAAGATCAACGGCCACGTCGAAAGCCGTAAGCCATGTGCCGGTCGCGTAATTTCTCGCGCGGATAAGCACCTGATCGTCATAGGCTTCAATCACCCAGCCGCAGCCGTTCGCGAGATGTCCGCCGTGAACAAAGTCAAAATACATATAAGAGGGCAGATTAATAAGCGTGATATTGTTTCCGTTGTTGTTTTCAAGGTACTCAACGGAGCTGTAATCTATGCCGATTATAGAATCGGATCTTCTGAAGCCGCTGTGTATGTGGCCGCTTATATAGAACACGTTATCATACTTTTTAAGTATCTCAAGCACTTCGTCCGACTGCTCTCCCACGCCGCCTTCGTCGTAGTCGGCGTCCTTGTTGAGCTCAAAGTTATAGGGCAGGCCGTGGGTGCCGTTGAGCGACTGGTGAAGGAAAACGAATATCGGAAGCCCGGTGGCGGCGGCCTTTTCCATCTCGCAGGCGAACCATTCAAGCTGAGCGTCGCTGAGATAAGCGCACGTATGGTCCTCTTCGGAGCCGAGGCAGATGAAATAATAGCCGTTTATTATATCGGAATAATACATCTCGGTAATATCCCTGTCGGAAACTATCTTGTTGTACTTGATAAACGTGGGCTTCACGCCGTCCTCGGGATTGTTGAAATCATCTCTGTTGGGACCCCACGTGTCGTGGTTGCCCACAACGACGAAGGTATTGTCGGCTACGTCGTATTTTGAAAGGGCGTCGGCGAACACGTCCCACTCTTCAAAATAGCCGTGGTTGGTTATATCGCCGTTGAACACCACTGCGTCGAGCCTGTCGTCGGCGTTCGCGAGATCGTTAAGGCCGAGCTCGAGCATTCCCTGAAAAATAAGCTTGAAATTGCCGCGAAGATGCGTGTCGGAAAGGATCGCGAAGCTTAAGCGGCAGTCTTCCTTTTCGCGGGAGATCTTCGATTCCTTTTTGCCGGCGATAAGCCCCAAGGGCGAAGTTACTATCATAACGGCGGAGAGGAAAAAGCTGACGATTTTTACCAGGATACTTAACATTGAAAAAATCCTTCTTTCTTTTTTGATTTTATTTTTTACGGTTTTTCTTTATACCGTACTTTTTTATGATCTTCGGATGGGCGTGCGAATACCAGGCTATAAGAAGAAACTCCTTTGCGGCGTACCACGTTGAAAGAATAAATCCCTTGAGGTTGCCTCCGAAAATGGAGTGCAGAGCGTCGGAAATGACCTTTTTGGTAAACGAGGTTTTTTCTTCACCCACGCTTATGTTGTTTGAAGTAAACGAGCGCCACATATACCACGAATGGATGACCTTCAGATCTAAAGCGGGGACCTCGGAATAGTTGTGCTCGAGCAGCAGCATAAAATCCTCTTCCTTGAGCATGCGCAGATCGGTGATCTCGGGATATAGCCCTTCGGAAACCAGGCGGTAATAAATATCCGAGCCCGGCATTACTATGAAGAAATTCAGATTGATAAGGGTGGTGTCAAGCCGCTCGATAAGGTCTACGGTCTGCCGGATATCGTCCTCCGTTTCGCCCGGGAAGCCGACGATAAACGAACCTATCGCAACTACCCCCGCCTCTTTGCAGGCTGAGAAGGTGGACTCGATCTTATCATAGGCTATTCGCTTGTTCATGGCCTCGAGCACCTTTTTTGAGCCGCTCTCCACTCCGAAAAACACCCAACGGCACCCGGAGCGGAACATATACTCAAAGTCTTCGCGGTTAAAGATGCCTATGCGCGTCTGGCAGCCCCAAACGAAATTAAGATGCAGGGAGCTGAGCGCGTCGCAGACCTCGTGCATTTCGCGGGAGTTCCTGCACCAAAGCTCGTCGGCGAAATAAACGCCGTCCATATTGTGATTTTCAACAAGATATCTGATTTCCTTCAAAACCGCCTCCAGAGGACGCTTCCGGTAGCAGCTGCGGTGGAATTCCTTGTTAAAGCAGAAAACGCAGCTGAAGGGGCAGCCCTTTGCGCAGTACAGATAAAGCATACGCTTGCACCCGTAGGAGGACTGGAAATATTTTTCGACCTGCACAAGGCTCCAGTCCGTTTCCGGCAGGGTGGAGAGATCCATAAAATCCCTCTCGGGCGTCAGGAAATATCCTCCTTTGCCGTCGCGAAGCGCAAGGCCTTTTATTATGCTGAGATCGGGCTTGCCCTTTTCGTAAGCGTTCGCGAGGTCGAGCCACGTTTCTTCGCCCTCGCCCATCGAGATGGCGTCAACGCAGTCGTTAGCAAAGACCGCGCGCGGAAGAGCGGACGCCATGGGGCCGCCCCAAACTACGGGGACGCCGAGTCTTTTATAGTATTCCGAAACAAAAACCGAGTCGTCGAGAGTTTTATATGATATAAGCGAAACTCCGACGATATCGGCTCTGAAGGAGGCGTTGACCTCATCCAGAGAAACCGATTCGACCGAACGGTCGTAAAGCCTTACCTTATGTCCGTGAGCGCCGAGATAAGACGCGATAGACAACAGCCCCAGCGGCAGGGTTATAGCGCGGTTTGACATATCGGTGTGCGGATTTACAAGCAAAACGTTCAAGGCGCTCCTCCTTTCATAATGATAAGGCCACAAAAAACGGGATTCCTTTCAGCGGTCTTTATATATTATCTGCGTTCCGGTATTCTCAAACGCAAAGGGAATAAACCGGAAATCAGAAAACTCTTCCTTAAGACGCTCGTGCCTGTCGCGGGGAACGTACAGCAGCATGAATCCGCCGCTTCCCGCGCCGAGGAGCTTCCCTCCGAGAGCGCCTGCGTTTTTCAGACGGTTATAAAGAAGATCTATATCGTAGTTCGTTATTCTGTTTGATAGAGTCCGTTTGAGCTCCCAAGTGTGGTGCAAAAGCCTTCCGAAATCGTCAAGGTCGCCCGATCTGAGGATACCCTGAGCGACGTCGACCATACATTTCATCTCATCGAGCTGTTTGAGGGTAGACGGGATGTTTTTTGTCTGCTCCGCGGCAACGGCTCCGGAAAAATGAGTGAACCCGGTGAACATGAGTATAAGGTTTTCCTTAAGCAGGCCAAGTCTTTCGGCCGACGCTTCTACCGGCGTTACCTTGAACCCCTCCGAGGAAAAATCCATACGGTTGAAGCCTCCGAACGAAGCGGCGAGCTGATCCTGAACCCCTCCGGCCTCTTCGCAAAGGTCTCTTTCAAGATGGATTGCTTCCTTTGCCAGTTCCATCTTATCGGGGAACTCGTTTTTAAGAGCCCTCAGCCCCTGAACGAGGCCCACAGCGAATGCGGAGCTCGACCCTATTCCCGACGACGCGGGGAGATCGGCGTCGTAGGCTATCTGTACTCTTTCCGTGGGGATATATTTGAGAGCAGCCCTTACAAGAGGGTGCCTTACCTCGTCCGCCGTGTTGAAGCGCTCGATAACGGAATACGTGAGCTGGCTTTTGTAGTCAAAAAACGGGGGAAGCGGCCTTATGGAGAGATAGCAGTATTTATCTATAGTGGTCGACAGCACGCTGCCGCCGTACTTTGAATAATAATCGTAATAATCCGTGCCGCCGCCGAAAAAAGACATGCGAAACGGCGTTCTTGTTATGAGCATCCTATACCTCCAAAGGGACCGCATCTATACCCAAAAGGGATTTAAGCTTTGAGTTATCCATTACGCTTCGCGAAGCGCGGCGGTCCTTGAAAAACCCCTTTGCCTGTTCCTCGGATATACCGCAAACCAAATCGGGCGACACGCCGAGCGTCCGGGCTATCAACAGACCGAGATCGTATTTGGTGTATTCCCCGTCGGAACACAGATTTATTATTCCCGAAACGTCTGCGGCAGGTAAACGTGAGAGCTTCGCGAGCAGCATGGCGGCGGTTTCGTAGGAAAGCGCGCTGCGAACCATGCCGTTTATCATCTCAACGCTTTTGCCTGAAAGAAGCTTTTCGCTTATATTATCATAAAAATGACGTTTTTGCAACGGCGAAGGCCCCAGCATATACGAAAACCTTACGGCGGTAAAGCCCCTTTTCAGAACGATTTTTTCCGCTTCCAGCTTCTGTTTTCCGTATTCGTTCACCGGGACGGTCGCGTCTGTTTCTTTGAATTTTACAATATCCGGAGGATTTTCTCCGTAGACGCAGTCGGTGGACGCAAAGAAAAGCTTTTCGATATTTGGAAAAACGTCAAGGAACCTTGAAAGGGCGTCAATATTGACCGCTCTCCCCTCCCCGGGATGTTCATACAGGTAATCGACGTTATGCAGAGCCGCAAAATAGAACACCGTGAGCTTTTGCCCCGCGCAGCGTTCATACAGCGCCGCAACGTCTTCTTTTTCGCGGATATCGCATTTTATGTATTCCGTTCTCTCAATCTGAGGATGCGCGGCGGGATCGCGCACGGCGGCAAGCGCAGGCTCGCCGCTTTGCCGGGACAGATATTTGAGAAGATACGTGCCGAGGAAACCGGCGCCTACAACAAGAATCATTTTAGTCCTTCAGTCTGATAGTAATTTTTCTAACATGTTATTATTAACAGAAAACAGTTCGGGACGGAAGCCGTATACCGCGACGGCGGCAAATGAGATAAAAACAAGCCACGGGAACATCGCGAAGGAAAAAGAATAAATAAAGCTGTTCATCAGAAATCCAGCGGCCGAACACGCGAAACAGAACGCGCAGCAGACCGAAACCGGAAGCAGGAGCTTGCGAACGACCTTATCCGAACGCATTTTCACGCAGGATACGATCAAACATATAAGAAAAACAAAAATGCCGAAAAAAGACCAATATATCCTCACAGGGCTTAAGGCCTGCGGATTTCGCGAGGCATAGCTTATATCGTAAACGAGGACCGACAAGGCGAACACGCCCGAAACGAGGATCGCGGTATATACCGTTCCCGTTCCCGGGAGAGTTCCTTTTTTAGTCTTTTCTTTACAGGCAATTGCCTCCTTCATTCCGTATGCGAGAAGAAGAACAGGCAGAAAACGTAACGCGAACTGAAAATCGTATATACTAAGGCCGAGAGTCAATGCTGTAGGAGCCGCGTATGAAACGGCTTTGTTTTTTATCAGCACGGCGCACAAAAACGCCGCCGCGAAGCCCGCTGCAAGGATAAGCGCGTGAACGGAAGCGAAGGCTTCGTAAACGCACCATATAACAAGGATAAAGACAGTCAAAAAGTGTTTTTTCATCTTCCGTCTCCCCCTTTAAGCCGAAAACGCGAGCGCTGCATAGAGGATATAGTACACCGCAAGGCACGGCGCGCAAGGCAGACGCTCCCGAAGAGGCCTCCACACCTTTTCACCCTCGTGATACGCGTAATACATGAATGCCGCGGCAAGAGGAAGAAAAGCGTGGGTCAGCCAGCGGAAATCATCGGATGAAAAAAGCATCGATAGGACAAACGACCCGACGAACAAAAGCGGGGGCAGCGCGCAAACGATTCTTTGAAGGACCGGCGCAGTTTTATCGAAGGCTCTTTTCAGGAAAACCGAAGCCATACATGCGGCGGCGGGAAGCAGCGCTATTATTCCGACGATGAATTCCCTTAAGCTATCTGCTTTGAGGCGCAGCGCGAGAGTGACTTTTATCTGCGCCGCGACAGTACGGATAACTGAAGATATCCGGGAGCCTTCGTTGATATAATCGCCTATCACCTTCCCCGATTCATCGGTAATATTCTTATAGAAATTGTAATCGTAGTAATATGTGTATTTCGCGCCGCGCTCCTTTACGATACGGTCGAATTCCTCATCGGGGTAAACGAGATTGGAGTGTTCGTTAATCATAAAATAGAGCGTAAACCCGGCGCTCAGCGCCGCGCCTAAACAGAAAACCGTCCAAAGAAGCCTGCGGTCCTTTTTATCTTCACAGTGCGTCAGCTTGATAAGCAGCATTATCAGCATCATCGGGATATAGCATATCATTGCGCCGTAGTGGACAAAAACGCAGGCGACAAGGAGCGGCGGGATAAGGAACCACAGCTGTTTTTTCGTCATGCATATAAAAACCAGCATACTTATCAGTATCCAGTATACGTCTATGACTCCGAGCCATGAAACAAACAGCGAAAACGAAGCGGGCCCCGTAATAAAAAGCAGTACGGCGAAAAGGCAGATCGAACGGTCGCGTTCATCGGTACGCTTTATGAGCTTTTCGAGGAAAACGCAAAGTGAGATAAAGAACAAAACAAGAAGTATGACGGAACAAACCGTGGCGGTGTTGTAATCGGACTCCTTGAAGATCATCCTGTACACGGCTCCGGGAAGCAGCTTGGTGCAGAAGCCGAGGCTGAAATCCACAGTGAAAAACACAAAGAAATGATCGTTTACCCTCCACGGGGCGAGAGCGTTGCCGATAACGGCCTCATAAACAAGAAGAAACGCGAAAAGGCCGAAAAAGATCCTGTGCCCTGACAAAAACCTCTTTACCGCGCTCATGCTCCTTCCTCCGGATTATCCCCTTGAGAAACAAAAGCTTCGCGCCGCGAATAGATGGACGCGCCGCGCCGGCGTCCGTACCAGACCGTTTCCTTCGCATAGTCGAACATATCCGTATATACGGTCCTCGGCGCCACGGTGAGCGCCACGCGCTTTTTTTCAAGAGGACGGGGCTCTCCGCCGAGAATACCGTTGAAATATGTGTGAAGATCATAATCGAATCGGACTGTTTCGCCCTTGTCAAAAGGCTTGCGCAGCATGGTTTTCTGGTATTTCTTCAGGTTTTCATACAGGTCCCCGGGGATAGAATAGCGTTTGAGAAACGGTTCAAGCAGCTTTCCCGCTGCCGGAAGGTCCCTGACTATCTCAAGGAACGCTCCCTCTTCAAAGAACCAGGTGACGTGCCCGAAATCGGGATTGTGATAATTCCATTCGCCCGAAAGATTTGATTCGTATTTTTCCCTAAACTGCTCCCAGAGGTCATGGAGCATGCCTTCTCCCTCCATGATATACGATAGCAGGTCCGTGTAGAAATCGTAGTAGCTTATACCCTGTTCGGTAAAAAGATATATCGCGAAATAACGCAGGATCCCAAGTGCGTGGAAGGTCTGGACGCAAACCGAAAACAGGTTTGCCTGAACCCAGTCCTCACGGCTCATGGTGTTTGTTGAACGTATAAGATACGAATACTCGGGCACCTCCTCGTCGCGTTCGGGGGCGCTGTGGATATGGTTAAAGCCCACCTTGATAACGTCGATACCGTATTTTTTTACGTAATCGGGATCGGACATCTCGGCGTTAGGCAGCATTTCGCAGTGATATACGTTCAGAGAATTGTGCTGGCCGCTCTCGAGCAGGCGGCATATACCCCTGCAGAAGCTCTCTTTTGTTTCGCCGGGAAGCCCGAGGATAAGCTCGGAGTAACAGGGGATACCGGCGTCTATATAGCGTTTGACAAGAGCCGAAAAATGCTCCATCGTCAGGTTTTTGCGGCCGATATTTTTAAGAGCGACGTCGGAAAGCGTCTGATAAGCGAGAGTGGCGCCCTTGTCCATGCCCTCGCGGTTCAGTATGCTGCAGATCTTGAAAACCCTGTCGGCGCTGTTCTTCTCATAGCACGGGCGGAACACCTCGGGGAAGCCGAGCTCCCTTTTGGTTGCCACAAGGCACTCGGCTATCTCGATATCCCTGTCGTACATGCCGAAATTGCTGTCGCCGCAAAAACAGTAGGCTATTCTATGCTCGCCGAGCCAGCGGATCTCCGCCTTGATCTTTTCCATCGGGAAAAATCTCATTCTCTTGTCTGTGACCCAGTCGCAGTAGGCGCATTTATACGGACAGCCGCGGTTTGTCTCGAGGACCGACAAGAACTCGCGTCCCGGATTCTCCTCAAGCAGCTTATCGAAAACGCCGGTAAGATAAGGAGAAGGAAGCGCGCTCAGATCGCATGGGGCCGCGCGCGGCGTTTTTACGGTCTCTCCGTTTTCACGATAGGCAATGGACGGAACGCCGCTGATATCGCCGTTTTTAAGCCCTTTCAGAAGGAGGGCTATTACTTCCTCGCCCTCGCCGAAATTGAGTATATCCACCTGCGATACTTCATCGAGGAGCTCGCCGTTGTTCTTTACGCTGTGTCCGCCGAAGGATATCAGACAATCGGGATATTTTTCTTTAATGCGCGAAGCGAGCGCCTTGTTGTACTCCATATTCCAAACGCTGCACGAAAAAGCCACAAGATAAGGGTCAACGATCTTTTTTAAGGCGTCGGCAAGCTTTTCCCGGCAGAAAATAATGTCGGGAAAGGCGTATTCGCTCGTTATTTCTTCATAGCGCATACAGTTGGCAATTATGGTCCCGACGGCATACGGAAGATATACCGATCCGTCGAAGCCGAAGCCGACCTGTACAAAATAGACGTTTTTCATTTACTGATATCTCCAATCCGGCAGAAAAAAATTCACTGACCGGAGCTGTTTTTATAAAACTCTGCGCTGTAGCCGCTGCTTGTGTAATCGGTGTCCTGACGGTTCCTGCCGTACCATACGGCTTCTCTGGCGTAATCCGCGAGAGAATAAACGGGACGCGTATCGGCAACTCGCAGGCTTATGTTTTCTTTTCTGAGCGGCTGCGGATCGTTCAGATAGACGTTTCGGAAGTAGGAATAAAAATCATAGTCGGACGTGATGACGGTTTCACTGACGCCGATCTTTTTTATTATATCATACTGATACTTAAAAACCGCGTCGAGCTCTTCGGTTTTTTCGCGGGTTTCGAGCAGCATGTCGAGAAGCTCGGAATAAAACCCCTCGAGATCCTTGAACGCCTCGATGTAAACCAGCTCCTCAAAGCCCCACAGTATGCCTCCGGTGCCTTCACTGGTGGCGACGAAAGAATTTTTTCCGCACGCCACCCCCTCGCAAAGCGAAAAGATCTGGGAGTACAGACGGCCGAGAAGCGTTTCCGGCGTTTTCTTCGCGCGGTCTATTATTCCCTCGTAAAAGCTGTTAAAGCTTATGCCGAGCTCATATCTGCAGTATATAGCGATACAGCGTGTGAGCCCCAGATTGTGCATACCCTGAACAAACGATGCGAAGAGGTACATCCTCGCCCAGTCGTTCGTTGTGAGAGAATAAGTTGATGTGAGCAGATCGACATATTCCGTCACCGCGCCGGGCGCTTTTTCGCTGCCGGTGTGCATGAGCAAAAACGGAACGCGGGTGCATCCTATTTTGTACCTCTCACGGTAGCTTTTCGCGGCAAGCTCGGAATTCGGGAATACCTCGCACGGATAAACGTATATCGCGAAATGCTGCCCGTTTTCAATAAGAGAGCACATGCCGTCTGAAAAGGTCTCATAGGTCTCCCCCGGAAGCCCGAGAATGAGCTCGGAATAGGTCGAAATTCTGTTTTCGCTGAACCGGCGCATAAGCGAACGGAAATGCTCTATCGGCATGTTTTTCCTGCCTATATTCGCCAAAACTTCGGGGTCCATGCTCTGAAAAGCAATGGTCTGGGCCTTGGCGAGGCCGTTTTTCACCATTTTAGTGCTTATATCAAACACAAAGCCCGTGCGGTTCTTTGTGAAGTTTACGTGGAAAACTTTTGGATAGCCGTAGGTCTTATTGCAGTTTATGACATAATCAACGATCTCTTCGTCCCTTGTAAACAGACAGAAGTTGGCGTCGGCGCAGTATACGTATTCTATTTTATGCTCGACGATCCAGTCTATCTCCGCGAAAACGCGTTCCAGCGGAAACAGCCTTACCTTGCATTTGCGCTGTCCCCAGTCGCAAAAGGAACAGGAATTCGGGCAGCCGCGGTTGGTTTCGAGAATGATGGAAAAATCAACGTCGTCTTGAAGGATATCGTCAAATATCCCCGTTAAATAGGGTGAAGGATAGTCGCTCCCGTTTTGAGGCAGTATAGGCGTCGTAACGGGAGTGCCGTCCGTTTTCCTGAACGAAAGGTTTGAAACGCCGTCAAGAGGCTCGCCCAGCGCAAGGCTCTTAAGAAGCGCGGCGGCCGGTTCCTCTCCCGCGTTGTGGATAACGAAATCAACAAACGGATTCTCTTCAAGAAACGAAAGATCTGATGAAACGTGGTGGCCTCCGAAGGTGATGAAGCATTCCGGCCATATGCTTTTAACGGCTCTCGCAAGAGCTTTGTTGAACTCGGTGTTCCACACGGAGCAGGAAAACAGCACCATGTAAGGATCGGTAAACCTGCCGGTGATATTACGTAGCTCGTCGCGGCAGTAAACGATCTTCCCGAAGCTGTAGCTCGACGAGATCACTTCGTCACGCAGGCAGAAAGCCTCTATACATCCCGCCGCGTACGGGATATACGTGCTTTTTCTCTGATTTCCGTAGAAATCGTTTACCTGCACCAAATAGACGTTCTTCATGCCTCGTCCTTATACGTTATATCGATGATGTTCTGAATGTCCTTGATAAGAAGCGTCGCGCTCTTCTTTTTGGCGAAGAGCATGACCTGGCGGCTGTAGTCGTGCCAGTTGTAAACAGGGTTGGGTATGGTTATATCTATTGTATTCTCGCGTTTTTTGAGCGGAAGGGGGCGCTGCTCGAGAGCGGAAAGAAAATAGGGGGTGAAATCATATTTGAAAGACGCGCGCACGTGCTCCTGGTTTGTGAGCCTTATTATGAATTTCTGATAGCGCGAAAGCTCCGAGAGCATTTCCTCCTCTATGCCGAGAGACGCCAAAAACGGCGGGATCTCGCTCCAGAATTCCTCATAGTGCTTTGCGACCTCCATAAAGAGGCCTTCGTCGTAGTACCAGCCTATATCGCCGAATTCCTCGCTGACGTAGGTCCATTCGCCGTGCGACAGATCGCGGCACTCGGCCTCAAAACGGTGGAAAAGACGGTTTATGAAGGTACCCTCGGCGCTGTAAATGAAGCCCAGAAGCCTTCGGTAGAATTCAATATAGGGCATGCCCATCTCCTGACGCATGTAAATTGCGAAGCACTTGAGCATACCGATATGGTGGAAGCCCTGCACGCACGTGCAGAACATGAGCGAGCGGATCATATCGTCGAACGGCATATCGTTCGTGGCTATAACAAGGTCGGTGTATTCCTGTATCTCGCCGGGGGGCAAGGGAGAAGAATGGACGCTTCCCTGCTTTACGTGAGCGGTAACGATACCGAATTTTTCTCGGTATTCCTTTGTTCCCATCAGCGCGTTCTGGAACACCTGACAGCCGTAAACCGTCATAGCGTTGTGCTGGCCCGCCTCGATAAGCTTGCAAATGCCCTCGCAGAAGCTTTCGTAGGTCTCGCCCGGAAGCCCCATAATAAGCTCGGTATACGTGGGGATCTCATATTCGTTATAACGAAGCACCAGGTCGGCGAATGCGTCCATCGTGAAGTTTGTGCGGTTCACGTTTTTGAGCGCCCTGTCGCACACGGTCTGATAGGCAAGGGTTATCGCCTTGTTTATCTTGTTGTCATATAAAAGCTTTGAAATGGCAAAGACGTTGTCGTTGCTGTTTTTCGCGTAGCAGGCGTTGAACACCTGCGGGAAGCCCGTGCGTTTATTGACCTCCACCGCGTAGGCGGCAATCTCGTAGTCGCGCTTGAGTATACCGAAATTAGCGTCGGCGTTATATATATATTCCACCTTATGGTCGGCGCACCAGTCTATTTCGGCCTTGACCTTTTCCATCGGGAATTCGCGGACCTTCGGAGTGTAGCACCAGTCGCAGTAGGCGCACATATAAGGGCAGCCGCGGTTGGTCTCAATGGTAACGTCAAATTCCACTCCGGGGTTTTCGGCTATTATTCCGTCGAATATGCCCGTAAGGTAGGGAGAGGGATAATCGAGCGCGGTATAGGTCTCTTTTTCGGTAAACACAAGTCCCTCTGGCGTTCTCACCGCGCTGTTCGGGACGACGGTGAGCGGTTCGCCGTTTTTGACGGCAAGAAGGGTTTTCTTAAACGGGATCTCCCCTTCGCCGAAGGTGAATATATCGACGTAAGGGTACTGCTCAAGGTCGCTCTGACGGGATATCTCATGCCCGCCGAACTGAATGACGCAATCGGGATATCTGTCCCTAACGGCTTTCGCGAGCAGCTTATTATACTCGATGGTCCACATATAGCACGAAAAGACCACCACGGCGGGGTCCTTGAGCTTATCAAGAGCCTCGTCTATGGGATCGCGCCGATAGTTGAACCCCGCGAGATCATAGTAGCTTTTTATCTCTTCATCTGCAAAAGCGTAGGCGGCAAGGCAGCCCACCGCGTACGGGAAGTACAGGGCTTTTCCGTAGGATTTGTTCGCCAGAACAAGGTATACGTTTTTCACTCCCGCGCCTCCTTAACAAGATCTTGTTTTTTTGTGAAAAATATTTTGAATATCATATAGTAGTACATCAGCCATCCCTTAAAGCGGACGTGGCTGTGGCCCTCCTCGCGGGCAACGTTTTTTGTGGGTACCTCAATGAACTTCACTCCGAGCTTCAGAGGCTTGAACACCATCTCCGGAAGAAACTCAAAACCCTTGCGCTCCCAGTTTATCATGCGGTAGACCTTCACTGGAGCTATCTGGGTGGGATTTGTGAACTCCGTAAGAGACGAGCGGTACAAAAGCGCGAAAGCGCGCTGGGATATAAAATTAACGATCTTTTTAACGCGGCCGTAGCCTTCGAACCCGTCTTTGCGCATCCAGCGGCTTATCTTGATTATTTTTTCGGGGTTCTCCTTTGAAAGCCGGAGCATCTCGGGAAAGGACGATATGTCGGTCGCCTCGTCGGCGCTCCAGACCACCATATGGGTCCCCTTCACCTCGTCAAAAGACGCTCTTATCGCGTCGCCAAAGCCTTTGTCGGGCTGAAAAATATACCTGCAGTCTTCCCTTTCGCAGATTTTTTTTGTGGTTTCAAGGCACCCTGAAGTGCAGTCTTTTGACAAAACAAAAAGATACTCGTCGGCGGCGTGAAAGCTGTTAAGCTTCTCAAACGTCCTCTCGAGCGAAAAAGTTTCATCTATTGCGCAGATAACAATGGAAAGGCTGTAGTCACTGTTCATCGGTGCAGATCTCCTTTATCTCGGAGGAATACAGATTTTTCCCGCCCCTGCGGCCGAACCACACAACCTTAACGGCGTATTCAGGCCATGAAGCGCAGCAGTTTTCGTCATATATCGAGTAACGGACCTGTCTTTCAACAAGTTCGGTTTTCCGGTTGAGCAGAAGAGAGGCAAAATAGCTTTTCCAGTCATATTTCCCCGTGAACACAGAGCGGGAAAGACCTATTTCTTTAACGATAAACGCCTGATATGAGAGCATTTCCCTGCGGAAAGCGTCGTTTGGGATATATTTAGACAAAAAGCCGTCCATCTCTTTATAGAATTCTTTTTTACGGTAAACGGTGGATAAAAAAGCGTACTCCTCAAAGGTCCAGCTCACGTTTCCGAAACGGCCGTCAATTATGACCGCCCCCGCTCCTTTACCGAGCATATCGTCGAGCTGCTGTTTTATGCGGTTGAAAACGCTGTCGCCTTTTGAAAGAAGGAATCTCAGAAGATCCGAATAAAAATCTATATACCTTACGCCCTTTTCAAAATAAAGGTAGAGCGCGGGCAGCTGCATAAGCCCTAAATGGTGGAAGCACAGCACGCACATGCCGAAGAGGGTCACCTGCTTCCACTGCTCCTCGTCCATGGAGTAGGTGGACACCACGACATGAGAATACTCCTGAATTTCATCGGGAGCGCTCATATCAACGTGCGGCTGGTTGAGCGGCAGCTCGATATATTTAATTTTATACTTTTCAAGGTATTCTTTATCCCCCATCGGAGAAAGCGGGAGCCATTCACAAAGATGTATCATCATCTGAACGTGCTGGCCGTATTCGAGAAGCTGCTCGATACCCTCGATAAAGCTCTCGGTGGTTTCGCCGGGCAGCCCGAGGATGAGCTCGGAATACGTGGGTATACCGGCCTCGGCGTATTTCTGCAGCAGGTATTTATAGTATTCAATGTCCATATTCGAGCGGCCGATGTTCTTCTGCGCCTCGGGGGACATTGTTTGAAAAGAGAGTGTCACGCCCTTGCAAAGGCCGGCCGCGTTGAGCTTTTCGGTTATACGGAAAACCCGTTCTCCGGAATCCTTTGAATAGGAAACCTGAAATTTTTTCGGGTAGCCGGTTTTTTTATTCAGCTCCAGGATCTTTTCGGTGATTTTTTCATCCCTTGAAAACATTCCGAAATTGGAGTCCGCGAAGCCGACGTATTCCATTTTATGCGCGCTGACCCATTCGAGGTCGCCGTAGACGCGCTCCAGCGGAAAAAGGCGCATTCCGCTTTCCCTGTTTCCCCAACTGCAATAGGCGCAGTGGTTCGGGCAGCCCCTTCCGGATTCTATGAGAGGGGTGAACTCAAGACCGGGATTTTCTCTTAAAAGCCTGTCGAAAAAGCCCGAGGTCACGGGCGAAGGGAAGCTTATATCGCAGCAGCGCTCCGACGGCACGGTAACGATTTTTTCGCCCTCGCGGAAAGTAAGGCCCGGTATATCGAAAAGAGGCGTTTCGTCGCGAAGGGCGCGAAGCAGCCTTAGAAACGGAATCTCTCCCTCGCCGTGTATCAGCACGTCAATAAAGGAGAAGCTTCGCAAAAGAGAATCGTCGTCGGGGACCTGAGGGCCGCCGAAAAGGATAACGCAGTCCGGGAAATGCTCTTTTATTTTTTTCGCAAGAGCCTTATTGTATTCGATATTCCACATATAACATGAAAAGCCGAACAAAAAGGGCTCCGTAACACGTTCAAGGACCTCGCTCTGCTTTTCACGAAGAAAAATGATATCCTTAAGGAGAAAGCGTTTGTCAACGTCCTCAAAGCTCCAGGCGTAAGCCGCCAAAGCGCCTATTCCGGCGGGAAAATTCGCCGAATTCGAGCTCATATATGAAGGCTGGGCAAGATAGACGTTTTTTTTAGTCATGGATTCTCCGTAAAAAAGGTGTTTCAGTCGGTATGGATGTCCTTCGTCCCGTCCTCATTTTCAACGGGCGAGGTATATAGCCCCACAAGATAGGTATCTTCAAGATAGTCGAAGCTGTGCCTCACATATTCCTCGATAAGGAACATATCTCCGGTTTCAAAAAGCCTTGTCTCGGTCTCGCCGTCCTTTTCGGCGGTGACGAGGATCTTTCCGGAGAGCACGAAAAAAGCTTCCTTTGTGTTTTTATGGAAATGGAAATTTCCCCTGACGGCTCCCTTTTTTGTGAAGACCGCGTTTATCTGGCTGTAGCCCTCACGGCAGATCTGTACAAGCAGCCCGCGGTCGTCGGGATAGGTAAAATCAGGGGTCAGTATTTTTATCAGGTCCATATCGTTAAACGTTCCCGTAAAATGAATTCTTTATTATGGAATAAACCTTTTTGAGCTCCGTTATTCCGTTTTCGAGCGAATAAGAAGGCTTGTAGCCGAGAGCTTCTATTTTTTCGTTTGAAACGATATAGTCGCGCTTGTCGGGGTCGACGCCTACCGGAGCCTCGATATACTGGAACGACGGTATCAGCGATTTGATTATTTCGCACAGCTCAAGCTTAGACAGGTTCGCGCTGCTCAGCCCGCAGTTGTAGGTCTGTCCGTTCATTTTATCAAAGTTTTCCATTGCGAAAATGAAGGCTCCCGCCGCGTCGCGCACATGGAGGAAGTTGCGCTTGAAATTACCCTCGAACACAATAAGCGAACGGTCGAACACCGCGCGGTAAACAAAATCGTTCACGAGCAGGTCGGTCCTCATTCTGGGGGAAGCGCCGAAAAGAGTGGCGAAACGGAACGTTACGCTGTTGCCGGCTTCGAGCACGGCCTTTTCCGCAGCCATCTTGGTTTTTCCGTAGAGAGAAATTGGAGAAATGGGCGAATCCTCGGTACAGTAGTTTTGTCCCTGCCCGAGGCCGTAGCCGCTGTTGGTGCAGGGAAAAATAACGCGCTGCCCTTTTTCGCGAAGGCGCAGAAGAAGCTCAACGGCCCCGCGGTTTACGGAAACGGCGGCGGTTTCGTCCTTGTCGCACGCCGGGAACCCCACAATAGCGGCGAGAGGCAAAATATAGTCCTTGCCGTAAAGCGCTTTTTTAAGCGTTTCCTCACTGCGGCAGTCGCCGTTTAATACAGTGAAGGAATCGTATTTACAGCAGTCGAGCAAGGACGCCTGACGGTATAAAAAAGAATCGAGCACCGTAACGTTATGCCCCGCTTCGAGCAGCATAGACACAAGAACGGAACCGATATATCCGGCGCCGCCGGTCACAAGGATATTTGCCACAAAAATCTACCTTCTATCCCTTATACTTAACCTTATTGATTTTAACATCAATAAGACCGAATGTCAAGTTTTATAAGAATAAACAGGTTTTTCAGAATTAAATAATCCCTCTACACAGGCTGCATAGAGGGATCGTTTTAATTATTACAATCTATCGACGTTAAATTATCGATTATCTGCTGAAGATGCTTGTGATCTTCTTGATGAGGTTCTTGAAGAAGTTAACTATACGCTGGAAGATGTTGAGGCCCTGCCCTGAACCGCCTTCATCGCCGCCGGAGGGATTTGAAGGATTGTAGTTCGGGTCGGCTTCGCCGCAGCGTGTGCAGACGCCGTCAACATAATCATGGCCGAGCGGAGCGTCATCGTATTCAATGATGTACTCGCCGCAGATCTCGCACTTGATAGCGGAGTAGCCGCGCTCGGTGCAGGTGGGCTCTACGCCGTAGGAATCTTCAACATTGAGCCTGTGGTCTATAAGTTCCTTTTCCTCAGTATAGGTATCGCCGCACATCGAGCACTTGAAGGTGCGGATACCGTGCTCGGTGCAGGTTGAATCGGTGTTGCTGACGCATTCATAGTTGTGGTCAACGGTACTGCCGAAGCTTCTTCCGCAGTTAGCGCAGACCGCAGCAGCGGTGCAGGTGGCGGGAGTGCCGACAACGTGAGGCAGCTTGGCGGTATCATATACTCTGTAGGTATCGCCGCAGCCGTTCACGCAGGTGTACTGCTTATAGCCGAGGACCGTGCAGGTCGTGGCGACCTCGGAGGTAACAGCATAGCTGTGCGGGAGCTGTTCAATTACCTGCTGCGCTGTGAATACCTCGCCGCATACGGCGCAGTGTGAGCCGGCGGTAAGACCGGCATTTTCACAAGTGGCGGCAACGGCCTTGTCTGTTACAACGCTGTGTCCCAGAGCGGGAGTTTCTGTTGCGATATACGCGTCGCAATCGGCGCAGTCGCGTCTCTTTTCGCCGTATTCGGTGCAGGTGGCAGCTCTGTACTCATACAGATCACCGAAACGATGTCCCCTTGCTTCAATACTTACACCGTAGCTGACTATCTGTCCGCAGACCGAGCAGTAGGTGTCTCCGGTATAACCGACTCCCTCGCATGTCGCGGCAATAACGGTGTCGATTCTGGGAGAAGATTCGGGAGTATGGGTACTTCTCGGTACTGTGCGAGGCTCAACCAGTATTTCACCGCAAACGGAGCATATGCTTCCGGGGATAAGGCCGTTGACTGCGCAGGTGGCTGTAACCGCTTCACCGTAGGGAACAGCGGTATGAAGGCCCGTTGCTTCTATAACTGTATAGTCTTCTGCTTCGCAGCGCGAGCATTTAACTGTTTTGCTTCCCGCTTCGGCGCAGGTGGCTTCAATAACGCTCACATTTGCCGTAATGCTTTCATCAAAATCATGTCCGAGAGGATTGATGGATACGTTTGTTACAGGCGTTTGTCCCTGAGCGTCGGCAAACTTCGCTCCGCATGATTCACAAACGTAGTAAGCGATATTGCCGGATCCTTCGCAGGTCGCGTTATTCGCGGCGACAAAGGTAAGCTCGTGAGGAAGTCTATCAATTACTTGCGTCTGCGTTTCACCGCAGCGGTTGCAGAAGCGCGTCTTTCTGCCTTCGGCAGTATCGGTGGCTTCTATAGTAACGTACCACTGAGACCAGTCGTGACCGAGGCTGTCGATAACGGCTACGCTTGCGGGATCGATTTCTGCGGAAGCGGCGGCGTCAACATAATACTTTTCACAAAGTGAGCAGTAGTAGTAGTCCTCTTTACCGTTCTCTGTGCAGGTCGGAGCTGATCCGAGGTTGGTCATTGCATGGGGAACCTGTGCGCGATTCCAGCTGTTTTCCTCTATCTCGGTCTCACCCTGAGCGTCGCTGAAGAACTTGTTGCAGCGCGAGCACTTATAAACCGCGATGTTGCCGGCCGCCTGACAGGTGGGAGCATTTGCGGCGAGGTAGAGCGAAATATTATGTCCAAGAGCGTCAATAACCGCTCCGGGGGTGGTTCCGGGCTGGACCTGGCCGCACATTGTGCACAGATAAGCGTCTTCGTATCCGGGTTCGGTGCAGGTTGCCGCCTGACCTGAAACAAGACTGTAGGTGTGATCTGCCAAAGGCTTATCCTTTACGCTGATATCGGCGATCTCGGTCTCCTGATCGAGCTCGAAGAACTTGCCGCAGCGGGAGCACTCATAGTAGGCATAGTGTCCGGCAACGGTGCAGGTGGAATCGGTCTCTTCAACGAGCTCAAACGAATGGCCGAGAGCGTTAATAACACGCGCGGCGGGATCTTCCTCACCGTCAAGGAACAGTCCGCAGTTAAGGCATACGGTGTAGGCTTTCTCACCGTCATCGGTGCAGGTGGGTTCAATTCTGGCATGCTCATCCCAGTCGTGTCCCGTGGCGGGAATGTTTTCAACTCTGACTTCCCTGCCGCAGCGCGCACAGGTGTAGTAATAGTAGCCGGCTGTGGTGCAGGTCGCTTCAACAGTCTCAGGCGCAACTATATATTCACCTTCGTGTTCGCCATCGGTGTATTTAAGATTATCAAAATCAACTTCGCCGTAATCATGGCCAAGGGCGGGAATGATGCGGTTGTCGTCGGTGATAACGGTCTCGACGCCGTCTATCACAACTGAATAAGTGGGATCCTCAGCACCGCAGTTCTTGCATAAGAGCTTACCGTAGGATCCGGGGGTGGTGCAGGTGGGTTCGGCAACGCCGATAAGCTGGAACTCATGGCCGAGAGGCTCTTCCTCGAAATCTCTGACGTATCCGCACACGGTGCACTGCATCTTATAGGTAAGGCCGGTCGTGCAGGTGGTGGCGCCCTGAAGGTTGAAGGGCTCTCCCCAGATGTGTTTATGTCCGATATATTTGGCGTATACGTTGTAGGTATAGCCGTTGGTGTTTATGGTGAGCTTATCGGCGTCGTTATATTCGCTGCCGTCCGTATACTCCCAGTGATCGAAGACGTAGTGGCTGCCGGAGTCTCTGTGGCTCGGGTCTTCCGCGTTGGTCTTCATTGTGGGCGCGGTGGCGGAATAGTTATGGCGGATCGTTTGCGTTTTGATTACAGTGCCCTTATAATCGTAGAACTTCACGTTGTAGCGGAAATCATAATACGAAGCGTACAGTGTGGTGTTCTTTACGATGGTGATTGTTGTCGGAAGGCTGCTGCTGGCGGACCAGGTGACGGTGCCGTCCTTATACTGGGCGGTCTCGTCGTCCTTCTGCGTGGTGTTCCATCCGACGAAAGCGGAGGAATAGCTGCGGCTCATCGCCACGTTATTCGGGTTTATGGTGAAGGTGGCTCTGCCGCTGGCGTTGTTGGCGGCGGTTGCGTTGGCGCCGCAGTTCAGAGTGAGGTTGCTGGTTTGCGCCGCGGGCGAGCCTGAGCCGCCGTTGTTATTATAGTAAAGCGTCACGCTGCCGGTATACAGCGCATAGAAATTATACGTTGTGCCGGTGTTGGCGTTGCGCGTGGCGGTGGTGACCGACGCGGCGTGATCCGCCGTGGTCTTGGTAGTGCTGTCTACCGCCCAGCCGGCAAAGGTATACGTGGTGCCGTTTACCGTGATGGACGTAGGCACGCTGGACTTGGGCACGTCGAAGGTGAACTGCGTGGCGTTATTATAAATGGTTTTTGTATTTGTGGAGGTCACCTTCGTGCCGCTGGCGTTGTACCAATGGAACGTAGCCGTGGCCGTCTTGCTGAAGATGGCGTAAAGCGTATCGTTATAGTTATCGATAGCAATGGCGCTCGTGGGCTTCGTGCCGGTGGTAGCGGTGGAGGAACCGTTCCAGCCGACGAAGGTCCACGTGCCGGTGGTACTGTTCGTCTTGCTCGCCGTCTGGCTCGACTGCAGCGTGTAGTTCACACTGGCGCTGCCGGTATTGGTGTTCGCCACCGTGGCGGAGCCGGGCGCGGTACTGGTACCTCCGTTTGTACTCACGTTGAAGTTGATCTTATACGTGGGCGTGATCACCACGTTCCACTGGTGGTAGAGGCTGCCGTAGGTAGCCTTGACCGTGCAGGTTGCTTTTTGATATGTGGCGTTGGTGGCGCTCATCGTGAGTGTGCAGTTCTCGGAAGAACCGGTGGTGGAAAGGCTGGTGGTGCAGGCGGTGGTGCCGCTCTGGCTCCACGCGGAGGGGTTCGCCCTGAAGCCCACGTTATACTGATCGTATACGTAGGCGGAAAAGCTCTGCGTCTTGTTGGCGCCGCCGGTGGCGTTCAGAGTCACATCGACTGTATCGGTGGCGTTGCCGTTCGCGTTATAGGACGTGGCGACTTTTGCCGCGTAGGGGCGGCCGGTGGTATTCAGATCAAATGTAGCGGACTTGAACGAAGAACCGCCGCCGCCGGATGTTGTATCGGATGAAAGACTGAACGAACCGATCACACCCGCGTCCACATAGGAATTGGTTGCGGCGTTGAGCACGTACAGACGCACCTGCGTGGTGATGGTCTGTGATTTATAGAACATACTGTTGTTCTTACTGATATTGACGCCGATATACATTTTGGTGGGCCAAAGGTTGGTAGTCCATGGGCCGATCTCGGGATTTTCAGAATCCGTATACGCCCAGGAAGACGTAATGCTGCCGCTGGAAATGGTGCCCTGCGAGCCGTTGCCGTTCTGGTTTTTGCCGTAGAGCGTCATTGTACCTCCGCCGTCCTGGCCGTCGTAACCGCCGTCGGTAAAGGTACGCTCGAGCTTGATCTTGAACGTGTGCGTGGGGCTGTCGGTGTACGCTTCCGCGGTCAGCTTCGAGAAGTCGACCATTGCGAAAAGCGAAAGGCACATCATAGCAGCCAAAAGCACGCTCAATGCTTTCTTTGCATAGCTTTTCATAAAGAATCCTCCTAATGGATTATTGCCGTATAGGTTTCAGGGCATAGTATACCCCTATTTATACACTAATCATTATATCAGTTGGCTGTCAAAAAAGCAAATCGCTTTTTTACCAAAAATGTGTAAATTTATTTATGTAAAACTGACAAATCATACATTTGGCCGATCGGTTGGCGGCCCGGACAACGGAAGATCAGAGGGAAAACAGCAAAAAGGCCCCGATTTCTCAGGACCTCCCATATACAATTAATACATATTTATTTTTCCGACAATATCAGTCCGTTTTTGACTTGATCCCGGGAATATGCTTTTTCTGCGCGTAGGTTTTATAAAGCCCCAGCCTTGTGAGCCAAACGCTCATAACCGCGAAGCCGAGCGAGCCGAGAGCGCCGCCTGTGAACAAAACGAACGCCCACCCTGAAAACACACCGTCGCGAAGGCCGAAAACTAAAAGAAGAACAAGCCCCGCAACAGCGGCTGCGGCGCACAAAAACAGCCCCGTCCATGAAGCGGCAGGAAGGACAGGCGAATGCACAAGCGCGGAATCGAGAGCGAGGCGCAGCCTGCTTTTGTAGTTATATTTTGAGTGCCCCGCCCTTCTGGCGGCGCGGGCGTGAGATACGGTGGTTTTCGGGAAGGGCAGGTTGCTCGCGACAGCGGGAAGAAAATAGGGTATCTGTTCGTAGGGCCTTAAGGCGTCAATAGCCCTTTTGCTCATAAGGCGGAAATTCGAGTGCTGCTTTACGAGCCCCGTGCGAAGCAGGCGCATCATAAGATAGAACCCCGCGGAGCAGAAGCGCTCTGAAAAAGGGTCGTCCTCGCGGCGGTCGCGCACGCCGAGAACAAGGTCGTTTCCGTTTTTATATTTTTCCAGCATCTCTCCGGTGACTTCAACGTCGTCCTGCAGGTCGCAGTCCATCGTTATCACGCAGTCGGCAAACCGCGACGCGTGGTACATGCCGGCGATAAGCGCGTTTTTCTCGCCGCAGTTCTCTTCAAGGTCTATTCCGGTCACAAGAGGATAACGGGAGTGCAGATCGAGAATAAGGTCCCACGTTTTGTCGCGGGAGCCGTCGTTCACGAAGAGCACGCGGCTGTTTTCGGAAACCTCGCCGTTATCGATAAAGGCTTTAAGCTTTTCGGCAAAAACGGGGCCCGTGAGCGGGAGAACCTCTTCTTCGTTATAACAGGGAACAACAAAATACAGAGTTGGGACCATGACGACCTCCGGAATAAAAGGACTTAAAGCCTGACGATACGCTCAGTCCTGCTTGTCGCGTATTTTCGAGCGCAGAGCAACAGCGCTTTTTCTCGCCGCACCCTGAATGGCAGGAGCGACCTTTGTGTTTAAGAACGTATCGGCAATGAGCCAATCCTCACGTCTCGCGTCGGCGGGGGCGTTTCGACCCTTCCAGAGAATGGGCGTCATGCCGGCGCCGCAATATTTGCAGAATTCATGAGGCGTGGAAAGCCTTTCGTATATACGCCTGCCGTCGGCTGAGGGATCGTGGATATCCACAAAATCGGTCTCGGGATAGGAGGTCCCGAAATGACGGTTGAAGCGGTATATGCAGAAGGCGAACGAGCAAGGCGTTATGCGGCCGTTTCCGAGCATATGGCAGTGAGAAAAAATGCAGTTGCGGTGCGCGGGAGCGGGATCGTCCACGGGCTTTTCGAGCACGTTTTTGAAAAACACTACCATTGGGACGCTGAAGCTGTATTTCACGCCGAGAGAGTCGAGAAGTCGAGAGATATCCTTTTTTTGCTTCCACGTGGGAGGATAAGCGGAAATATCGAGGCTGCAGCTTGCCGCCGCAATGCGTTTAAGCGTTTCTTCGGGAGTTTTTGTGAGGAGCAGGCCGTTTGTGACGACGCGCAGGTCGCTGTCGGGAAAAAGCGCGCGCGCCTTTTCAACGTAGTCGGCGACCCGGGGATTAAGAAACGGCTCCCCTCCCATTATGCGTATCTGCGCTATGCCCCAGAACAGCTCCTTAAGCCTTGAAATGTCCCGGCAGAAAAGCTCGAAATCATAGAAGGGTTCTTCCTTTACCTTCAGGTTTATAAAATCGCAGCATCCGCGGCAGTTTAAGTTGCACACGCGCGATATCTCGGTTTCAACGTAATTGAGCCTCGTTTTTGAGCAGTCTATTTTTATGGGGTCCGGCGTATAGCCTATACCGGACGGAACGACGAAAACGTCGGCGTTTTGAAGTAAGCGGCAGTTTTCGGCCGCGTCTCTCAGCTTGCCGTTTTCAAGCATAAAAACAACGGTACACTCGGAAAGGGAGCGAAGCTCAGACTCCTTCGGAGCGTCCGGAGAAAACCGGCGCTCGGCTCCGGGAAAAAGCTTCGCCGCCCGGTCAAGCTTATTCTCTTTGTCATAAAAAACGACCGTTCTGCCGTCTGACATGGAAAAATCTCCTTTTCGGCTGAATACCGTCAGCAAAAACCGTTCAGAGCGGATATCACATAGTCCTGCTCCTCAACGGTCATGAGGTTATATAAAGGGACCGATAAAACGCTCTCGCAAAGCGCCTCGGTTTTCGGAAGGCTCCCCTCCCGAAGCCCGAGATATGAATAGGCTTTGCTGAGATGCGGAGGGATGGGATAATGAATAAGCGAGTGTATACCGCGCTCTTCAAGATACTTTTTGAGCTCGTTGCGGCGGGAGCACCTGACGACGTACTGATGCCATACGTTATAGGTTTCGGGACGGGTCCCGGGAAGGCGGATCAGCGGATTTTTTATTTCGCTCGAATACCTTGACGCCAAAGCGTTTCGCTCGGCGTTCATTTCGTCGAGGTACTTTAGCCTTACCCTGAGCAGCCCCGCCTGTATCTCGTCGAGACGGGAATTTACGCCGACGAATTCATAGTGGTAGCGCCTGTCGCTGCCGTAGCTGCGCAGTATCCGCATTTTTTCGGCAAGAGAAGGGTCGTTCGTTACTATCGCGCCGCCGTCGCCGAAGCAGCCGAGGTGTTTGGCGGGGTAAAACGAGAAGCACGCCGCGACGCCGAAGGAACCGGCCTTTTTGCCTCGCCACTGCGCGCCGTGGGCCTGCGCGCAGTCTTCTATAAGAAGAAGCCCTTGTCTTTCGCAAAGCTTTAAGATATCGTCCATAGGGGTCATTATTCCGTAGAGATGGGTGACGAGCACCGCCTTGACCTGCGGGGTCAGCACGGATTCTATGGCTTCGGCAG
>JAFSWN010000235.1 GCA_017450185.1 Clostridia bacterium | reverse complement strand
TGCCGCCGAAGGAGAAGCCTTCCTTGCCGCTCGAGCCGGGTGTTTCGGGAACTTCGCCGTTAAACGCGAAGCCGCCCTGTTCGCCGTCCTCCGGAGCTTCGCCGGGGAAGGAGCCGTCAAACGGGAAATTTCCCTGTCCGTCTTCTTCCGAGCCCATGCCGGGGAATGAGCCGCCGAACGGGAAATTTCCCTGTCCGTCTTCTTCCGAGCCCATACCCGGGAACGAACCGCCGAACGGGAAGCCGCCCTGTTCGCCGTCCTCCGGAGCTTCGCCGGGGAAGGAGCCACCGAACGGGAAATTATCCTGGCCTCCTTCGGAGCCTTCGCTTCCCGGAACGCCGCCCGAGGGAGGAGAACCGCCCGGAGCATTGCTGCCGTTTGGCGTCTGCGGCGCGGTAGAGGCAATTTCCTCATCGGGAGCTTCAGTCTTATTTCCGTTTTGTTCGTTTGAGCCCTGCTCCTGCGTTTCACTGCCGCCGAAATCAAAATCGTCCATGTTGAAGCCTTTTCCGTTTCCGCGGCCGCCGCCGAACGACAGGCTGTCGGGCTTATAGAGCTCGCCTGTGTCGGAGCCGTAGTTTCTCGAAAGGAAGCTGTCTTCAACGCCTTCAACCGCCAGATACAGCCCCCAGTCCTCGCCGTTCACGGTGATATACGCGAAGGAGCAAAGCGGGCTGTCCGCACCGAAATCGTCCATCATACGGTAAACGAGGTAGTCCTTCATCATCGTATTGTCCTGTATCAGGTTGTTTAAGCAAAGCTTGTCAAGGCCGTCAAGCGTTTTGCCCGTTTCGTACCGGTCGAATTCAAGCTTGAAGCTGTAGCGGTTGGTGCCGGAAGTTTTTACCGAAGAGAGCGAAGTGTTTCCCTTTGCCCTTATGGCGACGTTCGAGTGCTTTTGGCCGTCCGCAACCACGGTACACATGGAGTATTCCTCGTTTTCACATGTCTCGATAAACGAATCCCAGTCGTCCATAACAATGTCTATTTTGTGGACGTATGAAGTATCGAAAAGCGTTTGTTCGTATTTGACCGTTCTTGTTGCGACCGTGATCCCGATGCGCTCTCCGCACATGAACACGATAGTTATTGCGAGCGCGACTGCGACGACGGCGATGCAGATTTTGTCAATATGTCTGCTCGTTGACATCGTTATCGCTCCTTATCCCATATAGTCGCCGTTGTAGCTCACAAGAGCCGCGCTTGAAACTCCGTCCATTGATGACACGGTGTTTATGAAATCGGTGTCGTCGCTCTTCAGTCTCACTTCCATATTAAGCTCCACGAGCCCGTCGCGGGCCGACTTCGATTTGACGACGCAGCGTTCGGTCTGTTCCTGAATAAACTTCATTGCCGAGGCCTCAGCTTCGCGTCCGCTGCAGGTGAGAACGATGATAAAGGGATTTTTGTGCGGCTTTTTGTTGACGAAGAACAAAAGTATGAGGCCTATGATAACGCTGCCTATCACCGCGAGGGGGATCATACCCGCCGCAAGGATTATGCCTGCGGCTATCGACCAGAAAAGAAAGGCGATATCGAGCGGTTCCTTTATCGCGGTGCGGAAGCGGACTATTGAAAGCGCGCCGACCATGCCTAGCGAGAGCACGACGTTTGAGGTCACCGCGAGTATCACCTGAGAAGTGATCATTGTGAGCGCCACGAGCGTTACTCCGAAGGAAGAGGAATACATAACGCCCTTATAGGTCTTTTTATAGATAAAGAAAATGAAAATGCCGATACCGAAGGCAAGAGCGAGCGTCAGCGCCATGTCGAGGATGCTGACGGCGGAAATATTCTCAAGAAAGTCGGATTTGAAAATGTCGTTGACGGTCATGTTGTTTTCTCCTTATTGTTTTATGCTCAGCCGTAGATACGGCACTGCTGATATTTTGAAAACGCGGTGGAGCGTCTGCCGGGCAGCGTTACCGCGTCCTTTATTATTTCAGGCAGGAAATCATCCCACTTGACTTCAAGTATGATTATGGGGTCGCCCGCGGGGAGCGTCAGCGTATCAAAGTCAAGAAAATCGGTACGGAACATCCCGGTGCGGATATCGTAGTCTATTGTAACGCGTACGTTTCCCGGCGCGAAAAAGAACGGTATGCGCGTGTAGTCCACAATGGTTTTGGGCCGAAGTCCCTGAGAGTTCATTTTCGCGTAGAGCTCAACGCAAAGCGGCCTGTCGTCAGACGCGAGAAACGAGAAGTCCCCTCCCGCTATGCGGCCCGCTTCTTCTGCTGAAAGATGGCAGCTTTCTTTTGCGCAAAGGCCGTTTATTTTGCTCTTTTTTTCAAGGACGATAAAAGAAGTATCTCCGTTATAAAGCCGGATGCGGAATTTTTCGCGCATGTTCACGCCGTCTGTTTTTTCCAAAAGAGCTTTGTCTCCCGGCGAATCAAAATAAAGGCTTCTTATTTTGTATTCGCCGTTTATCGCGTGAGGGTCGGTCTGCATTACGGCTGAAAGCCGCGTTTGGAGTATCAGCCGGTCCTGATAGTTTATTTCATGCTTCCATTCATGGCGAAACTGCATTTTTCCTCTCCTTTCTTTCTATAACGGCAGCGTTGCCGTAACGCGAAAATCATGTCCGTCGGTTGTTGACGCCGATATCTCTCCCTCGTGCGCGTCGGCGATGGCTTTCGCGATGGAAAGCCCTATGCCGTGGCCGCCGGTCTGTGAATTTCTCGACGCGTCCGTCCTGTAAAAACGGTCGAAAACGTGCTGCAGCGCCTTTTCGTCGACAGAGTCGACAGACGTGTTCCTCACAGTGATAACAGCCGATTTTTTGTTGCGTTTCATTTCGAGAGATATATTTCCGCCCTCGGGGGTATATTTTACCGCGTTTTCAAGCAGGATCGAGAGCATCTGGCGTATAGCGTCCGGGGAAGCCTTTGCCGTGACGCCGGGCTCGACGTTTATCTCAAGGTCTATACCTTTTGAAACCGCCGGCGCGCGGAAGGCTGCGCCTGTTTCATTAACGAGATCCGAAAGCGGGAGCTCGACCTTCTGCAGGGTATGGCCCTGTTCTTCCATCTTAGAGAGCATCACAAGGTCGTTTGTCAGCTTCGTCATCCTTTCGGTCTGCTTCCTGATCTCCGTGAGCTCTTCACTGTCTCCGTCGAGCTCAAGAAGGTCGACGTTTGCGTTTATGATGGTTAGCGGCGTTTTGATCTCATGCCCCGCGTCGGAGATAAAGCGCTTTTGCTTTTCGTAGCTTTCCGCTATCGGCGCCACTATTTTTCCCGCGGCGAGCACGAAGGCGATAAACACAGTAACGCACCCGAAAGCGCCGACGGTAAGGCTCGTCCTGAGAAAAGAGCGGAAGGAATCGAGCTTTCTGCCGCAATCGAGAAAGATTATACGCGTTCCGCTCCCGTAGGCTGTTTTTGCGTAGCGGAACTCTCCGATGAATCCGCGCTCGGCGTTCCCGCTAAGCGCGCGTTCAACGTAGTAATCCACCGAAGCGTCATCCACGGAAATGATCCTTGAAAGATCCGACTGGATTATTTCTCCCTCATCAGACACCGTAACGATGAAGAACCTCGATTCATACGGCACCTCGGGCGACATGCCGCGCCGGACGAAATCGCGAACGCCCTCCATTCCGGGAGGCAGCATGTCAAACAGAAAGGACGTTTCAGGCTGAGAGAGAACGTCAAGTATCTCGTCGCTCTCGGTTGTTACGGCTTTATAGTTTACGGTATTCATTATGGCGAGCAGCGCCGCCATCAACAGCAGCATGAACACCGTCGCTATTAAAATGAATTTTCTTTTTAATCTGTTAATCATCGCTGTTCTCCAGTGAATAACCGGCGTTTCTTGAGGATTTTATCTTTACGTCGGCATTCAGCGCAGCAAGCTTTTTTCTGAGATATGAGATGTATACCCAAACGACGTTTATCTCGGAGTCGGAGTCGTAGCCCCATATTTTTTCCATGAACATCTCGGGTGAGACGACGCGGTGGGGGTTCGTAAGCATATATTCCATCATCTGGTATTCTTTATTCGCGAGCTTGAAGCTGCCGAAGGGAGACGAGAGCTCATAGGTCGCGCGGTTTAACGAGATGTTCCCGAACGAAAGCCTTGAGTCGGTCTGGGTGTTGCTTCTTGTGATGCTGCGCACCCTCGCGAGCAGCTCCCTTGAGTCAAAGGGCTTGGGAAGGTAATCGTTCGCGCCGCTGTCGAGCCCAAGGACGCGGTCTTCTATTTCCGCTTTAGCCGTCAGCATAAGCACCGGGATCTGATTTCCGGCGGCTCGGATTTTTTTCAGCACGGTGATGCCGTCCATTTTCGGCATCATGATGTCCAGCACCGCCGCGTCGTAATTCCCCAGCTCCAGAAAGCTCAGCGCCTCTTCGCCGTCATACACCGCGTCCACCGAATAATTGTTTTTTTCAAATATTTTTACTATGGCTTTTGACAGCGCCCTTTCGTCTTCCGCGAGAAGTATACGCATACCTACGCCCTCCTTTTTGATATGATGATAAAACGTGAATCTTAAATGGAAATAAAAATCGGGGGAATATGAATTTTTAAGTGGCCTTGCCCTCGAACTGAGTCTGATACAGCTCGTAGTAAACTCCCTTTTTTTCAAGAAGCTCCTCGTGGCTGCCGGTCTCCGCCACTTTTCCGTGGTCCATCACGACTATAACGTCCGCGTCGCGAACGGTCGAAAGCCTGTGCGCTATAATAACGCTTGTGCGGTTTTTCATGAGGTTCACCATCGCGTCCTGAATTTTTTGCTCCGTTCTGGTGTCCACCGAGCTCGTCGCCTCGTCGAGTATGAGTATCTTCGGGTCCTTGAGCACAGCTCTGGCAATGGCGAGAAGCTGACGCTGTCCGTGCGAGAGGCTTTCGCCCGCGTGCGACAGCCACGTGCCGTAGCCTTCGGGCTGACGTTCTATGAAGCGGGCGATGTTGCTGAGCCTCGCGGCGTTTTTCATCTGCTCGTCGGAGGCGTCCCGGTCGGCGTATTTTATATTGCCGCCTATCGTGTCGGAAAACAGGAAGGTATCCTGCAGCACAATGGCGGTGTTTCCGCGAAGCTCGTCGCGCTTTATGTCGTATATGTTCACTCCGTCAATAAGTATCTCGCCCGAATCAGGCTCATAGAAGCGCATCAGAAGATTCACGACCGTTGTCTTTCCGCTTCCGGTCGCGCCCACAAGCGCTATCTTCTGCCCGGGTTTTATTTCAAGATTGAAATCGCTCAGAACCTTTTTGCCGGGAACGTATGAGAAATCCACGTGCCTGAACGATATCTCGCCCCTCGTGTTTTCAAGCTCCATGCTGCCGGAATTGTTTTCGTCCGGGTGGTCCATAAGCGCGAACACGCGCTCTGCGCCCGCAACAGCAGTCTGTATGGAGCCGTAGAGCTGGGCTATTTCGTTTATCGGGCGTGAAAACTGCTTGGCGTAAATAATAAAAGCGGATATGGTTCCTATTGTGATAAGCCCGGTATAGGCGAAGTATCCTCCGAACGCCGCGACTATCACGAAGCCGATGTTTGATATGCAGTTCATTATGGGGCCCATGGAGCCGCCGAGGATCTCAGCCTTAATGCTGACCTTGGTAAGCTCGTCTGAAGTCCTCTCAAATTCCCTTGTCACGTCCTTTTGCTTGTTATAGGCAACAATGGAGCGGTAGCCGGTGATCATCTCCTCGGAGTGGCCGTTCATTTCGCCCTGAAGCGCAGAGCGCCTGCGGTAGATGCCTCGCATCACCTTGCTCATCTTGTTTGTGACGAGAACGGTGAGTATCACCGAGAGCATAGTAACGAGCGTAAGCTGCCAGCAGTATATAAACATTATCGTCACGGTGCCGAAAAGCGTGAGCACGCCCGAAATAAGCGAGCCGAGGCTCTGAGATACCGTCGCAGAGACGTTTTCAACGTCGTTCGTCATGCGGCTCATTATGTCGCCGTTTGAGTGGGAATCGAGGTAGGGGATGGGCAGGTTGTCGATCTTTTTGAAAAGGTCGTGCCTCATGCGCCTCACTATGCTCTGGCTCAGGCGCGCCGCAAGCAGCGACTGCGCGAGGTTTGCGCCCACGTTAACAACGAAAATGCCCAGCAGCATGAACGCGCTGCGGTACAAAAGCGGCCAGTCGTGCGCCTTTATGCAGTCTATGGCGTTTCCCTGCATGGCGGGAGCCGCGAGCGAAAGCAGAGTCACCGACACAACGGCGGCGATAAGCCCCAAAAGCTGTTTTTTTGCCGCGCTGAAATACATGAACAGCCTCTTTGCGGTGCCCTTCACGTTCTGCGCCTTCTCCGTTTCTCCGAAACGCCCGGGGCCGCCCGGTCCCGGACCTCTTCCGGGGCGGAAGCTGACCGTTTGCGCCACCGCCTGTTTAAGCTCTTTCTTTATAAACACGCTGCCCTCATCCGGACGGCGCTCAAAGCCGGCGGGAACGGAAGCGTTTATTTTATCCATCACGCTGCGCCTCCTTCCCTTTGCTGCGAACGGTAGATATCTCGGTAAATTTCCGAGGCTTCCATAAGCGTTTCGTGTGTGCCGGACGCCGCTATCCTGCCGTTGTCAAGAACGATAATGCGGTCCGCGCGCCTGACGGAAGCTATTCTCTGCGCTATAATTATTTTTGTGCTGTCGGGGTCCTGTTTGCCGAGAGCGTCGTAAAGAGAAGCCTCGGTGCGAAGGTCCAGAGCGCTTGTGGCGTCGTCAAATATCAGTATCTCATGGGGCTTGAGCAGGGCCCTCGCCACGCATACTCTCTGCTTCTGCCCGCCCGAAAGGGAATGTCCGCCTTCGGAAATAACAGTATGGTAGCCGTATTCCTTTTCGCAGATAAAGCCGTCGGCCTGTGCAGCCTCGCCCGCTGCCTTTATCTGTTCGGGGGAGGCGTCCGGCGCGCCCCAGCGGATGTTTTCTTCTATGGGGCGAGAATATATTTCGGAACGCTGCATCACAACTGAAATTTTGTCTCTGAGGTCCGTCAGCTTGTAATCCTTAACGTTTCTGCCGTCCACAAGCACTTCGCCGGAGCTGACGTCGTAAAAGCGCGGGATAAGGTCGACAAGCGTTGTTTTTCCGCTGCCGGTGGAGCCGATTATCGCAAGGGTCTCGCCCCGGCGCACGGTAAGGTCTATATGCTCCAGCACGTTATCGGACGTGCCGGGATAGGCGAAACAGACGTCTCTGAATTCCACCGTGCCGCGCCCCGTTTCAATCTGCTCGTTTTCGCCGTCCTCAATGCTCGGCGGGCTTTCAAGCACTTCGTTTATACGGTCCGCCGAGGCCTTGGCGCGCGTGAAGGTCTGGAAGATGTTTGCCAAAAAGCCTATGCCGCCGAGTATCTGAGTAAGATATGTGATAGCCGCCATTATGCTTCCGGGCGTAAGGTCGCCGCCGTTTTTCACGGTTATGCCTCCCACCAGGATCACAGCCACCACGCAGAGGTTCATAATAATGTTCATGCACGGCCCGAGAAACGCCAGCAGCGTCTGAACTCGAAGGTTCTCGGAGCAAAGCGCGTCGTTCGCGCGGTCAAAGCGCGAAAGCTCGTAGTCCTCCTTAACGTAGGCCTTCACAACTCTCGCCCCGGCTACGTCCTCCTGCATGACGTGGTTCACGCCGTCCAGCTTTTCCTGAACCTTGCGAAACAGCGGAGAGGTCTTTCTTAAAAAGAAAACGACCAGGATCAAAAGGAAGGGCAGCGCGCACGCGGCGACGACGGAAAAACGCGGGGACTGCCTGAAAAGCATGATTATACCGCCGACGAACATAACGCCGTTTCTGACAAGCATCCTCACCGAAATTGCCACCATGGTCTGCACCTGCGTTATATCGTTTGAGAGCCGCGTTATAAGCGAGCCCGTTGAAAATTTGTCGGTCTGCTCAAACGAGAGCGACATGATATGCGAAAAAACGTCCTTTCTCAAATCGTTTCCGAAGCCGTTGGACGCAAGGTTCGCGAAAACTCCGCACAAAACTCCCGAAGCGCCTCCGGCAAGCACGCACAGTATCATCTGCACGCCCACCCTGATTATCAGGTCGAAATCGCTTTGAAGCACGCCCTTGTCAACTATTTTTGCCATCAGGTCGGGCTGCCACAGGTCCATCGCGACCTCGCCCACCATGAACAGCGGCGCCAAAAAGCAGAATATCCGGTATTTTTTCAGATATTTCAGCATAATTCTTCCTCCTCCATACATTCGCGCATTTTGTCGAGAAGCATAATAATCTCCTTCTCCTTTTCGGGGGTCAGCGCTTCGGTTATCCGCCTGTCTCGGTCCTCAAAGGATTCCATCATCCTTTTCGACACGTTTTCCCCCTTTTCGGTAAGGTACAAACGCGAGCGGCGCTTGTCCGTTTCGTCCGCTTCCTTTCGCAAAAAACCCTCCG
>JAFSWN010000234.1 GCA_017450185.1 Clostridia bacterium | reverse complement strand
TATTTGATAGGAAACTGCTCGTTTCCTATCAAACAAAAAGATTATAACGCCCGCCGATTTCGCCCTGACGGGCGACGGCGATGGCGTAATCGAAAGCGGCATCCTGCGTCGCAGACGCTGCGCCGCAGGCGCTTTCTTGTTACCGTTTAACGCAATGCTTATTGCGTGGGCTCAAACAATGTGATACAATCAAAAAAACGAATCAACAAAACAGGGAGGACGCGCCGAATGCTCTACCGTTTATCCGATCACAACATAACTCCGGACGCCGGATATCCGCAGACCGAAGCGATACAGAAGGTGCTTGACCTGTGCAAAGAATCAGGCGGGACCGTGGTGTTTCCGAAGGGGACCTATCTTTTTTCGAGTCTGCTGATACATTCGGACACGACTGTATATCTTGAAAGCGGCGCGGTGCTGCTCGGCAGCGAGGAATGCAGCGACTACGAAGTGTTCAAAATCCCCGGGCACGTTCAGGTGCGCTCGGACATGGAGCTGATACCCCGGCATTTCGGCTTCAGAAAAAGAGACGAATACCGCAGGGCGATGTTTTCAGCCTACGGCGCGAAGAATATTTCTATCATCGGCGAACCGGGCTGCGTTATCGACGGGCAGAACTGCTACGACCCGGACGGCGAGGAAAACTACCGCGGCCCGCACGGGATATTTCTGTCAAACTGCGAAAACGTTACTCTCAGAGGCTACACGATCCGGCACAGCGGCAACTTTATGCACCAGCTGGACGCCTGCGAAAACGTTTCTATGACCGACGTTACATGTCTTGGCGGCAGCGACGGCATACACCTGCACTTTTGTAAAAACGTTATAATAGAGCGATGCGTGTTCCGCACCGGCGACGACTGCATTGCGGGGATAAATATCAAGAATCTGCACGTGAACAACTGCGTGCTGAATTCCTCGTGTCAGGCGTTTCGCATCGGCGGCACGGATATACTGGCGGAAAACTGCCACGTGTACGGCCCGGGTTATTATCCGCACCGGATGACCATTGTGAAATCGAAAACTGATATCCTGCCCCGGGAGGCCGGACGGCATGATCTTATTTCTCTTATGATCTTTTTCGCAAGCGAGACCTTCCCGGCCGAAGAGCACTCCCGGAACATCGTTTTTAAGAACATGATAGTGGAAAACGCGGGGCACGTGCTTGAATACAGCGCCGATTCACCCGGCGCGCTGCAGCTGGGCGACCGCCTCAGAGACCTGACCTTTGATAACGTCCGCTTTACAGGGCTTTTAAGAAGCTCCCGTGTGGACGGCGCGGCGGACGAGCTGCTGAGAATTAATATGAAAAACGTGACCGCCGGGTTCGTCGACGGTCCCGGCAGTCTGTTTGATAAAGAAAGCACAAACGTGATCTTTACTGAGGAATAATCAAACGTATTCTTACGTTTATATAAAACGGCCGCATCGTTACGTTTTCGGAGATATCCAAAAGGTAACGGCAGCCGTTTTTTTTGATTCTATAACGCTTTTCGGCAGCAAGGCTCAGAGCCGAACGAAGCGCCGCTTAAAAAAGCTTTCATTTGTTTTTTCGGTAAAAATCACTCAGAGCTCAAAGCTTTCTGTTTTAAGATCCTGATAATAGCGTCCGCTTTCCGCGACGAACCTCAGAACGCAGTAATCGGGATCGGTGACGCCCTTTTTATAAAACATCGTATCGCCGGTGCGCCAGATCCTTTCTTTGGTTTCAGCATCCGTTAACACGCTCATAGTTCCCTTAAACATAACTCCGGTGTAACGGAACCGCCCGCGGTGGTAGAAATAGACTGACGCTTTGGGATTTTGAAGATACTGCGAAACACGCATGGAGGAAGTGTTTGTTGTATAATAAAAGGTAACTCCGTCCCTTTCCCTCGGCGCGAGCATGGCTTTTATATTCGGGAAACCGTCGTCGTCAACGGAACCGATAAACGCCGTTTTCTGAGCATCAACAAAATCGAAAATATCTTTTTGTGTCATTTTTTCCGTCCTCTCCTAAGCGAAAAGCAATGTTTTTCCGAAACGAAAGAATAGCATAAAACGGGGGTCAGTCGAGATACTCGCCCGCGTATTCGATAAAGGTTTTCATATACCTTTCGGCGCAGTCCGCGTCGCTTTCAAGGGCGTGACCCGAATTCGGGAACGTGATAAATACGTGCGCAACGCCGTTTGCAGTTAGAGCCGAGTCAAGGATTTCAGCGTTTGAATAAGGCACGATATTATCTTTTTGTCCGTGCGCGATTATCGTGGGAACTGCGCTTGACGCGTAGGTCACAGGTGAATACTGCGCGGTAAACTGCGCTATCACCTCGTTTGTTACGTTCTGGCCCACAACCGAAGCCACGAGCTGAAGATAGCTGTTTTGAAACACCATTCCGTCCGCGTAGAAATTGGGGTCCGAAAGGTCGGTGGGAGCGCATTGGCTGCCAACGGCAACCGGCTTTATCTTTGCGTTCGCGGGCGTGTTATAGGCATACATCAGAGCAAGGTGAGCGCCTGCCGACATGCCGGTCGTGATCATCTTGCCGAGGGTGAAGCCCTCCGCCTGCGCCTTATTGAATATCGCCGAAACGGCCTCGTTTACGTCCGAGAGGATGTCGGTCATTGTAACTCCCTGACTGAGGAAGCGGTAGTTTATTGATGCGGCGGCATAGCCGTATTTTGACGCTATGTTCTTAATCGCCGGCTGGTATGAAGCTTTATCTCCGGAAGTCCACGCGCCGCCGTGGATGTAAAGAATCAAACCGAGCGTGTCGCCCTTGTTTGTGGGGATATAAAGATCGTAGGTCTGCATGCTGTCGGCGCCGTATGAAAGATCGAGAAACTCCTTATAGTTTGCCTTAGTTTTGACGCCAAAGCCTAAAAGAGAGGAAAAGAATGCGATGATCGACATTAAAAAAGATACTATTTTGCTCCACATATGCGCTGCTCCTTTTATTGCATATTTTAATTATATTATATCTCATTCCGGTAAAACAGTCAACGAACCGTATGCCGCAGATAACCGCGGCAGGGACGTTTTTTTCAACTTTAAGCCCGGGAAAACGGCAAAGGGGATCAATTATTCAGATAATCTTCCGTAGTCGTTCCATTCGCCGAACATTTTTCCTTTTTTTTGTTTCTTCGATCAAACGCTCAAGAGTTTTTTCGTACGCCTCAGGGTCGCGCTTTTTATAAAACGCGACGTTATATGCCCTTACCCTCTGATAAAGCGGAGGAAAGGCTTTGAACTTCGACCAGGCTCCCGCCTTCTTCATAGCCTTTTCAATATCCCCGTCTATCTTGAAACTGCGGGCGCCCATCCCGGGAAGCGCCGCCCTTCCCGAATCGGTCATCAGACCGAGCCTTTCAAGCCTTCGGACTCGCTCCGTATTGAGCTCCGTCCACGGGCTGTTCTTTTTTCGAGGGGTAAAGCGCTGCATTCTGACCCCGTCGATCATTTTATTTGTGCTGTCGATCTAGCCGAAGCACAGCGCCTCCTCAACGGCGTCAAGATAATAAAAGACGTTGCCGTCTGAAGGCTTGCCCCGCTTGACCTTTACCCAGCATTCCTTTTCGGTTCCTGCATTTTTTAAGAACCACTCGCGCAGCTCCTGTCTGTTTTTTACGTCCAAAATGTTTTGTTCCACGTTTTTCTCCGCAAATAAAGATGATTACTCGCTGTATTCAAAACAGCGCGGCATAAAGTTCCGGCAGCAAACGCCGCCGGCGCTTCGCGGTCAATCCGCGCGCAGCAGTCTTATTCTTGTTTCGGAAAGCTGTTTCGCGGTGTTTACCTGTCCGAAGCAATATGAAACAAGCATTTCGTTTTCATTAAGAAAACATATTGCCGGATAGCAAAAGCCCAGTTCCGGATCGCCCTCAAGCACGGTAAAACCGTTTTGCATGTCAGGGTCTTCAAGAAGCTCCATGGAGCGGAATCCGGGAAGCTCCCGCCCGAAAAATCCGAAAAACGCGATCAGTATTGAAAAAAATATTGAAGTAAGTTTGATAAACATTTAATATCCCTTGCCTTAACTATTCCGTCAATCGAGTAACGCTTTAAAAGTTTTCCGAACGTCCTGAATTGTACCCGACGTGAGATAGTACATATAAGTAAACGGCTCGTCAAAGTTCAGATGATACATACCAAGAGGGGCAACGTAATTCGTCGGGTTTGCGTTTGATTCGGACGTCCCGTCATACAGAAATCTTCCGGCGAGCAGGCGTGTCGCGATCGGCGTATATAATCCGATCCCGTAGCCGGTATCATCCGTCCATGCGCACCACGTCTCAGTATTGTTTTCGCTCAAGTTGAAGGCAGGCTTGCCGCCCCAGAATCCCAGGTCGCTCTCCACACGCAGTGGCGCGTCGGTCCAGGGCTCTTCACCGTCATAAAAAACGAAAGTGCCCAACGCGCTGATCGTGTAAAAAGCGGGGATCTCCTGTCCGCCGTCTTCCCACTGCGTCAGGAGGAAATCGACGGCGGTATTTGTAACCGACAATCCCTTTTCGGTGAGAGTGTATACGTTTGTGTAATACGTCTGCGTCGTCATATTGTCCTGCGCCCAGTCGAGCGGTCTGCAGACGACGCGGATCTGATCCTCGGTTTTTTCAAGCGCGACCAGCTTGCTTGTGTTACCGTATTGATCTCCGCCCTGCACAGGATTGTATCTCCAAACCGTGTCGCCGTAGACGCCGTTTTCATAGCCCTCGATCTCCAGAGGCCCGTAATAGGATTGCTGAACAAGGCGTCCTGTATCGTAGGAATTGAGGAGATTCCCGTATGTATCGCTTCCCTTGTCGATGAAACAGCAAAGGCCGCCGCCCCAATTCAGTTTTACGCCGATTTTATAGAAATCGTTCTCCAAATATAAAACGTCGTCTCTCGGCACAGCCTGGAGATCACAGGTAAAACCGGAAACGCTGAGCGTACAGCCGCCGCCCGGAATGATCGGCTCAAATCGGACGGAAACGAGCCTTAAAGCGGTTTTTCTCTCCAAAAAGAGATCCAGGAGCATGGTCGCCGTATGATCTTTCTCGCTGAGGAGAAGCTCTTCTTCCTTTTCTTCTAAGCCCTGTCGGTAAACAAATATCGCGCGCAACGGAGCGGACGCTTCATAGTTGAAAGATATACGGTTGAACCTGACCGTTCCCGAACGGGACGGTACAGAAACCGTGTAACCCTCCGATATATCAATATCTGACAGTTCAAGTTCCCCGATCGCGGTTTTCTTTTTTACGGAAACGTCTGTCCTGAATACACCGAGCAGGATAAGAATCGATATTAAAAATGCTGCGAGACGTTCCAGAATAATCATTCTCAATTTCTCCCTTCATTGTTTCACGGTGTTTAACAGATCAGTCAAGAACTTCAACGAGCTCTATGGTGAAGTTCAGTTCCTTGCCTGCCATTTCGTGATTTGCGTCAAATGTCACCGTGCTCTCGTCCATGGCGGTCACTTTGACCGGTATCGGCCTGCCGTAGGAATCCTGTAAATAGACCTGCTGACCGACACAAAGGTTCTCCGAGCCGGGGAGCTGCGAAATCTCGATTGTGAAGATGTCCGACGGATCCGGCTCGCCGTAGGCTTCTGCGGGCGTAAGATGCACCTGAACGGTCTGTCCCACCTCCATATCCGCCACAGCAGCGTCAAAGCCCGCTATCATCATGCCCGCTCCGCATATGAATTCCAGCGGCTCGCCTCTGTCGTAGGAGGAATCGAACTGTGTGCCGTCGTTCAGGGTCCCGCGGTAGTGTGCGCGTACCGTTTTGCCGATGTTTTTGCCCGTATGCGCCGCGCCGGAGCGGCAGCCTGCGCAGCCCTCGCGCCCGTGACAGGAGTGATCTCCGCCGTTATCGTGGCATCTGTGTCCGTCGTCGTGGTGATGGTCGCAGTTGGCTCCGGTACTCACAAGCTCGCCCCGAAGATAGGCTTCCACCACATCGTCCGCGTTCCCTTCAGCGCCGGCGCAAAGCTCGATGCCCTGTTCGGAGAGAGCCGCTGCGGCGCCGCCGCCGATGCCGCCGCAGATCAGCACGTCGATAGCCCTCTCGCTGAGAAGCCCTGCCAGAGCGCCGTGGCCGCTGCCGTTTGAGCCGATGACCGTTGTGTTCGTCACCTGACCGTTTTCAATTTCATAAACCTTGAATTGTTGCGTATGCCCGAAGTGCTGAAACACCTCTCCGTTTTCATATGTAACTGCAATTTTCATAAATATCCTCCGATACTTAATCGTCTTTTTTCAGTATAGCGTCATAATAGGCCGTGCATAAAAACGCGGATGCGACGCCGTCCTGAGCAAGCAGCTCAGAATAGTTTTCCGGATCGGAAGCTCCGGAGCAAAAATACGGATCGTATAAGCCGTTTTCGTCCTTTGTTTGCAGTTCACTGCGCAGCACGGCCTTCAAATATTCCATAGGCTTTTGATCCTTCATCGGGTCGACGGTATAATACTTTTCGTAAGCGCGCGCCAGCCATCCCACGCACCATGCTTTATAAATGGGGTTTGCGTTCATCGTGATTTGTTTGGTTCCGTTTTCGTCTTCTGTCTCGTTGAACGTCAGCGGGAGCGTCGCGTTCACCGTGGCGGCGGTAAGATCATAGTATTCTTCTTCGCCGGTGATCTCAAACAGCAGGCTGCCCGCGTAGATCATTGTCGCCTGATTATAGATGCCTTTCCAGCCGCTTCTGCCGCCTGTCGTGACGTCAATATGATCGATGAAAAGATCGTTTTCACGAAGCGTCCCGTTCATCCAGTCGTATATCATTTTTCCTTTTTCCAAATAGTCTTCGTTCCCGGTGAGCTGATAAGCCAAAAGAAAAGCGATTGCGGCGGGCGCGTTGGAGCAGGCGTTCTTGCTGCCGTATTTCGACGACCAGTAGATGCCTCCGTCGAGCTCGTCGTCCCAACCTGTCCAGATGAATTCAAGATATGCAAGCGCGGAATTCAGCATACTTGAATCGTGCAGTATACTGCTGCCCAGCAGAAGCTGGATGCAGACCCACTCGTTATCGTCGTAGTAATAGTCGCCCGTATTACCTGCGGAAGCGTTGTAATAGGACACTCCTTTATATTCTGCTTTCGGCGCTTTAATCCCGGCGTTTTCAACAAGGTATTTTCCGAGGACGTTCGTGAGCGCGTCGCGTAAGGAGGCTTTCAGCGCCGCGCTGTTCGGGAACAGCCGGCAGGCGTCCGTCAGATTCTCCGTAAGTGAAGCTGCGGCCCAGACGTAGGGCATACCGCCTTCGCCCATGTGTTCCTTTAAACTGTGCTTGACCGGATCGTAGCTTTTGGAAAGGATCCGCCTCGTCAGCGTGTATCCGGCGGCGGCGAACTCATTCTTCGAGACCTCGCTCGCCTGTTTTACGGTACGGCCGCTTAAAAAGGGCCCCGATAACAAAAAAAGAATAACGCTCAAAAACAAAGACAACAGTTTTGAACTCAGCATTTGTTTTTTCCTCTTTCCTTAAAACAGCTTTTTATTCGGTCACGTGAACAACAAAATCGCCCGAAAAGCCGTGCCAGTGTACGAAAACGCGTGTATCTCCGGGAGCCACCGGGAAAATGCGTGATCCAATAATTTTGATCACCGACGTATCATATCCGTCAAAACATATATCGGTCAGAACCGGGAAAACGAAGTAATCGGTATCATACGCCATGACCCATATCTGCTCGCTCTTGTTTATAGTGTAGGACTGCTTTTCAGCCTTGATCGTGACGATCTCCGGAACAAGGCTTATATCTCTGTGCGCAACGGCAACGTTGTTGTTGGTTTCGGCTGACGCGTCGAGCTTCGGCCCGTCTGAAAGCGAAAGGGTGGCACTGTGGAGCCTTGTCGCCCAGTTCCCCCAGCTTCCCTCGCTGTCTGCGCCGGCGTAGGCATAGGAAATATAGACCGGATCGCCCGCGGCTATGTGCCCGTCTGCGCGTCCGGAAATTCCGCAGTTGTGCAGCTTTTTGCAGGTGTTCTCTTTTATAAAACCGCTCGGACGGAAGGAAAGTCCGTCAAAAGATTCCCAAACGGCAATATAGCTTTCGTCCGAAAAACGCTGCTCTGTGAAAACGGCAACAAAACGGCCGTATTCATCAAGATATTTGACGTCGGCAGAATCTCCTCCGTTTTTCGGCGGTATGCATTCTCCGTGGAACTGAAGCGTCGCAGGCCAGTTTTCATCTGTTGCGTCGGCGGTCGCCACACGGGTAGTCGCTCCGGTTTCGTTGCACCATGAGTAGTTATACGTAAAGCGTTTCGCCCACCACAACAAATGAAGGCTCTCCTGCGCCGAAGCAGTTTTGGTCGTCCGTGTACTCAAAGAGAGGCCGAACGTCCGTTCCCCATCCGCTGCCGGTCCATTTCTCATCGAACGGGCCCTCCGGGTTTTTGCTCCGGGCAACGCAGACAACGTTTTGTATCCCGTTGGGATTCGCGGTCGTTGTGTAGCCGATATAGTAATAATCGCCGAACTTAACAACGCCGGGGTCGCAGGTCCACATCCGGTCAAAGCTTTCGGCTGTCGGTTTGAGGGCAATGACCTCTTTTGTGCTGTTCTTAAAGTCGGGTGAGTAGCGCTTGTAGCTCACAAGATCAATAAGATCGCCCGGGCCGTTCGAAGCGCTCCATACGTCAAGGCTGAAGTTTGAATTGAGTATCATCGACGGGCCGTAACGGTAGCCGCCGCGGTTTTTAACGGGCTGCCAGGTGTCAAAGCCCTCGTCGTCGGCGGATATCTGAATATACTGCGAGGTATCGCCCGGTTCTGCCGGTTGGCTCGGCGGAAAATCACCCCCTGCGATCTTCGGCGATACTATCTGCCCGATGCTGAACACAAATGCGAATATCATCTTTATGGCCTGATAAAGAATATCCATAATTTTCCCTCTTTTAATAAAATTTTATTTTGAAATGCGCTTATATGTTCACGTTTTCAAGATGAACGCCCCTTCTCTCTGCGTTTTGCGACATTGCGAACAGAACGTAGACCATTTCGCCGTCGATTCCGAATTCGGTGAACAGGCATGTGAGTTTTTTATTGGAACGATGATTATTATATTAAATTTAATAATAAAAGTCAAATAATTATTTATATTTTAGTCTTTATTTACAAAAACCTGATAAAACTCTATTGAAACGGCATTTTCTCTGTGATAAAATGTGCGTGTGTGATTTCATAATGATATAAAGCCGTTTGTTCGACTTGTCCGCCGTCTGCAGAATGGAGTATAAATGGATTATCAGGACATAAACGCAAAAACCATCGACCGCTGGGTCGAAGAAGGCTGGGAATGGGGCAGGCCCATAAGCCACGAAGAGTTTCTTGCCGCAAAGCAGGGGAAATGGGACGTCTATCTCACTCCCACAAAGCCCGTGCCGCATGAGTGGTTAGGCAGCCTTAAGGGCAAAAAACTGCTCGGCCTCGCAAGCGGAGGCGGTCAGCAGATACCTGTTTTTTCCGCTTTGGGCGCCAAATGCACAGTGCTCGATTATTCCGAAAAGCAGCTTGAAAGCGAACGCTCTGTAGCAGCGCGCGAGGGCTGCGACGTGAATATAGTGCGCGCCGATATGACAAAACCGCTTCCCTTTGAGAATGAAAGCTTTGATATCATCTTTCACCCGGTGTCAAACTGCTATATCCGTGAAGTCAAACCCGTATGGAAAGAGTGTTATAGGGTCTTAAAGCCCGGCGGTTTTCTGATTTCGGGCGTTGACCACTATATAAACCATATCGTAGACGGCACCGAGCGAGAAATAATAAACAGCCTTCCCTTTGATCCGGTGGCAAACAAGGATCAGCGCGCCCAGATTGAGGCAGAAGACGTAGGAATGCAGTTTTCGCACACCCTTGAAGAACAGATAAACGGCCAGCTTGAGGCGGGCTTCACGCTTTTGAGCCTGTATGAGGACACAAACGGCGAAGGGCGGCTTCACGAAATGAACATCCCCACTTTTCTTGCCATGAGAGCACAAAAAATCGAAAAACAATGATCCTTGAATACGGAACCCCCGCGGCGCAAAACATTCTCATACAGCCTGTCGGCGAACACGATCTGCCCGGTTTGGAAGAAGAGGCAAAGGGCATAAGCGAAAAAACTGATATTCCTTTTAAGCTTATCGCCGTAAAGGTAGACCTGTGGAACCGCGATCTTTCGCCGTGGAGCGCGCCTCCCGTTTTCGGGCAGGAGCCCTTCGGCAGCGGCGCGCCGGCAACGCTTGAACGAATTCTGAGTTTATGCTCAAACTCCGAAAAAACATATTTTCTCGGCGGCTATTCGCTTGCCGGTCTGTTTTCGCTCTGGGCGGCATATCAGACAAACGTGTTTTCGGGAGTAGCCTCGGCGTCCGGCTCTCTGTGGTTCCCCGGCTTTGAGGAATATATGGCTTCTCATACCGTCAAATGCAAAACCGTATATCTTAGTCTCGGCAGCACGGAAGAAAAAACAAAAAATCCGGTGATGGCTTCGGTCGGCGAGCGTACCCGAAGAGCCTGCGCTTTGCTGAAAGCGCAAAACGTTTGCTGCTCTCTTGAATGGAACCCCGGAAACCACTTCAAAGACCCCGCTCAGCGAACGGCAAAGGCTTTCGCATGTGCGCTGAACAATACCCGCTGAACCGGGAAACGGACAGTAAAAAGACAAAATTTAGGAAGGATGATTATATAATGGACAACAAACAGTGGTTCAGAGAAGCAAAATTCGGAATGATGGTTCACTGGGGGCTTTATTCGCTGCTCGGCGGCGAGTGGAAAGGCGAGCGCATGGAGGAGATAGGCGAATGGGCGCAGCAGTATTTCCGCATTCCTCTTTCGGAATACAAAAAGCTGGCTCAGGCGTTTAACCCCGTGTTTTTTGACGCCGAGGAGTGGGTCCTCACCGCAAAGGCCGCAGGAATGAAATACATCGTTTTTACTTCGAAGCATCACGACGGCTTCGCGATGTTCCATTCCTCCGTTTCGAAATATAATATCGCCGATATGACTCCCTTCGGGCGAGACCCTGTTGAAGAGCTGGCCAAGGCCTGTAAAAAGCACGGATTGAGGCTCGGGCTCTACTATTCGCAGGACCTTGACTGGGAGCATCCCCACGGCGGGGGCTACAGGCACGGAAAAGTCTGGTGCGGCGGCAAGGCTTATCTCACAAACAACTGGGATTATCCCAACGATAAAGAAAAAGACTACTCAATTTGCTTTCGCGAAAAAATAGTGCCGCAGGTTCGCGAGATACTCACAAACTACGGCGATCTGTGCCTTGTCTGGTTCGACGTTCCCGCAACCCTGACACCCGGGCAGACCGACGAGCTGTATTCTCTTGTAAAGCACTATCAACCCGACTGTCTTGTGAATTCCCGTATCGGCAACGGCCGAGGCGATTACGACTCAGCGGACGACAACGAGATACCCGAAAACGACGCGGGCGGGCGTCTTCGCGAAGCTCCTTGTACGTTAAACGATACCTGGGGCTACAAGAGCTTTGACAACAACTGGAAATCCGCCGATAAAGTGCTTGAGCTCAAACAGCGTCTGAACAGTAAAAACATAAACTACCTTCTGAATGTCGGCCCCGACGCGCTCGGACGCATACCGGCGCCGTCGGTGAAAATTCTGCGGGAAGTGGGCGGCCGCCTCAAATAAAATTAAAGGAGAAACAAAATGAAGCTCTGTGTTCCGATTCCTTGCTTTTTCGGCAGTCTGCCCTTTGAAAAGGCTGTTGAAAAGGTATCCTCGCTGGGATATGAGTACGTTGAAATATACGATTGGAGGAGTCTTGACCTTGTATCGGCCGCAAACGCTCTGAAAAAATCAGGCGTTACCATGCTCAGCATGTGCACCACCGAATTCAGGCTCACCGATCCCAAGTACCGCGATATGTGGGCGCGGGGGATAAAAGAAAGCTGCGAGGCTGCCCGCGTGCTCGGAGTAAAAAAGCTTATAACTCAGGTTGGCCCCCACACCGGAGCCCAGAGAGAGGAGCAGCATAAAAGCGTTGTTGACGGTCTAAAGGCAGGCGCGGAAATACTGCGCCGGGCGGGCGTTACCGTTATGATAGAGCCTCTGAATACAAAGGTGGATCATCCCGGCTACTATCTCACCTCCTCGTCGGAGGCGTTTGATATCGTGCGCGAAGTGGGGAGCGAAAACGTAAAGGTGGTGTTTGATATCTACCATCAGCAGATATCCGAAGGCAACATCATACCGAACATAACCGAAAACCTCGATCTCATCGCCCATCTGCACGCCGCGGGCCACCCCGGCAGGCATGAACTGCAGTTCGGCGAGAACGATTACCGAAACATTTTTGCCTGTGTGGATAAGGCGGGGTATAAGGGGGCTTGCGGGCTCGAGTATAGTCCGCTTGCCGATCCCGAAGAAAGCCTTGCCGAAGCAAAAAGGATATTCGGGTGATCCTGCGGTATGAACGATGAAGCTATGAAGATTTATATTATCCGCCACGGAGAAACGGCTTTGAACGTCAAGGGCGTTATGCAGGGAAGGATCGATGAGCCTCTAAACCAAAGCGGCCGCGACCTTGCCGCCGTTACCGGCAGGGCAATAAAGGGGATTCGATTTGACAACTGCGTTTCAAGCCCTCTTTTAAGAGCTGTTGAGACCGCAAAAACAGTGCTTACCGAGAGCGGGAACAGCATCCCCATAGTCACTGACGAGCGTCTTCTGGAGATCGATTTCGGTGATATGGAAGGAAAAAAGCTTTCCGATATGGGGGAAGCGGGCAGGGCGTTCTTTACCGCCCCGCTTGATTTCGGCAGGTTCCCGAACGGCGAGTCCGTTTACGACGTTTGTGAAAGAACGCAGGATTTTATTAAAGAGCTCATAGCGAAAGACGACGGTAAGACCTATCTTATCAGCACGCACGGCTGCGCAATGAGGGCAATGCTTAACTTCCTCACGGACGACCCCTCCGATTTCTGGCGCGGCCACGCTCCGTATAACTGTTCTTTCTGCATCGTGGAGGCAAAGGGCGGCAGCGCGGCGCTCACCGATATCGATAAAGTGTATTACGACCGCGCTCTGATAGTCGACAGGTTCAAAAAAGCCTGAAAGCCCTGCGGCTGACGGCGGTTTTTTAAAAAGATAAAACAAACAGGGGAGGCAAACGATGTCTGGATTTTTTATAATGCTCAGAAAAACTTTATATCTGCTTTTTGCCGCGCTTTTCGCGCTTACCGGCGCGGTTTCCCGCCCGGCAACGGTTTCGGAGGGCCGCTTGCAGCTTGAAAGCGAGTTTGAGTATCTCTATTCCGACGGCGTCGCGTTTTGTCAGGGTATAACGACCGACGGACGGTATTTTTACGGTACCGGCTGCATCAAATACATAAACTACAACGCTATAACGAAAATCGACGCCGAAACCGGAGAGATAGTCAATTGCAGCGATATGTGCCTTCCCGCCGAAGTTATCGCGAAAGGCTATTCTCACCTCGGCGACTGCGCGTATTACAACGGCAGGATCTACGCAGCATGCGAAGCGTTCTTTTTCAGGGAGCCCGCTGTGATGGTCTTCGACGCCGACAGCCTTGATTTTATTGAATACCATGTCCTTCCTCCTGAGGGGCAGGGAAGCGGGCATTTTCCGTGGCTCTGTATACACGACGGCACCGTCTACTACACTCAGTCGAGGAACGTGGACGAGATACGAATGCTGGATCTTTCGGATTTCTCATATAAGGGCAGCCTGAAAACGGATAAGACCATAACGAAGATCACCGGCGGCGATATCCTCGACGGCGTATTGTATCTTTCAAGCAACAGCTCCGGTGCGGAAAAAATAACCTACTCGGTAGATCTTGAAACGGGAGAAACAAAAGAGGCTTTTATCAGAAACACCGGAAACGCCGCGACCGAAGCCGAGGGACTCTCAATAAGTCAAAAAGACGGAACGGTATACTTCCACTACGTTGACGTTCCGTTCGCCTCGAAAACGGTCGTCAGAACGTACAGTCAGAATTAAAATCACGTAAAAAATATAAAAGCTTGCGAAGGCATGATATAACTATACTTGGGTGGTATAAAAATGAGAAAAATAATTTCTTTGCTGATAATAACGGTTATGGTGGTGAGTACATTGAGTTTATTATCTCCTGACGTTTCGGCCGCTGCAAAAGTGCTTTACGTTTCGCCCGCAGGCGACGACGGCGCCGAGGGAACGGCAGACGCGCCTCTTCGCACAGTTTCGGCCGCAAAAGAAAAGCTGAAAGCGCTAAAAGGCGTTTTGGGCGGAAACGAAAGGGCTTACGTTTTTCTTCGGGAGGGGAGATATCCTCTTTCCGATACGCTTGTATTCACGTCGGAGGACCTGCCGAACGTGACCTTTGCCTCCTATCCGGGAGAGGAAGCTGTGATATGCGGCTCCCGAGAGATATCCGGCTTTTCAGAGGAGACCGTGAACGGAGTTAGGGCGTTCACAAAAACTCTCGATCCCGCGACTGATCCCGCGGACTTCAAATCGCTGTTTCGCGGCGGCGAGCAGCTTCCCGTTCCGCGCTATCCCGAGGAAGGTTATTTTACCGTCGGCGCAACGGCTCCCGAGGACGATCTTTGGACCGAAGAAAACACGCCGTGGAGCATGACTCTCGGACAGCGTTCCTTCTATGCCCACAAAGAGGACCTTGCTTTTGATTTCACGAATCCCGAGGACGTACAGGTGCGGATCCTCCACTACTGGCACGACGAGCTTATGCTTTTGACCTCCGTAGACCGCGCTTCCGGTAAGCTCAGCCTTTCACGCCCTTCGTCGATGCTGATCCGCGATATCGACCGCTACTATTTTGAAAACGTTTTTGAAAAGATGAACGAACCGGGCGAATGGTACCTGAACAGAAAAACGAACAAGCTTTATTACGTGCCATATCCCGGCGAAAACGCAGATGAGCTTGTTCTGTACGCATCCTCCCTTGAGCGCCTTGTTGAGATAGACGGCGCTGACGGAATAGAGTTCGACCGTATCCGTTTCACTGAAACCGACTGGACGGTGCCCACGCCCGGCGGATGGCTCTCTGATTGGAGAAGCGAAGCCGATATCGACGCGCTTCAGGCCGCGCTCGACGTAAGAGGTGTGGTTGAGGTGAAAAACGCCGAAAACGTCGCCATAGTCAACTGTGAATTCATCAATCTCGGAGCTGACGGAGTAAAGATCCTCGGCGGAGTGAAACACAGCAGGGTGGAGAGCTGCTTTTTCCGTAATATAGCCGCAACGGGCGTGTTCGTAGGAGGCACAAACTGCCTTTCCGGCGCCCCGGAATGCACCGCGGATATAACGGTGAAAAACAACGATATCTCCGGCTACGGCAGGAAATTCTTCTGCGCTATAGGTATACAGGTCACCTTCTGCGACGGCGCTGTGATAGACCATAACGAGATATCCGACGGCTACTACACCGCCATATCCGACGGTTGGGTATGGGGCTACGGATATCAGCTCACAAACAACATAAAGATAACCGACAACCTGATATACAATATAGGACAGGGCTGGCTTTCTGATATGGGCGGCATCTACACTCTCGGCGTCCAGCCCGGAACCGTGCTTTCGGGCAACGTGATACACAACGTGGCCGCCGATCCCGGTCAGGGCGGCTACGGAGGCTGGGGCATCTATCCCGACGAGGGCTCCTCGCAGATAACGGTTGAAAAAAATCTTGTGTTCGCCTGCGGCAGCGACAGCTATCATCTTCATTACGGCAAAGACAACGTCGTGCGCAATAATATTTTCGCCCTCAGCGCCGAATCGCAGGTGCGCGTAGTGTCGCGCTTCGAGGGGCACAAGACCGCAGATTTCACAAAAAATATAATCCTTACCGACGGCAAAACGCCGGTGTTCAGCTATATAGGCAACAGCGCCGCTTTTAATGCTCAGGACAACGTTCTTTGGGACCTGAGCTTCGGTAAAAAAGTGTACCTGCTCACCGATGGAGACTCGAAAAACGCCGTCTCGCTCTCCACCGCCCGGCGCAAAGGGCTTATAGGAGAAAACGTCGCGGCCGACCCGATGTTCGCAGATCCTCTTAATTTTGATTTTACTATAGCAGAGGGCTCGCCGGCGCTTGAAATCGGTTTTGAGCCCTGGGACTATTCCAAAGCCGGCGTCGAGGCGGGCGCTGAGATCGGTCTCGGCAGACATAGCGATACCGCATATAACTCACACTGCGCACTGCAAACCATGCGCGGCAGTAAAGAACGCTTCCCGCTGTGGAACGCCTTTATCAACCGCATTGCGGCGATGCTTAAAGCAATGAAAACTTTTATTCGCAGCCTTGCCTTCTGAACACGCAGATCACCGGATCTGAATGATTGGAAATCGATACAAAAAAGCCGCCCAAGTGAGCGGCTTTTAATTGTAATGACTCGGTCGGTTTTAACTGCCTTTACGGAGGATCATCCCTCAAGCGCGCTGCCTATCCCGTTTCTCACCTGCTGCAGGAGAGCGTCGTCAAGCGTGTATTCGGTGAGCGAGGAGGTGATTAACGCTATTTTTTCGTCGATCCATTCCCTGCCGAATTTCTGTTCTGCCATGGTTAGATAGGCATAGTCCTCAATGCCGTCGCACAGGTTTTTGAGCCTCAGAGTGCCGACAGGCTCGTCGTAGCCCATATACCTGCCGGGATACATAAGCACGCCGTCGCCGCCGGATTCGTAACTGTCCCAGGTTTTTGAGGTCTCCCAGGGGTTGCCCTTATCGCAGTAAATGCTGTTCCAGTATAAAAAGCCCGTCACGTTTTCCATTTTTTCCTGCCAAAACAGTATGCGGTGCCTTATAGCCTGCTGACGGATAAAATTGTTGTTGTAATCGCCTGTTGGCCCGCAGCAAACGTACCACCATATGCGCGCGCCTAAATCGTCTCTGGCGGCATACAGCGCTTCACGCGCGCCTTCGGAATCGAGCACAACGCTTTCGGGACATAAAATTGAGCTTCTGCCGCGCTGCAGCTCTACGGCTGTGAGGCCGCCCTCGGTTTCGGGTTCGTTGCTGTAAAACGGCGTGACCATGTTATAGCCGGGGCACAGCCTCGCCAAACGGTCGGTGATCTCCTTATATCTTGCATAGGCGGCCTCGTCGTTTGGCTCGTCAATGGGATAAAAATATGCTTTTTTCGCCCATTCCGGGTTCGACGAAATCTTTTCATAGTACTGCACCAGCAGATCGTCGTCTTCGGGATAAGGCACAACAAATGAGGTCACGCGCGGATCGCTCATATAGGCGTCCGCCCTCTCGTCAAGGAGATCGTAGGGGATCTCGTAGGGCGTGATATGGTGCTCAAGCAGATATTCATAATACTGCTTATACACTTTTTCCTGCTCTTCTTCCAGAGTAAAGCTGCCGTCGTCGCCGTTATGTCCGTAGCTCGTGGAGTCCAGTCCCATCAGCCTCCAGAATTCGGAGGAAAAGATGCCCATGGCGGTTTCGGTTTCGGGTTTATCAGACAGTGTGAAATCCCAAACCTGCGCCGTGAGCGTGGGTGTGGCGAGCACGTTGGCGTTCTCGTCAGTGATCGTGCACTTCGCGGTATATGTCCCGGATGGGGTCTCAGGGCTGCTCACGGCCTCGATATATAGCGGCTGCAGGCGGTTTTTTGCGAGCGTGATCTCGGCGTCGTCCGGCAGCGGCTCCAGCGCGTCCGGGTATTCGTCCGAAAACGCGCTCCCCCAGCCGGGCACAGCCACGTAACGCTCTTTATAGATGCGCACGGGGATCTCGTCCCCCTCGCCGTTCACGAAATTGCGGATGCTTATCCTTACGGTTTTTTCGTCCCGCGTGGAAACAAACGCCAGCTGCGCGCCCTCGCGCTCATTCCTGGCAAGCTTTAGCGTGATCCCCGCGTCCTTCCCCAGATTCGCTGTGGGCTGCAGCTTTTCCGTGGCATAGGCAAAATCGTAGCGCACCGTTTTATCCTTGGTCTTGACGCCGCCGGGCGAAACAAAGACGCGGTAAGCCGGGTACAGATACTGCGTCGGCAGCATCTTACGGAATAGGAACACTCCCGAAGCTACGCACGCTGCCAGCGCCAGCACGCCTATCGCCCGCACAGCCTTTTTGCCGGAAACGGCGCGGAAAAACAGGAGCAGCAGGACGCCGTACATAACAAAGCACAGCCCGAACGAGATCCTTATGGCGCATTCGTTGTCGGCATAGGGCGTATAGCGCGAGCCGAACTCCAGCACCAGATTGAAATAATAAGAAACGCCGAAGATAATAACGGCGAAAATCACCATCACGACTGTGGCGCGTATCAGCACGCCCTTTTTTGAATACGCCCTGTTTTGATCGCTTATCAGGCTCAGCGCCGTCATGCCTCCGATGGTGAACGTCGCCAGCGCGAACCAAAGCCCCACCAGCGCCATGTTGACCCACGGGATATACTGGTCGTAGAAAAGCCGCAGGAACACTCCGAACAGCGCGGTCAGCGCCGCGCACAGCAGGACCTGCGCCGTTTTGTTTTGCAGAATATTTGTTTTTTTCATAACCTGAGCCTCCGTTTTAACTTTGCCGGTTTACGTTATTATTATATATCCGGTATGATCGTATCAGAAAACGCGCCGCTTTCAATTACTTAATTCAGGGGACCGGTCCGTGGAAAAAGACCGGTTTTCTATTTCCTGAATTCTTTTTGTTTTTCAACAACCTTTATGTTGAAAACCGTTGTAAAGATCGTAACAAGAAGGGAAACTGCCGATTGGACCTGCTGCCCGTAGACAGTCGCGCCGAATAAGGCGTTGCCTCTGTTCTGAACAAAACTGAGGATCTTTCCTCCCGCAAGCGACGCCAAAAAACCGCAGATCCCGCGCAGCGCGTTGTTCACAGCCATCCCGTGAACTATGTATTCCTCGTCAAGATAGCAGTACGCCATGTTATATGTGTTTTGATTTGTTCCGGCAAGGCTCATGTTGCTCAGTACCGTAAACGCCACAACGCACCACTTCGCGGACGGTGAAGCAAAAATATTGAAAAAATACCCGGCGGCCAGAATATACAGCGCGTAACGAAACCCTTTTGCGTATGTGTGTTTGTCTGAAAACTTCCCGAAGGGCTGCGATACGGCGAACCTGCCGAGGGAAGCGGCAGTGTTGATGAGCTGTATATTACCCACGCTTATCTTCAGATCGTTCGTTTTATACGTCCCCATGAAGCCGGCAGTCAACCCGCTCGCTGTCGATACCAAACAGGAGAGTATCATTGAATTGCGAAAGCTGCGGTTGCTGAATACTCCCCGCAGAATTCTGCCTATGTTGTTATCCTCAGAAGTGTTCAGTGTGTTTTTGTTGTCCATCAGCATAAAGCTGACGATATTGCAAAGGCACACCGCAAGCATACATCCGGCTATGAATATAAACGCGCTGTGAAGCTTGTTTGCCGATTCAAACCGATCCAGCGCAAAACCCGCGAAGAGCGAGAAGAAAACTCCCGATATCAGAGAGATCATTTCTTTTTTTGCGGAGTAACGTCCGCGTTTTTGCGGGTCCACAAATGAGTTTCCCCATTTGTAGCATATCGGTTGGATGATATAAAGAAAGAAGTATGCCGCAAGCAGCAGCGCGGCGACGAGAACCGTTTTGGTTTTTACGGATGAATGCAGAAAGGGTACCGCAAAAATACCTGTAAGGAGAAGCTGACTTAAGGTATCGAGCAGGGTCATGGTCCTTTTTGTGTTTTTGAGCCTGTCCGCAAAGGTCAGAGATACAAGCTGAAACAAAAAAGAAAACGACGTTATCGAAGCAAAAACGCCCGTGACTGCGTCGCTGACGCTGATATCCGTCAGAAGCTTTGCGAAAAACGCGTCGGACACAAGTATCGTGATAAAATAGTCAAACGTACACTGCGCGATATAAGCGCCGCGCGTCCGTCTGAAGGCCGGAGTATCATATTGGTCTGTCATTGAATACCTCCGTTTGCCGTTATTCGTTTTTTTCGGAACAACAGGAAACAATTTATTATAAACAATACCTTGGATTATTGCAATATTTTTTTCCTCTTTCTTCGTGCGTGCGGAAACCTCAAGTACTTTTGTGGTTGTTTTATTCATTAATCTGTGCTATAATCAATGTTGCAATATAAGTGGGTATAATAAAAGGAGATAAAAAATGGTAAAGGAGAAGCTCAGCAAAAGGAATTGGTTCCTGATAGCCCTGTTCTGCTTTGTGGGAGGTATAGCGTGGAATACCGAAAACATGTATTTCAATACCTTCATCTACAACACGATCTACGCAGACGCGTCAAAGGCCGCCAGAGAGGGCGCCATGGCCCCGTCCACGGCAATAAGCCGTATGGTCGCTCTTTCCGCCGTTGCCGCGGTCCTCACAACCTTCGTGATGGGAACGCTCAGCGACAAACTGAAAAACCGCAGGCTGTTCATTTCGGTGGGCTATATCCTGTGGGGTATAGTTACCGGGCTTTTCGGCTTTATCACCAAAGAAAACGTTGCAGGCCTTTTCCATCTCAACGGAGAGGCTCTGATACTTACGTTAACCGTGTGGTTCGTTATTTTTATGGATATCGTAATGACCTTTATGGGGTCGACGAGCAACGACGCGGCGTTCCAGGCTTGGGTAACGGACGTCACCGTGCCGGGGCAAAGGGCGCTTGTTGAAACGGTGTTGTCCGTTGTGGGAGCAATATCTTCGCTTGCGGTTACCGGAGTGGGCAGCTTCGCCCAGGCGGGCAAGCTCACGTATAAGGCGTTTTTTATCGGGCTCGGAGCCATTGTGTCCGCGTGCGGTATCGCCGGACTGTTTCTTATAAAGGATCCTCCCCGTACCCTGAAAAAATCGGAAAACAATTCAAACTATATTTCCGACCTCGTCTACGGCTTCAGGCCGTCCGTAATAAAAAGCAACCCCCGTCTTTATCTTGCTCTTTGCGCGTTCGGGATCTCCGTGGTGGCTTTTCAGGTGTTTTTTCCGTATCTTCTCGTGTATATCCAGTATGTGGTCATTCCCGATAACGGAGGGGTGCAAAACATCCTGAGGCCGAGCGTTATCATAACCGCAGTGCTTGTCGCCGCTGCTCTTGTAACCGTGATCGTAACGCTGCTCAAGCTTTCTTCAAAGAACAAGGGAATATTTCTCATTCCCTGCACGATACTCATGACGGCGGGGCTTTTCTTCCTTTCCACCACCACAAACATCCATGTGATGCTCATCTGCGTCCTGCCCGTTGTAATAGGTAACGCGATAATAAGCATCCTGCTCGGAGCCGCCGTCAAAGACTTCATCCCCGAAGGGAAGGCCGGGCTTTTCCAGGGCATAAGGATGATATTCGTTGTGCTCATCCCCATGGTGGCGGGACCTGTACTCGGTGATATAGCCTGTCGAAACGCCGCAGCCACTTATACCAATGAACTCGGCGTTGAAACTATCGTTCCTTCAAAGGAAATGTTCTTTGTCGCGGGCGTGGTCTGCGCGCTGGCGCTTATACCGCTGTTCTTCCTCGTCAGAAAGGGCTTTGACGTTGAAGAGCCCGCCGGAGAGAACGCTGCGTGACCGATTTAGCTTTAGTAAGTAAATCCGGTGAAATTAATGGTAAAATAAATAAAGAAGAGACAGGAGGATCATTCGATTGAAAACATGGCAAAAGGTATTATTTATCGTTGTGCTTGTGATCTTTGTTTCGGTTTCCGTCACGATCTCGCTTATCTCAATCTCTCGTCCCCCATATAAGTTCAAAGAAGAGAGCTCTGTCGGCGGTAACGAAGGTCTTGACGGCTGGGTGCTTAAAAGCTTCAACGGTAACGTCAACACAAAAAAAATCGTCATAGATCATGTGTCCGACAAAAACGGCGAAAACCCCGATAAAAGCAAACCGGTGGTCGCAGTCGGCGCTTATACGGTGAACGCCGACGAATACGTGGAAGAGATTTTCATCGGCGCGTCGGTGAGGAGTATTGATGAAACGGCTTTTTACAATGTGAAAAAGCTTGAAAGGGTCACCGTTGATCCCGCTAACGTTTGGTATAAAGACGTTGACGGAGTGCTTTTTACAAAAGACGGGAAAACGCTTCTTTTGTACCCCGCCTGTTACGGAAAGACTCCCGGGGACAAAGAGGATGAATATACATATCCCGATTCATATACCGTCCCCGAGGGCGTTGAGCGCATAGCCACTTTCGCGTTCCTCAAAAACGAGCATATCCGCGATCTCACTCTGCCGGAAACGCTCAGGGAGATAGGCGATATGGCTTTCTTCGGCTGTTCGCGTCTCGGCGGATACGATTACGACGAGGCTTCCGATTCGCTGCTCGGCACGGGATTTACTCTGCCCGACGGCCTTGAAAAAATAGGCTCCGACGCTTTCTCAAGGTGCGGCAGTATCGCGCCGTGCCTGTTTTTCCCGGATTCCGTTAAAGAGATAGGCCACCACGCCCTGTTCGGCTGCTCCGGGATAAAATCAGTTATGCTCGCGTCTCCCGACGATTCGCGGCTCGGGCTCGGAGAATCCTGGCTCCCGAAAAACGTAAAGGCCGGACCTGTGTGGAAAGCCGTGAAGCCGCAGTTCGGCGCGGACCGTTCCCAGAGCGAAGAGGCGGTTGAGCAGTACCGTGCGGACAGACTGAATACTTTCAGGGAGGAGGCTCAGCAAGATGGCTAAAGAAAACGGAAAGCTCAAATCGGTTTTTACCGAGATCAAAACCCACTGGAAAACACCCGCTCCGGGCAAATATGTGCCCTATAAGGAATATCTTTCAATTTTCGGCGCGGCGGGCGGCGACTATACTCTGCAGTATCTCACAGGCTTCCTCTCCTTCGGCACAGGCTGTTATCTCGTGGCTTTCTACTATCAGATCCCGCTTCTCACGTTCGCGGCGATAAACACGTTTTTTATCGCGATAAACTATCTTTGGAACATCCTCGGCATGGGCGTGGACGCGAACCTCGGATTTCTGCCGAAAAAAGTTGAGAGAAAATATTTCGCGGTTTATCTGTCGTTTGCGGCTCTCGGAATACTGATGCTCGTTTTCGACTTTTCGTCGTTCCTGCCCGAAAGGGCCCGGATCTTTCTCAGCTCTCAGTGGCCGGGGCTTGACGCCTTTTCTATCTTCAAAATCTTTGCCGCTCATTTCCTTGTCAACGGCTGGGGAGGCTTCCGCGGTATAGTCATCCGCAAGCTGCTGTTGAAAAAGCTCGGCAGATATAAGCTCTTTGCCTATTCAAACGTTGTTCAGGGCGTTGTCGTGGCCCTGCTTATCTGCTGGCTGCCGCTCTACGAGCTGCCGATGACCGAAAGGGTCTGGAAGCTTTTCCTTCTGTTCCAGCTCTACGGAATGTTCAGCTTTTGGGGCCACACCGGAAAAGTGGCGCAAAACATCAGCCCCAACCAGCAGGAGAGGCTTTTTGTTAACTCCATCCCGGTAAAGCTCAGCCATCTTGTGCAGAATATAGTAAACTTTATACTGCCCACCGTCGCCGGCGCCCTGTTTGTCGACGGCATCAGGGATATCAACATGTTCCGCTACCTTCTGCCCGCGTTTTTCATCGTCAGCGCGGTAATAATGTTCATAAGCCTCGGCAGAATAAAGGAGCGCATCCCCGCGCCTCCGATAGAAAAGAAGGAGTATTACGACTTCTGGACCTGCATCGGCGGCATCTTCAAAAACAAATATCTGTGGATTAACAACGCGGTAGGCCTTCTCGATTCGCTCGGCAACGGAATGCTGAGCATGAAAACGATACTGCTCATATACACCTGGCGTGAAACAGGCCTGTTTTTCTCGGTGGCGGAGATAGTGCTGAAATTCGCCGGAACGCCGGGGCAGTTCCTCGCGCCGTGGATAAGAAAGCGCTTCCAGTATAAAACCCTAATGGTGTTCAGCCAGATCGTAAACGCCGCACGTTCCCTTGTGTATATCATTGCGTTTTTGTTCCTCGGCAAGCTTCACTGGCTCTGCGGAATACTTCTTTTCGTCGCTTATTTCATCGGCGACGCTCTCACCTCCGCGCTGAAGATCGCCCAGAGCGATATGGGCGTACGAGTCAGCGACTATCAGATGTATATTTCAGGCGAACGCTTTGAGGGCTATCAGGGCATCATCGGCTGGTTCACGGGGCCTATTACCTCGCTTGTCAGCCTTATCATCCCCCTTATGTTCGTAAGCGCGGGCTTCACCTCCGACTGGGACGTGCTCTACATGGACGACGTCCGTATAAAATGTATGATCATAGGCATCGCGTTTGACCTTGTGGGTTATATCCTGATGATGCTGCCCTACATCTTCTTCTGGGACTACACCGACGAAAAGCATGTTGAAATCATGAAGGTGCTGCAGCAGCGCGCCGAGGGCAAGGAGCCCCTGCCGCAGGAGGACGATCCCGAGACGAGGGAAGCCGCCGCGGAACAGTACCTGAATAAAGAACCGTAACAACAAAAAAACATCAGAGGCATGGAAACAGCTTCCATGCCCCTTTTTTTATGCTTGAACTTATCATTCAAGGTCGATCCAGTAGCGCTCAAGATATTCTCCTTCGTCCGGCTCGTAAACGGTGCTTTCGTAAACTCCGCCGCACGAAAGAATGGTGCGCCTGCTCGCTTCGTTATGGTTAAGGCACGTAATAAGCACCCGTTTGATACCTATCTTTCTGCAAAAACCGAGGCTTTGTTTCAGCATAAGCTCAGCGTAGCCTTTTCGGCGTTCCGAAGGACGCACGCTGTAGCCTATGTGTCCGCCGTATTTTTCGAGATAATCGTTAAAGCAGTGGCGTATCTGTATCATTCCCACAAGCTTTCTGTCGGATCTCCTCACAAAAATGAACTGCGTCGCCTGGACCTTTCCCTCGGGAACGGTTGACGGATCGCGGTAGCTTTCGGTCTCTCTCAGCCAGTCGAGCGGATCGCTGAGTCTTCTGAGCGGCCCCGTGCCGTCCATAGAGTCGCCGAGGTCAAGAAATTCCCGACGGTAGGCGGTATATTCGCCGACGTATTCTTCTGACGGGAGCAGTAGCAGCATCTCTTCGTTCGCGTCTGAGTTTATCCGTTCATCCGACACGATATGCTTTATCTCCTTTGACGGCTGTTTGAGCTCCTTGCGAAAAAACTCGGGATAAAACGTTGTTTCTTCGTCTGGCGAAATCCAGACGAGTGATTCCTCCTGTCCGTCGTTCGACAGGCTTTCGCACACCGGCGAAAAATCTTCGGGGGTTTTCATGTAGAAGTAAAACGAAAACTCCTGGATTAGCCTCCCCGCGTTCTCTTTCCCGTCACCGTAAAAGAAGGCCTCATGAATAAAACCGAGCCGGTCAATTTCCAGTTCCACTCCGGTCTCTTCCTCGGTTTCACGCCTTACCGCCTGCTCGAGCGTCTCGCCGAAGCGCACTCTTCCGCCAACGGAATAGCAGTAGCCGCAATGGGGATTTTTCACCATCAGAAATTTACCGTTTTTTATGATTATCGCGCCGACGCGCAGGTTCAGAAAGCCTCCGCCCGCGGGTAGGGTGAGATCGCCTTTATCCATATCTTTACCTCCTGTATATTAAAAGTGATCGACAATGCCCGGATATATGGAATAACTGTCGTTCACAAACACGGTTTGACCGTTTGCCGTTATCCCGCCGTAGCTTATGAAAGGCGTCGGGAAAAACTTGACGAGCCTGAGTTCTCCGTTTTTTACGTCAAAATACGCCGTGCCTTCTGTGTTGACCTCTGCGAGCATGCCGTCTTTATACGGCGTAAATCCGAAAATCACGTTTTGCTGCGGCTGTTTTCTTTCCGTTTTTGAAACAAACTCGCCGTCCTTCCAAAGAGAGATGGTCTGTCCTTCGGTCCAGACGGTTTCATAACGCGAAAACAGCAGATATTCGCCGCAAACACCGCGGCATTTCCCATACTCGCCGTCTATGTCCTGGCCTCCCCCGTCGGGGTAGAGGACGACGTTCATCACCGATTCCTGCGCCGAGCCGTCGAATACGTACGCGCTGTTCACAACCCCGCCACCCGGGACCGGGAACAAATCAAGCTCACAAACGCTGCTCTCGGCAGGCAGGGCGGCGCCGTATTCGGAGAGCAGCTTTCCCTTCGCGCTGATTATGGCGCAGGTAAAAATATTTTCCGGGCTGACCGTGGAAACGGCTATATTTCCGTCTTCGGTCACGCAAAGCCCCGCTGGCTGCTTTGGTTCGCGAGAAGCGCGGTAGATGATCTGCGGCTCCTTTCCGTTTGCGAATCGTAAAAGAGAGCATTCGGTTTTTTCGATCCCGAGCGCGTAATAACCGTTATCGCACAAACGCGCGTCAAACATACCGGTTTCGCTGCTGTTCGCATAAGATATAACGTTTTTTCCGTCAAGCGTGAGCTCGTACATCGTTTTAAGCGCGCCGAAATCCTGTTCCGCTGATGGATCGTGCCGTAATACTCCCGCCAAAACGCGCGTGTCGTCCGCGTCGTAAATGCGAATGGATTCATTTTCGGATAAAGTGATCGCAGCCGGAATAAACTCCGTTATAATCGCAACGGGGCTTTCCTGAGATACGTCCGCCGGTTTGTCGCTGATCGGCGGATTTTGCATTTCGCCCGTCTGCGCGTTGAAAACGGCAAACGTTAGCTCCGCGCCGGAAGCATAATCGGTTTTGGAGTAAACGATCGTTTGATTATCGGCGTTAAGCGCCGTTTCGTACACCATACGGACGCCGTTTTCCAAAATCTCTGTTGTGCCCACATATATCGGGCATTGTTCCAGCTCGGTCGGTCTTTCTTTTTCGGAGCGCTCAACGGCTTTAAGAGGCGCGCCGAGCTGAGTAAGCGTCTTAAGATTCAGCTCCCCCCGGCGCAGCTCAATCCTTGCTTCTCTTCCGAGCGAGCGCAAATACGCTTTCGCGTCTTCGGTTTCCTTCGCGTTGACAGCGTTTACGATAGCCGTCATATTGCGCTGGGCCTTTCGCCAAAGTGAAGGGGGCATCATTTCTTTTATCGAGGCGTCATATCTGCCTTCGCCGTCCTCCGGCCAAATGATATCAACACAGACATAACCGCCGCCGTCCCGCGGTTGGAGCAAAAACGTGCACGGCCCGGAAAAACCGTCGCCCTCTGAGGTAAGCACGCCGTTTACAAATCCAAGCCCGGTAGCTTTGCAGTAGGCGTAAACCTCCGTAACGCCGTCCTTTTCTTCAAACCCGAGCATCACGTGTCCCTCGGCTGCGCCTTCCGCCCATCCTTTTCCCGAAACCTCATGCAGCGCCGCTTCACTGACGGCGGCCCGGATCTCCTCGCTTTCCGCGGGGAATATACGCGTTACGTCGGCTGTCCTGTCGGTCAGCAGAAATACGCACACGCACCCTAAAACCAACGCGGCGGAAAGAATGATCCAAAACGCGGGTTTTTTATACTTAAGCGCCGCCTTAATGCGCCGTTTTACCCCTACCTCGCCGAACGCAACCGGGCATGCGGACAGTATTCGACCCGGCGCGTGGAACGTGAGCAGCGTTTCGGAATAAGAGGCGATCGCTTCCCGGTCCATGGTCTTAAACACCTTTTCATCGCAGGCGTATTCGATATCGCGGCACAAAAGCGAGTAGGAAATCCAAAACAGCGGATTGAACCAGTATACCGCAAGCAGAAGGAAAGCAAAGGGCTTTATCAGGTGGTCGCGGCGTTTTATATGCGCCCGTTCGTGCGCCAGCACGTTATTAAGGGCGTCTCCTTCCAGAAAAGACGGAACGTAGATGCGCGGCGCGAATACGCCCAACAGGAACGGGCTTTTGATATCGTCGCAAAAGTATATATTCTGTTCGCCCTTTACCGAAACGCGGACGCGTTGTTCCAAACGCAGCCAGCCAAGGACGCCCCAGCCGAGCACTGCGGCAGCGCCGACGCCCCAAACAGCGAAAAGGAATTCGGCAGAGGGCGTGAAGCGTTTTTCTTCTTCCGGTTCCTGCACGCCGGTAGCGCCTTCGTGAAAAGTCGGCGTGCGCGGATCGTCTGCGGAAAAAGATACGGTTGGATCATTCTCCTGCGCCGGAGCGGGCGCCTGCATTGCGGCAGGAACCATAACATCCATGACCTCCGACACCATCTCATGCTGCGGCATCACGGAGACCGTAGATTTTGGCAGCGACGGGATCAGCAGCCGAACCGCCACGGCGGCCCACAATAGAATACTAAGCCACGCCGGGGCTTTCAGCTTTTTGAACACGAAGCGCAGCAAAAGCGCCGCCAAAACAAGCACGCTGCCGCCGAAAGCCATCGTCAGCAGCGACGTCAAGAAGCTATGCATTTTCGTCCCCCCTTCTGAACGCGTCAATCATATCCTGGATTTCATCTATTTCCTTCTCCGTCAGTTTTTTCCCGGAGGTGAAAGCCGAAATGAAAGCCGGAAGCGAGCCGCCGAAATCGTTTTCAACAACGGTGGCGCTTTTTTTCGCGAAATATTCGTTTTTGTCTATCAGCGTTTCAACAACGCCGTTGTCATTTTTGAAAAGCCCTCGCTCGCACAGCCTTCTTAGAACGGTATAGGTTGTAGATTTTGACCATCCGAGTTCGGCTTTGCACAGCTTCACAAGTTCTCCCGATGGAAGGGGCGCGCTGTTCCAAACAGCTTCGGCAAATTTCATTTCAACCGTACCCAGGCGTAATTCATTCACAGAAAGCACTCCTTTCGGGTTTACAATTTGTAAACCCATTTTTAGTTTACAACATGTAAACCGTTTTGTCAACAGAAAAATCAAATTGCAATCATTTTTTTTGTATGATATAATACTCTCAGCCACTCTGACAGGGGGAGATTATACTATGTTCACGCCCGAAAGCATCGATTTTTCAAAAACAAAAACATTTTCGGCAAGGGGACGCCGCAATCTTGTGACGATAGAGAATCTCCGAGTGCCAAATAAGGAAAATGATCTTCTTTATTCAAGCGAAGAGTTCGATATACTTGTTGAAAAGCTCAAAGAGGCGAAAGCCGAAAAAAAGGCGGCGACCTTTTTTTTCGGCGCGCACGTCATAAAGTTCGGGCTCTCAAAATATCTTATCTGGCTCATGGAAAACGGATATATCACTCACCTTGCCTCAAACGGGGCAGGGTCGATACACGATTTTGAGCTGAGCTTTCTCGGCGGCACCTCGGAGCACGTGCCCACCGCGATAGAGGACGGCAGCTTCGGTATGTGGGAGGAGACCGGCGCGTGGATGAACGAGGCTTTGATCGAAGGCGCAAAAAACGATCTCGGCTACGGCCAGAGCCTTGCCGTATATATGGATAAACACCCCGAAAAATTCCCATATAGGGACACCTGCGTTTTTTACAACGCCTACCGCCTCGGCATTCCGGCAACCTATCATATCTCCATCGGCACCGACATAATCCACCAGCACCCGAAGGCGGATTTCAGGGCTATAGGCCAGACCAGCGGAACCGATTTCGGCTATTTCTGCAAGTCGGTAACAAAGCTCGACCCGAGCGGCGTGCATATGAACGTCGGCTCGGCTGTTGTGGGCGCGGAGGTCTTCCTTAAGGCCCTATCCATAGCTCGCAATCAGGGCTATATGCTGAAAAACATCACAACCGCCAATTTTGACATCATTCCTCTCGGCGACTATAAAACCGACGTGGGGAAGGATAAATACGAATATTACTACCGCCCGCGCAAAAACGTGATAAACCGTCCCGTTTCAATGGGAGGCACAGGGCTTTATATCTGCGGCAACCACGAAAAGACGATACCGTCGCTTTATGCCAGACTGGCGTAAAGTAAAGATAAAAAAAATGAAAGAAAAAAAGAGATATGTTTGAGCTAAGTGAACTTTTTGAGAAAATCCGGTCGCTTAAAGTATGTGTGGTCGGAGACGTTTGCCTTGACGCGTATTTTACTGCCGATATGAGGCAAAGCGTCCTTTCGCGCGAAACGCCACATTTTCCTCTGCCGGTCGTTTCGGAGCGGTATTCTCTCGGCGGCGGCGGGAACGTGATGAACAACGTGAACGCGCTGAAAGTCAAAGAGCTTATCTGCGTTTCCTGTATCGGGAGCGACTGGCGCGGATATATAATAGAAAAGCTTTTCGGCGATCTCGGAATAAACAACGAATACCTCGTGCGTAGCCCCGATATCATAACGCCCTGCTACGTAAAGCCCATGCGCGCAGGTATTTCGGACGTCGTATACGAAGATCCCCGCCTCGATTTCGAGAACCGTTCGCCTTTGCCCGCTAAAGCGGAGGAGGAGATGCTTTCCACTTTGAAAAAGGCCGCCGGAAGAGCGGATATCATCGCCGTTTCCGACCAGCTCAGATTCGGCGTCATAACCCCCGCCGTCAGAGATTATTTGTGTGAAGCAGCAAAAACAAAGCCCGTGGTTGTTGACAGCCGCGAGCGCGTTTCCCTTTATAAAAACGTTATCGTCAAACCGAACGAGGTTGAGGCGCGGCTGACGGACCTCAGTGAAAACAGCGTTTTTGCCGGAGCAAAGCGCATGAGCGAGAAAACCGGCGCCCCGGTAGTCGTCACCCTCGGAGGGATGGGAGCCGCGTGGTACGAAAACGGGAAATTGGATATCGTCCCCGCCGTAAAAACCGAACCGCCCGTTGATATCGTCGGCGCGGGCGACACGTTTTTGTCGGCGTTTTCGTGCGCCTATGCCGCGTGCGGATGCGGCAAAACGGCCGTATCCTTCGCAAACCTCGCTTCAAGCGTAACGGTCAAAAAAATCGGAACCACCGGCACCGCGAACGAAGAAGAAATTTCAATGATCAATCGTTAATCGAATAAACCGAGGTTTTAGCATATGTTTACCGAAATAGAGCATATTTCTCAGCGGCGCTTTTCGCCGGATAACATAAAAGTCGCCGTGTTTGATTTTGACGGCACCGTTTCCACCCTTCGCTGCGGCTGGGAGGACGTTATGCGCCCGATGATGCTCGAATTCATCTCCGGCGGCAGGGAATACGGCGAAGAACTCGAAAAAAAGGTGGACGACTATATCGACGGCTCCACCGGCATACAAACGGTGTACCAGATGATGTGGCTCAGAGACGAAGTTGAAAAAGCCGGCTTCGGCAGTAAAGAGCGCGACGAATGGTGGTATAAGCGCGTATATAACCGCAGGCTCATGGAGCAGGTCGAAAAGAAGATAGCCCTTCTTAAATCCGGAGAAGCGTCTCCCGATGATTTTACGATCGCCGGTGCAAAGGAGTTTTTAACTTCCCTCAAAAACAGAGGCGTAAAGCTCTATCTCGCAAGCGGCACCGACCACCGCGATATGTCGAATGAAGCGCGCCTTCTCGGCGTCTACGATCTTTTCACCGAGGTTCGAGGAGCTCCCGAAAACACCGCCGCCTGTTCAAAGGAGGCCGTGCTCGGCAACCTGTTTGAGAATATGAACGTTTCTCCCGAAAACGTGCTTGTCGTAGGCGACGGCAAGGTGGAGATAGCTCTCGGCGCAAAATACGGGGCATATACTCTCGGCGCGGCAACCGACGAAAGGAACCGCAGCGGCGTAAACGAAAAAAAACGCCGGCGTCTTATTCAGGCCGGCGCGGATATGATAACGGGGGATTTTTGCTTTAATTTGAATCGTTAATCGTTAATCGTTAATCTCTTACCATCTGTTTTCCACGTATTCGCAGAATGCGTACATATCCTTTATCTCGAGCACGGTGCCGTCGTCAAGGGTCACCTTGCCGCTCCACAGGCCGTGCACCTGATGCGAGTGCATACGCATAACAAGAATGTTGAGATCGGAGTGGTGGTCGAAGAAGGGCTTCATCGTGAGGTCGAAACGCCCGTCCTCCGAAATGAAGTGCCAGTCCTCCATGTATTTGTCGGGCTTCGGGAAGGTCTCAACGTCAACGGCGCCGAACTTATGCGCCTTGCCGTCATAGAATATGCAGGTCTCGGTGGCGTTGCTCTCGTCGCCGATGCCCCATGTGATCTCAAAGCCGAAGATGTGCTTTTCGCCCTTCTCGTCGGTTATGTAGGCGGAGCCGTTGCCCCAGTACCAGACGAGCGCGTAGGGAGTGTCCACTCTACCCCAGTCGAGCACCGCGAAAGTGTCGTCTTTGGTGAATTCATAAACCGTGTTTGCGGTCTTAAAGGTTCCTTCACAGGGCATGCAGTTCTGCTTCGTGGTCATGAAATATCTGTCGGGGAAGCCTTCAAACGGGAGCACCGTTGTGATGTTTTCAAGTCCGGGCATAATGTCCATCGTGAAGTTGCACTCAACGTCGCCTCTCTTGAAATAGAGCGTCCTCTTTGTTTCCATCGTGTTCACTTCAAAGGTCGCGCCGCCGACTTCCATTTTAACGTAGTTCGGCACGTCGCCCTTCGGCGGGAGGACGTATTTATCCTTGCCGCCCACAAAAGCTCCCATCTGAGTGGCGATCGTCTTTCCGTTAACAAGATCAACGAGCACAGCCGAAGCATATCCGCCGAGAGAAATGTTAGCAAAGCTTATCTGCACCATGTATTTGCCGTTGGAAAGCTGATAAAAATCCCATTCCTTGCGGCGGCTTTCTTTTTTTACGCTTTTTCTGTCGTAATCAAAAACGTTGTGCCTTGCCCATCCTTTGGCAAGCAGGGTGCCGTCGGGACCGAGCAGCTTGGTAGGTTCGGTGTATTCCGTCTGCTTGCTGCTTTCCTTCCATTCCTGCCAGCCTTTATAGGTTTTTTCCATAAACTATCGCCCTTTCATTGATTTTTATTCCATTTGGAATTATATCACAGCACTCGCATAAAAAGCAACATCAATTTCTGAATCGCGCAAGGAAGTCGACGGTTTCCTTGTGCTGCGGATTGCCGAACACCTCTTCGGGAGTGCCCTGCTCGAGTATAACGCCTCCGTTCATATACACGACCTTGTTGCTCACGTCCCTCGCGAAGGCCATTTCGTGGGTGACCACGAGCATTGTGGTGCCCTCTTTTGCGAGCGTGCGCATAACGTTTAGCACCTCGCCCACCATTTCGGGGTCGAGCGCGGAGGTCGGTTCGTCAAAAAGAAGTATGTCGGGGTTCATCGCGAGGGCTCTTGCTATCGCCACGCGCTGCTTCTGTCCGCCCGAGAGCTGACGGGGCTTCGCGTTGATATAGGGAGCCATACCGACCTTCTCAAGGTATTTCATGGCTTCTTTTTTTGCTTCTTCCTTTGAGCGGTGAAGCACCTTAGTCTGCCCTACCATGCAGTTCTTGAGCACGGTCATATTGTTAAAGAGGTTGAAGCTCTGGAAAACCATGCCCACCTTCGTGCGGTAGGCGGGAGCTCCGCCCTTTATTTTTTTGATGTTGGGCCCTCTGTATATGATCTCGCCCGACGTTGGGGTTTCAAGCAGGTTGATGCAGCGCAGCAGCGTGCTTTTGCCGGAACCGGAAGCGCCGATGATGCTCGTTACGTCTCCGGTGTCCACCGAAAAATCTATGTCGGTGAGCACTTCATGCTTGCCGAAAAACTTTGAGAGATGGTTTATTTCAAGAATGGTCTCGCTCATCTGTGAATATCCTCCCTCTTGTTCTTTTTTATGTAGGTGTTCATTCCGCTCGTCAGCGCGAGGGTGTCGGTCGTGGCTATATCAAAGTTCTGAGGGCCGTCGAGCTTCTTTTCCCAGAATCTCAGGAGCACAGAGCAGATAACGGTCATGCACAGATACATCGCCATTTCAATAACGGCCGAGGGGAAATAGATGAATTTCGCGCCGACTATCGCCTTGTGCACCGCGAAAAGCTCCGTATAGCCGATAATGAACATAACGGAGGTGTCCTTTATGTTGATTATCAGGTTGTTGCCTATCTGAGGGATTATGTTCCTTATCGTCTGGGGCAGAATAACGCTCGTCATAGTTTTGAAGTGGTTCATGCCTATGGCCTTCGCGCCCTCGGTCTGCCCGGGATCGATCGAGAGTATTCCTCCGCGTACCGTCTCGGCCATATACGCGCCGGTGTTTATCGAAACGACAAGATATGCGGCGAATGTGATGTCGAGCCTCGCGCCGTTGCCGAAAAAGTAGGGGATGCCGAAATAGATGAACACCGCCTGCAGGATCATGGGCGTTCCGCGGAACACTTCAACATATATTCTGATTATCGCCCTGATAACAAAAAGCACAGCGCGTTTAACGGGGTTGTCGTCCTTTTCGGACGGGATGGTCTGTAGTATGCCGCACGCAAGCCCTATGATACAGCCCACGGCTGTGGCGATAACGGCAAGAAGTATCGTTTTGCCCGCGCCGACGAGATACTGCATATAGCTCGAGCTCAGTGTCGCGGAAACGTCGTTCAGAAGTTGGGATATTCTATCCATTTACGGCTCCTTTGTTATAAATAAACATACCCGCCCCGTGTTCCGAGGCGGGATAAAGGGGTTTTGTTATCAGTCTTCGCTGAGGGGCTGAATGGCGGTGGCCTTTGCCATGATCTCGTTGAAATCGTCGGCGGTCATGCCGCTGAGAGCGGAGTTGACGGCGTCCTTGAGAACGGTGTTGCCCTTCTGCATGGAGATACCGATGTTGATGTCGCCCTCGTCAACAACGAAATCGTCGTCGCTGCCGGAGAAGTCAAGGATCACAAGGTCGTCGTACGCAACCAGAGCGCCCTGAGCGGTAGGCATGTCGCAGCAAACGAAGTCAACTTCGCCTGTTTCAAGAGCCATAAGCATAAGGGGAGCTCCGTCCTTGGCGGTCTTGATGTCGGCGCCTTCGATCTGGGGAAGGCAGGTGTCATACCAGATGGTGGAGGCCTGAGAGGTGCAGGAGTGTCCGGCAAGCTCTGATTTGCCCTTCGCGCCGGCGATGTCGGATCCGGCCTTTGTAAGGCAGACTATTGAAGCGTAGAGATACGGGCCTGCGAAATCGACCTGTTCCATTCTGTCGGCGGTCATGCTCTGGCCGGCGATAACCGCGTCGACCTGACCGGTCTGTACAGCGGGGATAAGTGAATCCCAGTCAAGACGGACGACCTCAAGCTCCCAGCCGTTGGCTTCGCAGATCTTTTTGGCCATCATAACGTCGTAGCCGTTTGCGAATTCGTTTGTGCCCTTGATCGGGACGGCGTCGTTGGAGTCGTCGGTCTGGGTCCAGTTGTAGGGAGCGTAGGCGCATTCCATGGCAACGGTGAGAACGCCGTCCTCAACGCCTGAGGCAACGCCCTGAACCTCCGCGGTGGAACCGTCCTCGGACGCCGAGTCGGTGCCGTCGGAAGAAGCGTCGGGAGTGTTAGCGTTGTTCGAGCATGCGGCGAACACGCACATAACCATAGCGAGAGCGATAAGAAGTGCTAAGATCTTTTTCATTTTTCTGTTTCCTTTCTTTGCGGCTTTGCCGCTATGTTTATTATCAAAAAAGAACCGCTTGATAAAGCGGTCCATAGAACGAACAAACTGTTTTATGATAGCGCTCCACAAGAAAAATTTCCAATGACAGTACGCCGCGTGTTTCACGGCGTCCCAGAAAAAAAGCCCAAGGCAAAGCCGTTTTTCTTCGGCGTGAGCCCCTTTCGCGGCAAAATTCAGCCTTTTTTTGCTGCCGGTACTGATGACGCACGCGCCTCTATCTCAAGCTATTCAATTTTGACGAATCAATATTATCACTAAAAAAGGAGCAAGTCAATAGCTCATAAGTATATTTTTAACAATTATGAGCAATGATTTTCGGCGTTTTAACCAAAAGGCTGGCGGGAAAACAACGCTCAGAACCATTTTTTCTTTTTCGCGAACAGCATACACACTCCCACGACGCCGAACGAGAGGAGTATTACGAACACATAGCCGTATTTCCAGTGAAATTCCGGCATCGCGTCAAAATTCATACCGTACCAGCCCACGATTATCGTCAGCGGGAAGAAAACGGTGGTGAGCACCGTGAAGAACTTCATGGAGTTGTTGAGCTTTAGGTCGAGCGAAGACTGATACGCGTCCTGCAGGTGCTCGGCCGCGTTGCTCAGCGAATCGATGTCCTCTCTGAGCCTCGTTATCTTTTTTGTCATATTCGAAAGATAGTTGAGATCGTCCGACGGAAAAATGTCGTTGTCGTTCTCTTCGAGCGCCTCGGTTATGTCGAGCAGCTGCTCATAGTAGTTGTGCATGATGAGCAGCGATTTTTTTACCGCGAGGATATCGATGCTGAAATCCTTGTCGGCGTTGTTGTTTATAACGTCCTCCTCAAGCTCCGAGAGCTCGAAGCCCGTCCGCTCTATGAATTTTATATCGTTTGAGATAAGAGAATCGAAGAATGCGCAAATCAGTTTTTCCACCGTTACCGCGCGGGGAGAGTAGCGGTTGACGGCGCTCATGAATTTCTGCTTCATGATCCCGTCGGGATCCTCCACGTCCACCACGATAAAAAGATCGCGCTTAATAAAAAGGGCCACGCAGCAGTGTTTGTCCGCAGCGTTGTCGGCGTCGGAAATGCGCAGCTCCGTAAAGGTGTAGTCGTCGTACACCTCCACTCCCGAACGGAAGTATTTGTTCATGCTCGCGCACGCCTCGATGTTCGCCGGAGAAAATCCGAGCTTTTGGGAAACTCCGGCGAGCTCCATCCCCGAAACGAAGCCCGCGGTTATTCCCGAGGGATCCGCGTTTTTCAGGTCTATCTCGCAGATCTTGTCTGAAAACCGGTAAAACATTTCATACGCCTCCGATGTCGTTGTGGACATATATTACCACATTGTTTCCGATTTTACAACACAATAAGCTCAGATTGCTTATTGACTTTTTACTGCATGGAATATATAATTTCAAACAAAATATTCGTGGAGGCGAAGTATGAACAAAACGTCGGCCTATATGTGCGAGGGCCCACTGCTGAAAAAAATAATTCTATATGCCGTACCCGTTGTTTTGACGGGTGTTTTGCAGCTTTTGTTCAACGCCGCCGACCTTATCATCGTGGGGCGATTCGCCGGCAGCCTCTGCCTTGCGGCCGTCGGCGCCACCGGTTCCATAATCAATCTTATAGTGAACCTGTTTATAGGGCTTTCAATAGGCGCGGGCGTGCTGGTGGCGCAGGGAATCGGCGCCGGGAGCTACGAAAACGTCTATAAAACCGTACACACCGCCGTACCCTCGGCCGTAATCGGCGGCGCGGGGCTTACCGTCATAGGAGTTTCCTGCTCGAGGCTTTTTTTGGAATGGATGGGCACGTCTCCCGACGTAATTGATATGTCTGTGAGCTATATGCGCATATATTTTTGCGGCATGATAGTGAGCATGGTGTATAATTTCGGCGCGTCCATTCTCAGGGCCGCCGGCGACATAAAGAGCCCTCTTATCTTTCTGTCGGCAGCGGGAGTACTGAACGTTATCCTGAACGTGGTGTTCGTTGTGGGATTTAAGATGAACGTTTCGGGCGTGGCTCTCGCAACGGTCATCTCGCAGACGCTTTCAGCCGTGCTGATAATTTTTGCCCTTTCCCGCAGAGAGGACGCGTGCAGGCTGTATTTCAAGGAGCTCAAGATCTCAAAGCCCCATCTTAAAGGGATGATAAAAATAGGGCTTCCCGCGGGTATACAGAGCTCTCTTTTCTCGATATCGAACGTGCTGATCCAGTCTTCCATTAATTCATTCGGTTCGGTTGTAATGTCGGGCAACGCCGCCTCGGCTAATATAGAGGGCTTTGTCTACGTTTCAATGAACGCGCTGCAGCAGACAGCCACCAATTTCACCGGCCAGAACTACGGCGCGAAGCTCTATAAACGTATCGACAGAATAGTTCTTATATGCCTCGCGTGCGTTTCCGTGGTTGGGCTCGGCCTCGGCAATTTCTGCGTGCTGTTTTCAAGAAAGCTCCTTGGAATTTATATCACCGACTCTGTTGAGGCGCTCGAGATAGGCGTATTGAGAATGGCTTATATCGCCGCCCCCTATTTTTTGGACGGTATAATGGAAGTCATGACAGGCGCTCTTCGTGGCATGGGCCGTTCGGCCCTTCCAATGGCGGTCACGATAGCGGGCGTGTGCGTTTTCAGGGTGGTGTGGATATTCACCGTTTTCTCCGTACCGCGCTTCCACACGCTCGAAGTACTCTATATTTCCTATCCCATATCGTGGACAATAACCTTTCTTGTTGAGCTTATCGCGTATCTTGCGCTTATGCGGAAAATAAAACGCAGTCACCTTCCCGCCGCCGCGTGAACAGACCCGCTGAAAGCTGCGGAGTAATGAAAAAAGCCGGAGCAGCCTCAAAGCTGTCGTCCGGCTTTGCCGTTATGTCAAAACTTAAATATATCGAACATATCCATAAGCTGTTTTATCAGCGACAGGACGTTTTTAAGGAAAACTATATGCCAGCACACGGGATCGGGAACGCCCTCCGCCTTGAACGACTGGAACTGAAGTATGTCCTCGTTCCACGAAAAGCCGGAAAGCGGTTCGTCGTCAAGCCAGTAGGGGTCGTAAATCTCGGTGAAGTCCTCGTTGATGTAAAGCGCCTCGCACGTGCCGTTTGCGTAGGCGGTGGATGTGTTGTCCCAGCCTATGAGCACATGGTTACCCTTGTCGTCGGTGTAGGCGCCGGTGAGCAAAATCCCGTGCGCGTCGGTAACGTCAAGCGAACGGTTAACAAGGATGGTTTTAAGCGGGTGTTCGCCGTTATGCGGATAAAGCTCAAAATACACCGGCATCCCGCCCTCGAGAGTATTATAGAGGTCTTTGAGCTGCTTCGAGTATTCTTCCGTTCCGGGCTCTATGCCCATGTGGTTGGTGATGTGGCAGGCGAGTGCCTGAGTGTTATAGAAGTTTATGAGGCTCTGAATGTATTCATCCGGCTCAAGCTCTCTGACGCACGAAACGTCCTGGTGAGAAAGCATATCTATCTTTCCGTAGTGCTGCAAAAGCGCGGTTATCGCGAAGCCGCAGCACGATCCCATGAACTCCATTGTGGGCCAGTAGAGCATCAGATACGCGCTCAGCGCAGCCGAAAGCGGCATAAAGGGAGTAAGAGTAAAGGTCGCGCCCCAGTCGAGAGGGATATGCAAAAAGTGCTCGTTTGTAAAAATGTAGCCGTTGAGGTCGCGGTTGAAAATATAAGTGCTGTTCGTGAACGAGAAAACCTCGCTGCCTTCCATGGCAATATTGCAGAATATCGGGAAAAACTCATATACTTTGCCGTTTTCGGCGTATATCCCGGTATAGTCTTCGCTCCACCAGTATTTGTCGGCGGTGTTGTCGTAGTAGTAGGCGTTTCCTTCAGCGTCGGTCCAGCCCACGATCATCCTTCCGTCGCCTGTCTGACGCATGCGGTAATAGTAGCTCAGTTCGATCTCTTCGCCTTCGTAAACGGTGAAAACAACTCTTTCATCCGGAGCGTTGAATATCACCTTCGCGAGCCCGTCGGGGCATTCGGGGGAAATCGACGTAATGGAAAAGCCGTATGCCGTATCGGCGTCGTCTGCAACAAGCTCAAGCGAAAAGGCGTTCCCGGGGATATATATCGTCTCGCCCGATAGGTCTCCGGCGCTGAAAACTCCGTAGAGCTCGTTTCCGTTATAGTATATCCAAAGCAGGTCGCCGGTCGACCAATAGCCGCCGTATTCTATAACTTCACGGATGGTTTCCTCGTCCTCTTCGCCCGTCAAAAAATCTATGAACGAGCCCGGAGCAAAATAGGTGTCCTCGGAAAAAGTAACGAAAAGCCCGTCCGCTTCGTCGGGATAAACGTATTCCCAGGTTTCGTCGGTATTGTTTTTATAGTCGTGCTCGCTCTCCGGGAAAGCCTGCGCGGCGGCGCCGGGGACAATAGCCGCTGTGTAAACAAGCGCGAGCGAAAGAAAGACCGAAATAAGCTTTTTCATCATCTCACGTTTCCTCCTCAATAGTGCCTTTCACCGCATTCGCAGTATTTATGCGTGCCCGTGAGCCTCCATATAACGAGCCTCAGTCTGTAGAAAAAGCTTTTTATCACATATGAGCTGTCGTGGTCAAACGGAGGAACGACGTTCGTTTCAAGATCGTGGCATACGCATGTGCACTCCTCGGGCTGTTCATATTCTTCATTCTCGTAAGGAGTTTCGGTGTATTCCTCGCCGTAAACCTCCTTATAAGTCCTGCCGCATATAGTGCAGTACACGGTCACTTCACCGGTGAAGAAATTGAACCTGCGCCTCCAGTTGTGTTCGTATCCGGGTACCGTCTCCGTCCTGAGCACGTCGCCGCACGAGCAGACGAGCTGAACCTCTCCGTCAACTCCGCAGTCCGGGACGATAATGAATTCCCTGCGGTATTCATGCGTGTGCTGTGTCGGCTGTTCGCCTTCGCCGTCCGCGGCTAAAGCCGTTGACGATACATAAAAAACAGTGATGAACGCAATAAAAACGCATAAAAATCTTTTCATGGTTTCGATTCCTTTCAAAACAGGTTAGACGGATTTATTATAAACTAATACTTTTGATAATTCAATAAGGTTTTTGCTGCTTTTATCAAAAAACATATGGAAAAAAAAGAAAATGTGTGATATTATGAATAATCGGGGTGTTGTGCCATTAACAAACACACCCTATTGAAAAAAACTTCCGGAGAGAAAAGATGGAAAACTATACCTCGTCGGCCCTTCTAGGGCTCGGAGAATTTAAATGCTCCTGCGGCAAAACTCATAAGGCGAGCCTTAAAACAAGCGTCGTCGAAAAAGGAGCTATAAGCCGCCTGCCCGGATTCGTAAAAGATTTCGGAGCGAAAAAAGCGTATATCCTCGCGGACGAAAACACCTTTGCCGCCGCGGGTGACAAGGTTGTTGAGGAACTGAAGAACGCCGGGATAGAGTATAAGCTCTGCCTGTACGGAAAAGAGCGCATCGAGCCGGACGAACAGGCCTTGGGCAAAGCAGTGCTGCATTTTGACGGCTCCTGCGGCGTTATAATAAGCGTCGGCTCCGGCGTGCTCAACGACGCGGGAAAAATAATCGCCGGTATGACGAAGCTGCCCTATATATGCGTTGCCACTGCTCCGTCAATGGACGGCTACGCTTCTTCCACCTCGTCCGTGATAAGGGATAAGCTCAAGGTGTCCGTGAACAGCAAATGCCCCGACGTTGTGATAGGCGACGTGGACGTTCTGAAAAACGCGCCGAAAATCATGCTGCTCGCAGGCCTCGGAGATATGCTCGCGAAATACGTGAGCGTGTGCGAATGGAGAATAGGGCATATCGTCACGGGGGAATACTACTGCGAAGAAGTAGCCGACGTAATCCGCCACGCTCTTAAAGCGTGCGTCGAAGGAGCTAAGGGACTGCTCCTCGGCGACGAGAACGCCGTAAAAGCGGTTATGGACGGCCTTATCGTTTCCGGGATAGCCGCCGACTGGGCGGGAGTGAGCCGCCCTGTCTCAGGCACAGAACACTATTTTTCGCACATCTGGGATGTGCGCGCCGCCGTTCTCGGAACGCCTTCAAGTCTTCACGGGATCCAGTGCGCCATAGGCACACTCGAAACGCTGAAGGGCTACGAAGCCCTCAAAAGGCTGCTTAAAAAAGGCTTCGGCGAAGAAGATTTCAATAAAAACGAATGGCTTGAAGAGCTTTCCGCATATATGGGTGACGCGGGCGCCGAGATGCTTAAGAACGCCGGGACCTGCGATCTCTATAACGAAACAAAACGCGAAGAAAGAAAACGCAGCATAAAAGAGAACGCGGAAGAAATCATAGATATAATAAATTCGGAGCTTCCGTCCTATAATGAACTGTATGAGCTCCTTGTTTCTCTCGGCGCTCCGCTCTCGCCCGAGGATATCGGAATAAGCAAAGAAGAAACGGCGGTTTGCTTCAAAGCCACAAAGGATATCAGAGACAAATACATCCTGTCCTCTCTCGCGTTGGATCTGGGGCGGCTGGACGAAATAGCAAACATAATACAGAATAACGTAAACGGAGGGATACTGATGAAAAAAATCATAATCGCCGGCGCGGGCCACGGAGGACTTGTGGCTGCCGCCATACTCGCAAAAGAAGGTTACGACGTGACCGTTTATGAAAAAAAGCAGGAGGATGAGCTCGGTTACGACCAGTACGACAGCGTACATCTCGACGGCTTTGAGCTCTCTGGGGTCCCCGTGCCCGAGGAATACAAGGTAAAACGCACGGGCATCACCTTCGTTATACCGGGAACCGATATCCCGCCGCTCTCGCAGGGCGTTTCCGACGACACGTATAACGTTGAAATAGACCGCAAGGCTTTATACCGCTATCTAATAGCCCCCGCAAAAGAAGCCGGGGTGGAGTTCCGGTTCGGCTGTGAGGTAAAAGCTCCCATCATGCTCGGTTCGCGCGTTTGCGGACTTGTTACCGGCGACGGCGAGGTATACGCCGATCTTGTGATTGACGCGTGCGGGATTTATTCTCCCGTCCGTACAGCTCTTCCCGCCGCGCTCGGCATCCAGAAAGACGTCGCCGGTTTCGACGTTATGCGCACTTACCGCGCCTTCTACACCCGCGATCCCGAAGCAGGTGAGCCGCAGTATAAATATATTGTTTCGCTCATTCCGGGCGACTTCTGCGGTATAGTCTGGGCTATAACCAACGATACCGAGGTGGATATCCTGATAGCCTCGATGACGCACGACCTTACCGATGAGGATATCGCCGAAAAAACCGAACTGCTCAAAAAAACAAATCCCGTTATCGGCGAATTCATCAGGGGCGGAAGAGTGGCGGATATCCCCGTGCGCCAGCCTCTCGCCATGCTTGTGGCGGACGGCTACGCCGCGATAGGCGACAGCGCCTTTATGACGATCCCGCTCAAGGGCTCGGGCATTGGCCATTCCATGCGCGCCGGCAAGCTGCTTGCCGAAGCAGTTATCGACGACAAAAACGGCTTCTACACCAGAGAGACTCTTTGGAAATATCAGACGGAGTTCTTCGATCAGATCGGCTTCAGCTCCGCTCTGATCGCCGTGATAAAAGGCGAGCTGCCGTATATCTCTCAGGAGGATCTTGAATATTTCTTCCAGAACATAATCAGCCCCGAGCTGCTCGAATCCTTCGGCAACGAGGCCAAATTCACAAAAATAATCAGCTCCTTCGGCTTTAAGGAGCTCAGGGACAAGGCTAAAAAGGTAGTTGGGCATCAGTCTGTCAGGAGCATGCTTGTGAGAGGCGGCAAAAACATCACAAGGGCCCTGATGCTAAGACAGAGCCTTAAGGATAAATATGATTCAAAGAGCGCCGCGAAATGGATAGCGACCTACAACGGCTTCTTTGACGGTATTTCGGTCGACGCTTCGGGAGACAACAAAGATGCGCAAGAGTCTTAACGGTGTTTGGGAGCTGTACTGCTTAAAAGAGACGGGCGGGAAAAACCCGCCCTTCGGCGTTATGCCCGGGCTTTCAAATTCTTTTCTGACGCTCAGCGCGAACGTTCCCGGAGAAGTCCAGCTCGACCTTGAACAAAACGGGGTCGAGCCCGACCCGTTTTATTCCGACAACTATTACAGCTACATAAAGTATGAAAACTGCGGCTGGGTCTACAGAAAAACCTTTGATTTTTCAGCAGCCGACTCAGCAGACGGCTCCGAGCTTGTTTTGCGCTTTGACGGCATAGACGCCGTTGCCGACGTTTTTCTGAACGGAGTTCTTCTCGGGCATACCGAGAATATGCTCGTCGAGCATGAATTCATCGCGGACGGGATAATTAAAGACGGGGAAAACGATCTGACGGTTCACATTTTTTCAACGTTTGATTTCATAAGGCAAAAGGATTATCCCGTGGGAGTGCACGGCTCGGGCGACAGGATGCAGCTGCCGTATGTCAGGAAAGCGCCTCATTCATTCGGCTGGGATATCTTTCCGCGGATGCTCACCGCGGGGCTTTGGAGAGACGTTTATCTCTTCAGCCGTAAAAAGACCCGCATCACAGAAACGTATTTCGCTGTTTCTTCCGTAAACGAAAACGGCGCGAGACTTCGCTGGGCCGTCCGCTTTGACACCGACTGCAATGAGCTTGACGGTTTTGAAATAAAAATTTCCGCGAACTGCAAAGAGAATTCCTTCTGTTTTTCGGTAAGGCCCGGGTTCACCGCTGTGAATTCCTCATATTTCATAGATTCCCCGCGCCTTTGGTGGCCGAAGGGCTACGGCGAGCCCGATCTCTACAGCGTCACCACCGCTCTCTATCTGAACGGCAGCCTCGTTGACGCGAAAACCGAAAAGATAGGCCTTCGCAGCGTCAGGCTCATAAGAGATTTTACCCCCGGCGCTCAGAGATTTGAGTTTATTGTCAATAACGAACCGGTATTTTTAAGGGGCTCGAACCACGTGCCCACCGACGTCATGCACAGCAGAGCGAAGGGGAAGATCGAAAGCACCGTCCGGCTTCTGAACGAAACCGGCTGCAATATCATCCGCTCGTGGGGCGGCGGCATATATGAAGACGAAGAGCTCTATGAAAGATGCGATGAAAGCGGCATTTTCGTATGGCAGGATTTTGCCTTCGGTAACGCCGCATATCCTCAGGACGGCAGCCTTGACGAAAACATAACCGACGAGATAAAGAAGCTGATAAAAAGGATCAGGAACCACGCGTGCCTGCTTATCTATTCGTCAGACAACGAAATAGACATGCGCTACCGCAACATGGACTATCCTCAGGCGCGCCAGTCATATAATAAAATATCGCAGGAGCTGCTTCCGAACATAACCTCTCAGCACGACCCCTACCGTTATTATATGGCAAGCTCTCCCGAAACGCCCTTCGGCTTAACGGTGGACAACGTGCCCGAACAGCACACGTGGGGCGCGAGAGCGTGGTTCAAAGACGACTACTATAAGCACTCCTCCGCCTGTTTTATCGGCGAAGCAGGCTATCACGGGTGCCCTTCGCCTGAAAGCCTTAGAAAATTCATTCCCGAAAACGATATCTGGCCTGTTTTTAACCGCTCTTATGCCGCCCACAGCACCGAGGACCTGAGATATTCCGAGGGGCTCGGCCGTATAAGGATGATGGCGGACCAGGTCGAAATACTCTGCGGGGAGCGCACCGAGAATATCGAAGATTTTTCGTTTGTTTCGCAGTTCGCCCAGGGAGAGGCAATAAAATTCTTTATTGAGCGCTCTCTTTTCCTTCGTCCGAATCGAACGGGGATAATATGGTGGAACATAGTCGACGGCTGGCCGCAGATATCCGACGCGATAGTCGATTACTACTTTAATAAAAAGCTCGGCTTCGATTTTATCCGCCGCTCTCAGTACCCCGTAACAGCGTTCGTGGGCGAGCTTTCCGGGTGGGACCACCCCTTCGTTATAGCCAAATGCACGCTTGCCGACGCTAAGGTATGCTATAAAATAACCGACGGCGACACGGGCGAAACCCTCCTTGAGGGGCAAAAACTCGTTCCGGCAAACAAAAACGTTTCTGCCGGAGGGCTCAGAATACCGCTCAGCGCCAAAAGACTGCTTCAGATAAACTATACGGTCAACGGCAGAAAGCAGTTCAATCACTATATAACCGGAACACCGCCGTATGACTTAAAAACTCTAAGGCGCTGGCTCGGTATCATCAACGCAAACGGTGACCGTTAAAAGGTCATAACAATAAAAAGCGAGGAAGGAAGTTCACTATTATGAAAAAACCAACAATGGCTATCCAGCTCTACACTCTGCGCGACCATATCCAGACCGCCGAGGACTTTGACAAAACTCTTGAAAGGCTCGCGTCAATGGGCGTCGCCGACGTGCAGATATCCGGTATAGGCGATATTCCCGCCGAAAAGCAGAGGGAGATACTTGATAAGCACGGCATAAAGGTCTGCGTGACCCACAAGAGCTTCGACTGGATCAAAGACGAGACCGACGAGGTCGTCGCCCATCACAAAACCATAGGCTGCGACGCCATAGGCGTCGGCAGCGCTCCGGGCTGGGGCAGAGGCGGTTTTGACGCAGTCAAAAAGTTCATCTGCGAGGCCGAAGAAGTCTCAAAGAAGCTCGCGGCAAACGGGATGACCTTTAACTACCACAACCACGCGTTTGAGTTCTACCGTATGGACGACTGCAAATTCAGTATGATGGATATGCTGCTCGACCGGACCGATCCCGCGCTTTTCAATTTCATTCCCGACGTCGCGTGGATAGACTACGGCGGAGCCGACCCCGTCGCCGTCCTCAAAAAGATGAAGGGCAGGGTAAAGGTCCTGCATTTCAAGGACTACACCTTCGATAATGAGGGCCGTCGCCGTTTTGTGTCGCTCGGCAGGGGCAACGTTGACCTCAGAGCCTGCTATGAGGCCGCCTGTGAGCTTGAAATACCCTATATAGCCTATGAACAGGATCTCGACTGGACCGACGGCGATCCTTTCAAATCAACCGAGGAATCGTGGGAATTCATGCAGAGCCTTCTTGTCTGAGGTTTTTCGTTACCCTGTACCGTGTTAAACGCTACCTCGGCTTTTTACAGTTTTGCAAGAATGCTTTACAACACTCCGTAATCATGTATAATATTTACCGTACAAATCAGTGAAACGGAGGGCTTATAAATGATTAAAGCATTGAAAACAAAAAGAATCATTACTGTTGTATGCGCGATTTGGGCAATGGCAGCGTTTGCCCTTTGTTGGGCCGCGCCGTGCGCCGCCGCGGTGTTTGTGGGCGGATACACGCTCTGCGATCCTCTGCCGGAGGAGTACCGCACCCCGATCGACGAATACGTCGAGTGCGATATAGAAGGTTTCCTCACCTCAAAATACGACGTCATTGACGCAATGAGGGATTTTTACACTACCACCGGCGTTCAGCCCTATCTCATTATAACAGACAGCGTTGAAGACGAGAGGGAGCCTTCGGACGAAGCCGTAAACGCCTATCTTGAAAAAAGATATTCCGAGCTGTTCGGAACGAACGGAGGCCATCTTCTGACCGTTCTTCTTGTTCGGGACGAAGAATACGACGTAAGCGGACGCTTCTTCAGCCTTGCCGGGGAAATCACTTCAATGGTGTTCGACAGTAACGTTGATATAAACTCATCCTTCAACGAGATACTGGATGAATTCGGCTTTGAGGCTCTTCGCGGCCAGTCGCTTGTTGATTGTCTGCAGTGCGTATACTGGAACGCCCCCGAAGCGATAATGCAGCATGTTGAGTTTACCGAGTACCGCACCGACGACCTCTATATGTATTCATCCTCTTCAAGCGGCCTCAGCGAGGTGCTACCCGTGCTCTTCGCGGTGTTTATGATCCCGGCGGCTCTTGTGATCGGCGTTATCTCAAGGATCAAAAAAGAAGAACGCGACGAACAGGACGCCAAAGATGCCCGCGAGGAAATGGACCGCAGGGTAAACGACGCCGTGCGCAGAAAACTGGAGCATCAGGCTCAGGTCAAAAAAGAAGAACCCAAAAAGGTCAGATATCCCGTCACCTGCCCCGGCTGCGGCGCCACCGCCTTCCCGAACGACGACGGCACCTGCCAGTACTGCGGCAGATGGATCGTTTAACAAAATTTAAGATAAATCCCGGAAACTCTGCGCGTTTTGATTATAACGACGTGCGGATTTCCCACCTGTCAACAAAAAAGAGAAGGGTGTCTGGGCGCCCTTCTCTTCTTCGTTATTTCCGACTATTTCCTTCAGTTTATCTCCACCGTGTAGCCCTTTTTGAATTCATCCCCCGGCTCAAGGCTGGAGATGTAGGCTTTTTCCTCAAGCTTCTGTGAAAAATCCTCGGCGTCGCAGCGTCCGAACCACGGCTCGATACACACGAAAGGAGCGTTTTTGCCTGCGGGCGACCACACTCCGAAAAGAGGCGCGTCAAAGCTCACCGTAAGGACGGGCTTTTTATTTTTGTCAACAAGGCAAACGCCGTCCGCCTGCCGGTTTTCTATTATCAGCGCGTCTTCGTCGAACGTCGAGGGGGCAAGCGGAAGATAACCGTTTTCAAGAGCGAACGTCTTTTCGCGCGTCGAGAGCGTGTTGCCTCCGGTCACAAGTATTCCCGAGGTCACGTTCCTCGCCGCTTTCCCGCCTGTGAAAAAAATAAGTCCGTCCGTATTAAGGTCGCAGTTGAAAGCGGGATGCCCGCCGATAGAAAAGAACATTTCTTCGTCGCCGGTGTTTTTCACTTCCCATAAAAGCTTAAGAGTGTTTCCTTCAAGGCGGTAGCCGAGCCGCAGTGAGAAGGAAAAGGGGTAGTTTTCCCTGGTTTCGGGTGTGTCGCGAAGCTCAAACCATATTTCGCTTTCGGTTCGGGACGAAAGCGAAAACTCCATGTCTCTCGCAAAGCCGTGCTGCGCTGCGGCGTATTTTCTTTCGCGGTAGTAATATGTTTTTTCTTTGGTACCGCCCACAAACGGGAACAGCACCGGGCTCGTTCGTCCCCAAAAGGCGGGATCCGCCCGCCACATATATTCTTTTCCGTCCGAAAGCCTTTTGAGCGATCTGAGTTCCGCTCCCTTCGAGTCTACCGCCGCGCCGAGAGCTCCGTTTTCGATAGTGTATAAGCTCATTTTTATATCCCTCTCCGGTTTTTTTACGATAATAACATTTTCTCTTGAAATAAATCAAGCCCAAAGTAAAAAGTTAAAAGATTTCTATTGATTATATCCGGATATTTGTGTAAAATTAAACCGAATCTTTTTTCAGGAGGTAAATTATGTCTTTATTTTCCAAGATAGCGGCGATCCTGTGCCTGCCGCTTGCGCTGCTTATGCTCGTCACAGGTTTTTCTCCGGTCACCGCTTTAAAGCAGACCGCTCTTGAGGAGCGGGTCGAAGAGTTGTCCGTCGAAGAGTTCGAGCCGGTCTTCCGTTTTGTCGCCTGCTCGGATATCCACATAAACGCCGGCGCCCCCGCCCGCAACGAGCGTTTGAGGATGCTGTTCGAGACCGCCTACGCATATGCGGACGCGCACCCCACCTATAATAAGCTCGACGCGGTCGTTATGGCGGGCGATATAACCGACAGCGGAAGCAATGAGGAATACGCGATACTCAAATCATATATCGATAATAATATGCGTGAAGGCACCGAGCTTGTTTCGGTCATGGGCAACCACGACCTTCACGGCGACGGACGCGACGGGTATCTTTCGTACATCGACGATGAGCTCGACAAGCACGTTGTGGTGAACGGCTTCCATTTTATCGGCATGTCTCCCGAACCCGAGGACGTGTGGCACACCCCCTCTCAGCTCATTTGGATGGACAGGGAGCTTCGCAGGGCCGAGGCGGACGATCCCGAAAGGCCTATATTCACCTTCCAGCACGGACACATCTGGAACACGGTGTACGTCAGCCGCAGCTGGTTTACGCAGATGTTCCTTCCTCTCCATTTGGTGTACGCCAAATATCCTCAGGTCATCAATTTTTCCGGACATTCGCACGGCCCCATCAATAATCCCATTGATATATGGCAGAACAGCTACACGGCTCTCGGCACCGGCACTCTCAACTATTTTGAAATGGAGCGCGACATAGGCGACGACACCGTGCCCGAGGGCAGCGGAAACGCCGCTCAGTATCTTGTAGTCGAGGTGGACGCGCAGAACCGCGTGCGCGTCATGCCGTTCAACATTTTAACGAACGATTTCTTCAAAACTCCCGCCACCACCGACGATCCCGATAAGCAGCTCGTCTATTTCATCGAGGCTCCCTCAAAGCCCGTCACCTACGCCTACACCTCCGCCCGCAAAAAGACCGCCGGTACCCCGTGGTTCAGCGAGAGCGCCGGGGTCACCGTAAGCGATATAACAGGCGAGAGCGTCAAGGTCACCTTCGACCGCGCCGACGACGACGTTTGCGTCTACGGCTACCGTATTACGGTCACCGAAAAGGGCAAGCTTTTCAAGACCGCCGAAAAGGAAGTGTACGGCGAATACTACTTCGAGCCGCTGCCCGATACCCAGAGCTGCGTAATAGACGGTCTTGACGCCGGCAAAGAATACACCGTCACCGTTACCGCTATGAACGTTTGGCTCAAAACAGGCGGTTCCATATCTGCAACGTTCAAAACAGAAAACTGATAAAGGAAGGTAAAGATAAGTGTATAACGAGAAGCTGAACGGCCGCATATACGACAAACTGAACGATATGCTGCCTATATACGAAAAATACCTTTTTACAAAGGTCGGCGAGCTTCAGGCTACCGAGCGCTTCGAGACCTCCGAGCATCTGAGAAAACCTCCGGAAAGCGGCTGGAGCGCTGTTTCTCCGGGATATGCCTGGGGCGGAGAATGGCATAATATGTGGGTGCGCGGAAAATTCACCGTGCCCGCGCAGCTTGCAGGGAAAAAGCTCTATGCCATATCAAACTGCGGAGGAGTCGAGCAGCTATTCTTCATAAACGGCGTACCCAAGGGACTGTTCAACACCAAAAACCGCGATTTTATAGGTGGCTCCCACGCGAGCCAGTATATAGGCGAATTTAAAGCCGGCGACGTTTTTGAGCTTGCCTTTGAGTGTTATGCCGGTCATTTCTGCGTAGGCTGCTCACCCTACGACAACTATGAGTGGCCCGATATCCCCGAGCAGTCGTATTCATGGACCTTCGGCGGAGTTGAGATAGCCGTTCGCGACGACGACCTTTTCACTCTCATCTTCGACCTGCGCGAAATACTCACGGCTGCCGAGCAGCCCGATTCCGCGAGCTTCCTCGCGGGAAGGGCGAAAAAGGCTCTGCGCAAGCTAAACGACGTTCTCGTCCATTATCCGAAGCACGCCTCCGACGAGGCTTTCAAAAACGGCGTAAAGGCCGCGCTCGAAATAACCCGGCCGTTCTTTAAGGGAGGCAATTCCCGCGTGTTCGGCAAGGCGGGGATCATCGGCCATTCTCATATGGACACCGCATGGCTTTGGCCCGTATCCGAAACCGTGCGCAAGTGCGCGCGCACCTACGCGAACGCTATGCACCTTATGGAGCAGTATCCCGAGTATAAGTTTATTCAGTCCTCGGCTCTCCACAGCGAGTGGATGAAGGACTGTTATCCCGATATCTTCGAGGAAATGAAGCGCCGCGTCGCCGAGGGACGCTACGAGCCCAACGGCGGCGTATACGTGGAGTGCGACTGCAACATAACCTCCGGCGAGCTTATGATAAGGCAGTTCCTTAAAGGCCAGCAGTTCACGCGTGAAAACTTCGGCTACACTGCCGACTGCTTTTGGCTCCCCGACACCTTCGGCTACAACGGCAACATACCTCAGATCATGCAGGGCAGCAACGTGAAATATTTTTACACCACCAAAATCGGCTGGAACGAGCAAAACAAATTCCCGTTCGAGAGCTGTGTGTGGAAGGGAATAGACGGAAGCGAGGTGCTCACTCACTTTAACCGTACCCACTGCTGGCCCGACGTTGACGACGTCACCGAAAGCATAAGAGAGGTTTCACTCAGGGATACCACCGATATGCGCCTTATCGCCTACGGCTACGGCGACGGAGGCGGCGGACCCACCCCCGGAATGATCGAGACCGGCAGAAGGGCTGCCTCCCTTGAAGGCATGCCCGAGGTCGAAAACATGACGATTAGCGCGTTTATGAAGGAGCTTGAAACGCAGAAGGAAGACCTTCCCGTATATTGCGACGAGCTCTATCTCGAGCTGCACCGCGGCACTCTCACTCAGATGCACAACGTCAAGCGCAAGAACCGCAAGGCGGAGTTCGCTCTGAGAGACATGGAATACTTCCACGTCCTTTCAGGCAGAAAAGTCACTCCCGAGCAGGATAAGCGTCTAAAAACTCTTCTTAAGAACCAGTTCCACGATATCCTTCCCGGCACCTGCATTACCCCCGTTTACGACGTCTACAACAAAGAGATGGATGAGCTTATAAAAGCCTACCGCGCCGACGTTTCAGACGATATCGCCGCCATCGTATCGCCCTCGGATAACTATACGCTTTTCAACACGCTTTCGTTCCCGAGAAGCGACGCCGCCGTAATTGAAAACGCCTGCGGCTACGCGAAAGACTATCCTTCTCAGAGATACGTTGACGTTATGGGCAGAGATATGCTCGCCGTCGGCGGCGTTGAGATACAGGGCTTCGGTTCAAAGATAATCGAAACGTCAGATAAAGCCGCCGAAGCGCCGTCTCCGTTTAAGTACGACGGCAATACACTTGAAACTCCCTATGCCGTTATAAGCTTTGACGAAAACGGCTATATCGCTTCATATATCGATAAAAAGAGCGGCAGGGAGCTCAGGAAGCCCGGCGGCGAGCCGCTGAACGTGCTTCTGTTCGGCGAGGACGTGCCGAAGTCATGGGACAACTGGGACCTTGAAAGGGATATAGTCGCCGGCCTTAAGCCCGTTTGCGGCTTTGAGGGCCGTGAGACGGTGACCGACGGCGCGGTCGAAATACGACTACGTTCAAAATTCAACGTGGGCGATGGCACAAGCCTTATTCAGGATATGGTTTGCTACGCTGATTCTCCGCGCATCGACTTCCACACTCTTGTAAACTGGAACAGCCCCCACAGGCTCTTAAAAGCAGGCTTCGACATGGATATCGCCGCTTCCTTTGCCCGCAACGAAATACAGTACGGCCACGTCAAGCGCCCCACCACTCAGAACAACAGCCTTGAATACGCGAAATTCGAGGTCTGCAACTATAAATGGACGGACGTTTCCGAACCCCGCTTCGGCGCTGCTGTGCTAAACGACTGCAAATACGGCGTCACAGTCACCGACTGCAACGTGCGTCTTTCGCTGCACCGCGGCGGCACTCATCCCGATTTCACCGGCGATAAGGGCGAGCACGAAATGACATATTCGCTCATTGTGCACGACGGCGCTTTCAACGCTGAAAACACCATTTTGCCCGCCTATGAATTAAACGTTCCGATCGTTGCCGCGAAGGGCGACGCTGCTGTAGCTCCCGTTATCTCAATAGACGCCGAAAACGTCATCTGCGAAGCGCTCAAGCCCGCCGAAGAAGGCGAGGGCACCGTTATGCGCCTCTACGAATGCGAGGGCGGCAGAACGACCGCGAAGATAGCTCTTTCAAACGGCGCTGAAAAAGCCGTTATCACAAATATGCTTGAAGACGAGCTCGAGGAGCTTGAAACCGAAAACGGCGTGCTTACTCTTGAATTCAAACCCTTTGAGATAAAAACAATAAAATTCTGAGGAGCTTATATGGCATTCGAGCTTTCACCCTATTATCCTCCCGATTTTGACGCTCCGGAGCTGAAAAACGCTCCGTGCGCCCGTTTGGAGGCGGCTCCGATGGACTCAGTCGCCCCCGAGGGCTATCATGCCACAAGCATATACCCGGAATATTTCAAGGTGGACGGAAAGTGGATACTTGCCGAGGAGAGCCGCATGGACTGCGCGCCGGTATATGAAAACGGCAAAATCGCCGTGCGCGAGCTGCGGCGTCTGAAAAAAGGCGATCTCGTTATCTGCGGCAGAACGGAAAACGGCGCAGAGGGCATATATCTCCACAATAAAGGTTTTGTTTTACCCGGGCAGGAGACCGAGGCTTTCGCCTTTCGCCGCGGTCATTCAAGGGAAACTTCGTTTTCGCGCGACTACGACGAATTGTATGAGCTTCTGAAATATGACCGGGAGCATGGCAAAACAGTGTGGGTCATGGGCCCCGCGTTTACTTTCGACCACGACGCGCGCGACGCTTTTTCCCGACTTATAGCAAACGGCTACGTCAACGCCGTGCTCGCGGGAAACGCCCTTGCGGTCCATGACCTCGAGGGAGCGTTATTCGGCACTGCCCTCGGGCAGAATATCTATACCCGGAAAAACGAACAGAACGGCCACTACCACCATCTCGACACAATAAACCGCGTACGCGCCTGCGGTTCAATTAAAGGGTTCATTGAAGCCGAAAAAATAGACAACGGCATTATGTTCAGCTGTGAAAAATACGGCGTTCCCTACGTGCTCGCAGGTTCCATACGTGACGACGGCCCGCTTCCGGACGTGTATCCCGACGTTTACGCCGCGCAGGACGCGATGAGAAACGTAGTCCGTGACGCGACGACGGTTATATGTATGGCAACCATGCTGCACACGATAGCGGTGGGCAACATGACTCCCTCTTATCGCGTTCTTTCAGACGGCACGGTGAGAAAGCTCTATTTCTACTGTGTGGATATATCGGAGTTTATGGTGAACAAGCTTTCCGACCGGGGCAGCCTTTCCTCGCGCGGTATAGTAACGAACGTGCAGGATTTTATAGTGAATATCGCAAACGGATTGGGGGTATAAAATGTTCAAGGATATCGTAAAAAGCAGCCGAAGCTGGCGCGGCTATGATGAAAGCAGAAAGGTAACGCTCGACGAGCTTAAGGAGCTTGTCGACTGCGCGAGGTTCGCCCCTTCAAGCGTGAACCGTCAGCCGTTTATGTATTATCTGGCGAATGAGCCGGAGCAGCTCGCCGTCATACAGCCGCTCACAGGTTGGGCGAGAGCGCTGCCCGAAAAAGGACTGCCTTATCCCGGGAAGCGTCCCACTGCGTTCATAGTGATCTGCCAGAACACGCAGTGGGAAGAGAGCGTCTCCCGCTTCCAGAAGGACGTTGGGATAGTGGCCCAGACCATGCTTCTCGCAGCCGTCGAGATGGGGCTCGGAGGGATAATGATAGGCAATTTCAGCCCCGAAAAGATATCGAAGGCTCTTAAGCTCCCTTCTCACCTTGTCCCCGTTCTTATAGTGGCGATAGGAAAGCCGGACGAAGAAATAGTCCTCACCGAGGCGCGTCCCGGCGAGAGCCTCAACTACTACCGCGACGAAAACGACGTCCATTACGTCCCCAAACGCGCTCTTGAGGACGTTATCATATTAAAGGAGAAACACAATGGGAAAAATCACACCGAAATATGAAAACTGCCTTCTCTCGTGCGTCATCGTTTCCGATATGCACATCGATAAAAAGCACCCTATGCCTTGGCTGCCGAAGTGGATGCTCAAGCGCTCCCTCTCGGACTGTGAAAACGCTGCGGTAAGACAGGACGCCTTTATCGGAGTGGGCGATACAACGTCAAGAGGAAACGCCGTCAACTGGGAAATGACCGAGGACTGCTTCAAAAAACATCCTTCGCCCGCCGACCATATCCTTTTAGCTCTCGGCAACCACGATACGTGGAACGACAACGGCTACGACGACGCGATAAACGAATATTACCGCGCCATGAAAATCATTTGCGGCAGGGATTTCACAAAACAGTTCTTTTCGCAAAACATAAAGGGCTATAAGTTCATTATCATGGGCAGCATCGGCGACGTTGGCGACGCTCCCGTAATAGGCGAAGAGCAGCTTTTATGGCTCGATAAAGAGCTTTGCGAGGGAGCAGATGGCGGAAAACCCGTTTTCGTGTTCAACCATCAGGCACTCAACGGCCGGCACGGTCTTCCCGATTCCTTCTCCGCAAATCCTCCCAAGGACGTAGACCCCATGGAGGGCGGAATAGGAAAGGAATCGGAGGCGGTCGAAAAACTGCTCAAAAAGCACAAAAACGTCTTCTTTTTCAGCGGCCATTCCCATATGGGCTTTTGCAGCGAGCAGTGGAAAAAACAAAACGGCTTCTCGAATTTCGAGGAGGAGGACGGCCTTGTCATGGTGAACCTGCCGAGCCTTTCGTGCGGCAACCACTCCTGCGAGGACAACCGCAACGGCGACGGCATAGTGATGGAGGTCTATTCCGATAAGGTTCTTCTGCGCCTCAGAGATTTCAGGACCCGCAAATGGATGGAAAACCTCGCCATCTCAAACGGAAAGCCGTATTTTGAAAAAAAACTGTGATCGGTTTGACCAAAATATTACATTATTGCACGGGACGCTTGTCGGAGCGTCCTTTTTGTGTATATTGCAAGAGTGTCAAAAGAAAGATTTGTGCAATAATTACAGTAGGATGCAACTTGATAAAAAAACATAAAGCATTATAATATATAATGAGGCAGTGTGAAATCATTCTTTTGCACCCGGTCATTACAATCAGCACGGAGGAATGAGCTTTATGCGAACAACAAAAAAAATATTATCCGTATTTCTTTCCGTATGTCTTGTCCTGACTGTTTTCGCAGTCGGCAGAGTGACAACATTCGCGGATCTTGTAAACAACCCCGGAGCGGTAAACAATACCGGTTACGTATCCGTTGACGTCTGTACAACGGTCTACCTTTCGGAAAGTACCGTCAACGTGGATATCTCCAGTTCCGGTTATTCCGTCGGTTCGAATTACCCTGTTCAGTTCAAAAGCGATGCCACGGTAATTCTCAACTGCAGCTACGGCGACTATTACTACGGAACAGAGGTCGCATACGGATCGGTAAACGGAACGAATTACAATTTGTCCGGTTATTATTATTGGGGAAGCAATTTCAGTACCGTGACGGCATGGGAAACGTCCCCCACGGGAGTTAACGGCCCCACAGGCTATTGTATCATGTCTGCAACGAATACGGCCTATCTGCCTGTTCCTGCGCTGGATACAACCGCAACCTACAGATTCAACACGATAGCGAGCGCCACGTATGTTCTGGTCACTGAAAGCACCGAAGCTCCAGTTGACGTGAGTATACATGCCTATTGCTCACATTCACAGGGATATAACAACACGGTCACTCCCGGCACATGCACGTCGGACGGCTATACCACCCACGTGTGCAGAACCTGCGGCTATACTTATGTCGATTCCTATGTTTACGCGCCCGGTCATACTTCCGTGCCGGATGCCGCTGTCGCTCCCACCTGCACTCAGACCGGCCTTACGGCAGGTTCGCACTGCTCCGCCTGCGGAACTGTTCTCTCTGCGCAAACGGTTATCCCGGCAACGGGCCATACTCCGGTTACTGACGCTGCCGTAGCTCCCACCTGCACCGCAGCGGGACTTACCGAGGGCTCACACTGCTCGGTATGCGGAGCCGTTATCACCGCACAATCGACCGTTCCTGCCAACGGCCACAATCTCACAATAATCCCATATGTGTCTCCTTCCTGCCTTGCGACCGGCAACAATGAATACTATTATTGCAGCCGCTGCAACAAATATTTCACCTCTTCCACCTGCACCACCGAAACAACCGTGGCCGCCCAGACGATACCTGCGTCAGGACATAATTATCAGAATACCGTAGTGGCTCCCACCTGCACAAACGGCGGATACACAAGTCACGTCTGCTCCCGCTGCGGAAATACATATTACGACGATCAGACTTCAGCACTCGGCCATACCTGGGGCGCATGGACCAACACAACCGCTCCCACCTGCACCGCGGACGGTGAAGATACAAGAGAATGCTCCGTCTGCCACGCAACCGAAACAAGAGTTGCCGCAGCCGCCGGCCATACACCCGCTGCTGCAGTGAATGAAAACGCCGTTGCTCCCAATTGTACTGAAGCCGGCAGCCATGACGAAGTAGTCTACTGCTCGGTATGCGGCACTGAGATCAGCAGGAACACCGTCACAGATCCGGCGCTCGGACATGATCTTGTACATCATGCTGCTAAGGCTCCCACCTGCACCGAAGCGGGCTGGGCGGCATACGATACCTGCTCACGCTGTGACTATACAACTTATGCCGCAATACCTGCCAGCGGCCATACCTGGGGCGAATGGGCTAACACAACCGCTCCCACCTGCACCGTGGACGGTGAAGACACAAGAGAATGCTCCGTCTGCCACGCAACCGAAACAAGAGTTGCCGCAGCCGCCGGCCATACACCCGCTGCTGCAGTGAATGAAAAC
>JAFSWN010000233.1 GCA_017450185.1 Clostridia bacterium | reverse complement strand
TTTGCAAGGATAATTCCCGGCAAACGTCCTTTTATTATTTGCAGTCGTTAATCGTTAATCATAAATCGTTAATCGGTGGAGCGCAACACGCTATTCGCGAAGCGCAAAACGCTTTTATTCCGTGCTCACGATATCTTCTTCATCTTAAGTCTCAGCTTATCGGATATCATCGCTATAAACTCCGAATTGGTGGGCTTGCCGCGGGAGGTCTGTATAGTATAGCCGAAATAGGAGCTTAAAACGTCAATGTCTCCCCTGTCCCACGCGACCTCAATGGCGTGGCGGATGGCTCGCTCAACGCGCGACGACGTTGTTGAAAAGGTTTTGGCAACGGTGGGATAGAGCGATTTGGTTACAGAACTCATCATTTCGGGGCACTTGATCGTTAAAATTATGGCCTCTCTGAGATAATGGTAGCCCTTTATGTGCGCAGGGACGCCGAGCTCGTGCATGATGTCGGATATGACTATCTCAAGGTCGGTGTCGGAGCTCCCGAGACGGACGATGCTGCCGGCAGGCTTTGTTTCATGGCCCGTAAGATCGGCGATTCGCTCGGTCATAAAGCCGATATCCACGGGTTTTATAAAGTAATAATCGGCTCCCGAGGACAAAAGCTGCTGCTCGAACGCGCCGTTTTCAACTCCCGATAAAACAACGGTGATAGGTTTGTTTTTAAGCTTCAGGGTGGGCATCAGCTTTAATACTGCCAGAGCGTCAAAGTGCGACAAAAAAGCTTCCGTAAGGAATACGTCGGGTGAATGGCTCTCGAGCGCCTTGATGACCTGCGCGCCGTCGCGCGGGACGCTGACGCACTCGAAGCCGAAGGTCCTGAAGGATGATACGACGTTTTTAAGAAAATCTCCGTTATCCTCCGCGATAAGTACTTTTTTCGGTGTCTGCATGGTGTTTTCCTCTCTTTTTTTTGATTTCAGCCCGAAATCCATCTCTTTGACCCCAAAAAAATCACAAAAAACAACGAACCGGCATTGTTTTGCCATATTATACCATTATATTTTCGCGATTTCAATAGGTTTATCAAAAATAATGTAAATTTTTACCATTAGTTCTAATAATACTTATTTATGGCATAATAAGACATTTGATTATCAAAAAAAAAGAAAACGGCAGCGCCGTTTTATCTGTTTTCTATACCCCGGTTTTCCGTGAAGAACCGTTTTGTTTATTATAGAGAATAGACCGAATAAAAGAATTCAAGAAGACTAAACCTTTGCTGGAAGCAGTTTTGGACGTATTTTTCGGTAAGCCTTGTCAAAACGGGGGTAAGCTCCGGAGAGAGCCTGAAGGAAAACACTTTTTCAGGCTCCGAAAAAACAATGTGCCTCATTGCCGCAACCACCGACAGCGAAACTTGGGGCAAAAGAGCGGCGTTTCCGCACTTTTCACAGAAAAGCTCGCCCGAAAGGCAGTCGAAAAACATGTTTTCGGTTTGGAACGCGCCGCACGAAGCGCACGCGTGCACCGACGGCGCATAGCCCGAAAGCGCGGCTGTCCTGAGCTCAAAAACGGATTTTATCAAAAGCTTGTCTTTTTTCCCGGCGCAAAGATAATACAGTGCTCCGAGAAGAAGCCTTAGCATCTCTTCGTCGCCCTCCCCTTCCGACTGTGTTTTAAGGATTATCTCGCAGAAATACTGCGCGAGCGTCAGGGCTGAGATATCGTTTCTGAGGTCAAAGAATATCTCCTTTATTTCGGCCTCGTTCACGTTATAAACGCCGTTTTTTTCGGTAAAAGAAAAAGAGCAGTAAGCAAAAAGGGAGCAGCCGGCGTGAAGCCTGCTTTTTGCGCCTCTTGCCCCCTTTGCGAATGCTCTGATTATTCCGGCGCCGCGGGTGAGAACGAAAACTATAAGGTCCGATTCGCCCGTCACGCTTGTTTTTATTACAATACCGTCAACAGTAAATTTTTCCATCAGTCAAGCCCGAAGTTTTTAATGAGGCCCTCGCGGTTGCGCCAGTCCTCCTTGACCTTAACCCAGCATTGAAGATTGATATGGATATCAAAAAACTTTTCAAGGTCGTGTCTGGCTCCGGTGGATATCCTTTTGAGCATCTCTCCGTTTTTGCCTATGATTATGCCCTTGTGGCTCTCTTTTTCGCAGTAGATGGTCGCGTTTATATCAAGGATATCGGCGTCTTCACGCTCCCTGAACAGCTCAATGGAAACGGCTGTGCCGTGCGGCACTTCGTTCTGAAGATACAAAAGGAGCTTTTCGCGGATATATTCGGCGGCAAGCGCCTTTTCGGGCTGATCGGTTATGGCGTCGTCCGGGAAAAAGTGCTCGCACGGAACACTGAGCTTCATAAGCTCGCTCAGCAGATCGTCCATGCCGCTGCCGTTTTTCGCCGATACGGGAACTATAGCCGCAAAATCGGCAAGCTCTGAAAACTCGGCGATACGCGAAAGAAGCAACTCCTTGTTTTCAAGAGTGTCTATTTTGTTTATCGCCAAAACGGCGGGGATGCCCTCTTTTTTGATCTTTTTGATAAGAGTGAGCTCCGCTTCCTTAAGCTCGCCCTTCGGCTCCGTTACAAGCAGGCAGGCGTCAACGTCGTGCAGGCCCGAAGAAACGGCCTTCACCATTTTTTCGCCGAGCTTGTTCTTCGGCTTGTGGTAGCCGGGAGTGTCGGTGAAAACAAGCTGAGTTTCGCCCCTTGTGAGCACGCCGAGGATCTTTGTGCGCGTGGTCTGAGGCTTTGGCGACACAATGGCTATTTTTTCGCCGAGGAACCGGTTGAGAATCGAAGACTTGCCGACGTTCGGGCAGCCGACTATCGCAATAAACGCGCTTTTCTGTTCAGCCATATCTCATTCCCCGTCCATATAATAGCTTTCGTTTCGCTTAAGTCCGAGCTGGGTGAGCACCTTTTCTTCTTTTTCGCGCATCCTGACGGCCTCAAGCCCGCCCTGTACGTGGTCGTAACCCAAAAGGTGCAGCATTGAATGCACGGTGAGAAACGCCATTTCCCTGTCGAGGGAGTGGCCGAATTCAGTGGCCTGCTCGATGGCCTTTTGCACCGATATCACTATATCTCCGAGAAGGTACGCGCCGGTATCGGGGTTTACGTCGTATTCGCCGTTTTCTCCGAGCGGGAACGAAAGCACGTCGGTGTCGCTGTCTATCCCGCGGTAGGTGTTGTTGAGTTCTCTTATTATCTCATTGTCTACAAAACGGACGCTTATCTCAGCCGAGCCCTTGAACTGCTCGAGCCTTAAAACCGCGTTGCAGCAGCGTCTTACAAGCAGCCTGACTCCCGAAGGTATCTTCACAGTGTGCTGATCGTCGGATATTATTACCTTTATCTTATCTGTCATTCCCTTTTTTCCTCATTTCACGGAAGCTTGCTATTCTGTAATTTTACCATTGAAATCATCAAAAAACAAGCCGTTTGTTATTTTTTTGTCCTTTGTTTTTCATCGTTCGCTTTTTCATAGGCTCTGATGATATCCTGCACGAGCCTGTGGCGCACGACGTCCTTTTCGGTGAAGCGGACGGTTTTGATATCGTCGATGTTTTTCAGTATTCTGACAGCCTCTTTGAGGCCGGATTTTTTGCCGTCCGGCAGGTCGATCTGCGTGATATCGCCGGTAACGACGACCTTTGAATTAAACCCGAGACGCGTTAAAAACATCTTCATCTGCTCCGGAGTGGTGTTCTGCGCCTCGTCGAGAATTATGAAGCTGTCGTCGAGCGTCCTGCCTCGCATATAGGCCAATGGCGCTACCTCAATGCTGCCCTTTTCGTGGTATTTCTGGAAGTTATCGGGACCGAGCATTTCAAACAGAGCGTCGTAGAGCGGCCTTAGATACGGGTCTACCTTCTGCTGGAGGTCGCCCGGGAGGAAGCCGAGCTTTTCACCGGCCTCAACCGCGGGGCGGGTGAGGATGATGCGGCTGACGTCCTTCGCCCTGAACGCCTTCACAGCCATCGCGACTGCAAGATAGGTCTTGCCCGTTCCGGCGGGCCCCACGCCGAAAACTATGGTGTTGTTGTTTATGCAGTCAATATAGTTTTTCTGCCCGAGGGTCTTGGGCTTGACGGGCTTACCGCTCATCGTTATGCATATACAGTCGGAAGACAGCGAAGGGAGCTTGTCCTCATTGCCCTCGTTGACAAGAGAAATACAGTACCTCACGTTTTGCTCGTTGAGCTCTTCGCCCTTGTTGATAAGCATTAAAAGCCCCTCGAGCGCCTTTTCGGCGCGACTTACGTCCTGAGGCTCGCCGGTGATCTTTATTGCCGAGCCCCTGTTCACAATTTTGACGCCGTATTCCTTTTCAAGGAGCTTTACGTTTTCGTCGAAGCTGCCGAACAGCCCCACGGCGTCCTCCATTCTGTCGATATTTATTGTTTGCTCATACATATTTAACGTATTATTCCTTTCAAAGCTCCAAAGAATCTATTATACCGGAATACAGCGCTTCGGGCGCTTTCATAAACGAATCTGAAATGACGTTTGCCTGAAGGCTGTCGGCGGCATAAAGAAGCGTTTGCATCATTATCTGGTCGCCGTCCCTGAGCGTTAGCCTCACATGGTATCCCTTTTCAAGCTTTATGATCTCAGAGTCCGCACCGTAGGCTGCGCGCTGGCGCGACAAAAGCTCCACAGCGCTCGCGACGGCGGTTTTACGGACGTTGAGAGGAAGATCCGTTTCAAGCCTGTCGGCCATGTCGCTGCCGGACGCGGTGAGGGTGTAGTATTCGTCGTCTTCCCTTTTTTCGCTTGTGATAAGCCCGCCCGAAGAGAGCGACGCGAGAGCGTCGTTTACCTCAAAAAAGTTGGCGAGCGCAGTGCTCTGCAGGACCTCGTTCAACGCGCTCTTTGAAAAGGGCGCATTTAGGCTTTTGAGAATATAGCACAGCAGCACTCTTATATCGCTTTTTGACCGCATACCGCCGAGAACGATGCCTCCGGTCAGAGCGTCGTAGTTGTTTTCCATTTCATTCTCCGTATTCAGTTGATCCTCAGATAGTCATAGGGGGGAACGGAAATGTTATCCACGTTTACGGAATGGTTGTTGTAGTTCACGTAAACGATGCTTCCTCCCGAATAGGTGGTTTCATAAAGGCCTTCTTCAACCTTCCTGTGAGCGGTGATGCGCTGAGAAGAAAGATCGCCGAGCTTTTTGAGAGCGTTCGCGTAGAATTCAGATATCTCAGAAAAATTGAGCTCGTAGAAAAGCGGAGAGCGCGCGTCGTATATCCACCGAACGTAAGGGCTCGCGCCGTATTCAACGCTTTTAAGCAGCTCGAGGGTATATATCGATCCGTCGTTCGCAGGCGCTCCGGAGTAAACGAGAGTCGAGTGAAGCACGGCGGGGATAAAAGGCACCGCTTCATACGTCTCGCTTTCAGGGTTCTCGGTATAAAACGGCACGTCGGTCACTACGTCGGCGTTTTTTATCAGGCAGAAATCGGCGCTTCTCAAAAGAAGCTTTTTTTGAGCCGCGAAAGAGGCGTAATGCTCCTTCATGAGCTTAATGAAGTCGGCTTTGCCGATACCTGTCTTATAATCGGGATATATTATCCCGTCCGACCCCGAAGCGTAACCGGAAACTCCCGTTTTTTTCAGGCTGTTCATAAAGCCTATCACGTTTTTCTCGATATATACGGGAGAAATGAGATACTGGTACTTCCCTTCGCCGCCGATATAAGGCGAAAGAGGGTTGGAGCAATAGGTTTTCTGAGCCTCTCCTGAAATGGAGGACGCCGCTCGAAGCTTCGAACCGGTTCTGAGAAGGTCGATCCCGGCGTATACGTCTATGCTCTGAGTGGAAGCGTAGCTGCAAAGGCCGCCGAGCGCCTTCATGCCGCCGAGAGCGCCGGGTACAGATACCCCTCCCGAATCGAAGGAATAAAGCCCGTTTTCAAAAAAGCCGTCGAGGATTAGGTTTATTGAATTTACTCCCTTCGCCTTGAGCACGGCAAGAAGGTCCTCTGCCTGCTCGAGCTCGGTGCACCTTGTTTTTTTGGTGCCGTCCACCGAACCGACCACGGAAAGGTTCAGAGGGTAAACTCCGCTCTGAAGGGTTTTCGACGAAAGCATACCGCTGCGAATAAGCTCCTCGCGGCACGCGGACGCCATTTCAATGTAGGTGCACAGCTCGCCTGTAAGAAACTTATAAGTGACGGATATTTCTCCCTTAAAGCCTTCGGCGTAAATATATTTACCGTCTTTTATACTGACGGGAGTTAACGAAAACTCGGGATATACGGTATACACTCCGTCTGCGTTTGCCGCGGGGCGCATAGCCTTAACGGTCGCTGTCTCGCTGCCGCCGTCAATAATACCCACAAACGCGCTCTGCCCTTTCTTTACGCCGAAGCAGCCGACTCTTGCGCCGGCTTCACCGCCGTAGACCTCGAAGCTAAGGTTCTGAGTCTGTTCATCGTTTTCGCCGGTATACATGAGGGCGCCGCAGCCGTCGGGTACAAGAAGAAAATCTTTGTCGGAGTAGTTTTCCACTTCTTTCTCTTCTTGGGCTTCTTGGAATTCTTGAGCTTCTTTCGCGTCACCGTCAGAATTGCCGGGAGCTTCCGCAGCGGCCTCAACAGCTTTCGCAGGCTCGCCGAACGCGCCGAAATACGGCATAAGCGAGAGCTTTTCAAGAACGTTTCCGGGCGAAACGTAGATATCGGCGCAGTTTATTTTAACCGTCAGGTTGCCGTCAGCCATAGTGAAACGGACCGGTACGATAAGAAGTATTTCGTTTTCTGAAAGCG
>JAFSWN010000232.1 GCA_017450185.1 Clostridia bacterium | reverse complement strand
CTGCGTCGCAGACGCTGCGCCGCAGGCGCTTTCTTGTGAAACGGAATTTATTACATGCTTTCGAGTTCTTTAACCAGATCGCCGAAAAGAGCAAGCGCGTCATTCACGGGTTTCGGGCTGCTCATATCCACACCCGCGATCTTAAGAAGAGAAATTGGGTCCTCGGAGCATCCGCCGGAAAGGAATTTTTTGTAGTCCTTAACCGCCTCGTCGCCCTCCGAAAGGATCCTGTTCGCTATAGCTACGGCTGCCGAAAAGCCAGTTGCGTACTGGAAAACATAATAGTTATAAAAGAAATGAGGAATACGCGCCCATTCAAGAGCTATTCCTTCGTCAAGCACCATTTCGGGGCCGAAATAAAGCTTGTTGAGCTCATAATACTTTTTGCTCAGCATATCCGCTGTAAGCGTTTCGCCTTTTTCAGCCATCTCGCCCATGAACAACTCGAATTCGGCAAACATGGTCTGACGGTAAATAGTCCCTTTGAACTGATCGAGGAAGTGGTTGATTAGATAAGCTCTTTGGTTCTTATCGTCTGTGTGAGCGAGAAGGTATTTCATCAGTAATACTTCGTTGCAGGTCGACGCGACTTCGGCAACAAAAATAACGTAATCGCTGAGGTTTACGGGCTGGTTCCTGCAGCTGTGATAGGAGTGGAGCGCGTGGCCCATCTCGTGAGCTAAGGTAAACATTGAGTCGAGGTTATCCTTATAGTTGAGCAAAACGTATGGATGGGGGAAGGCGTTTCCTGAGGAATAGGCTCCGCTGCGTTTGCCTACGTTTTCGCAGACGTCTATCCAGCGGCTGTCAAAGCCCGTTTTAAGAAGGTCGGTGTAGTCGGTCCCGAGAACGCCCAACGCTTTCAGCACGGTTTCTTTGGCCTGTTCATAAGCGATTTTTTGAGCTGCGTTAGCAACTATCGGGGTATACACGTCATAGATGTGTACGTCTTTTACGCCGAGAAGCTTTTTTCTGAGCGCTACGTAGCGGTACATCTTGTTTAAGTTAGCGTGAACGGCTTCAATCAGATTACGGTAAACGTCCGTCGGTATCTCATGGGAATAGAGCGCTGCTTCGAGTGTAGACGGGTATTTACGGGCTCTCTGATAAAAAATAAGCTGCTTGAACTGACCGTTTAGCGTGGCGGCTATCGTGTTCTTAAATTCGCCGATCTTACTGTAATACGTGTTGAATACCTTTTCTCTGAACTCCTGATCGGCGCTTTCAAGAAGGGGAACGAACGAGCCGTCGGTAAGCTGGTGTTCGACTCCGTCTTTGTCGGTAACGCTATTGTAGGTCAGGTCCGCGTTTCTCAGCGTACTGCCGATATTGTCGGGAGAATCCGCCATTTCGGATGCCGAGGCAAGAATCGTTTCGCATTCCGGCGAAAGGATATGGGCAGCCTTTCTTCTGATAAGATATATATTCCTTCGGTACTGTTCAAGGGCGGGGCTCGCCTTATAGAATCCGTCAAGAACGTCGTCAGGTATGCTCATAATTTCGGGAACCGCGAAAGCGCCGGCGCTGCTGATGGCCGAATACGTGCCCATGGCTTTTCCTCTCATATCCTGATAAAAAGTGTTGGCCGTATCTTCATCGCCCTTGCAGGAAGCGTAACCGTAAAACTTTGATAACCTTACCGTCAGTTCGTCCTCAAGCTTAAAATATGCAAGAAGCATATCAGGGTCTTTTGATATTTTTCCCTTAAAAGACAAAATGGTTTCGGGGAGCTTATTAAGAGAAGCATATTCCTCCTGCCAAATTTCGTCGCTTCCGAATATGTCTGTAAGATCCCACGTCGATTCAACGGGTATTTCACTTCTTTTTAATATTTTGTCCATCATATATTCTCCCTTGTTATTTGATTATCAATCTGAATCTGAATCTCGCGTCCTCGCCGTACCACATCGGGAAGTTTGTGCCCCAAAGATTGTTATGCAATCCGAAGTATATCCCGTCCTCATCTTTCGGAAGCGTGTTCGGGTAATCGAGTACGCAAGGGTAGGAGGGGGATACAAGTGCCGCGTCAGTGGAGAGGATATCAATCTCGTCATAATAAACTCCGCTGTCAGTTGCGTGAAGTCCGCGGTTGCCTCTTGAAACAACGTCCTTGGGGTCTATAAGCCTTGAAAGCTTGCTTATTTTTTTATTATGAGCAAGCGGGGCGAAGCCGAGCCATAAAGCTTCCGCGATTCTGTTTTCATCTTTATTGAACCAGGCGAAGTCAAAATCAACAGCATCGTCCGAAAAGCTTATAAACACTTCCGCACTGTGTGGAGCGCCATAGAGTTCGGTCGCTTTTTCCGGGAAACGGAATTTTACAACGGCTGAATTACCGTTTATAAATATATCGGCAGTCGTTCCGAAGGATTCGTATTCCTTTACGGCGTTATCCATTCCGATCTTAGTGAAATCCTGCCACGCCCAGTCGTCCTCTATACGGTGGTACCTTTTATGGAATGTAACGTAGTTATCATATGAGAATACTTCGTAAAGGGGCTTGCATAAAAGGTGAGACGCGTCCGAAATAGTTTTGCCGTCTTTTGAAAGAAAGCTTATTGCGCCTGATTTATCGAAGCCAACTGTATAACCGCTGATAACGTATTTCGCTCCGGGAAGTATCCTTGAATATCCTTCGGTTGATACGGGCTCTCTTTTGTATTCAGAAAGTAATTTTTCACAGATTTCTTTGTTTTGAGAAGAAAGAGAAGCGACCGCGTCATACAGAAACCGGCGCTGTTCTTCCCACGAGCTTTCCATCTTTTTGAAGTTTGCGTCGTTTTTGTGTTTTTTGAAGCTTTCCTTTGAAAAGTTTTCTTCGTCATGAAGGTGAGTTTTTTCATCGAGGCCCCATGTGTGCTCGGGGACCATCAGAAGACCGCGCGCGAGGATCTCTTTGTCGTCAGAATCAGGCATGGATTCCCAGAAGCGGCAAAGAGCCCTGAACTGCATCTGTTTTTTAGGGTCGGTCGCCGCGCCGTGTATCCAACTGTCGCCTATCTCGCTTGTTACGGTAGGCAGAGAATCCTTTATCTGCCTGAGGACCAAAGCGGCGTCGTTGAGGTCAGCCGCGACAAGCTCTGCTCCCGGCGCCGTTTTTTTGAGCATTTCAAAGGTCTCGATAACTTCCTGTGCGGTCTGTGAACCGAGGTTGTCGTTTGTGTGAGCGAAATACAGCGCGACTCCGGTGTTTCCGAGAGGCGTGAAATTGCCGTATTCTCCGTTGTATATAACCGTTACGCTGCTGCCGTCGTCATGCTGCCAGTTGAATATTTCGGGGACGTCCGGAACAGCCGAGGCAGGGTTTACGCCAATGTGGAGAAGCTCAACTCCGTTTTCGGCAAGAATGGGTATCATTGATTTTGTATGCCCGGGAACGTCGGTCATTTTCGCTGCTATCGTGTTGACACCGAACTTCATGTCGAGATTTTTTGAAAGACTAAGGCCGTATTCAAAAAGAGCTTTGGTCATTATCTCGGTATGAGTGGTGCAGGGGAGAGCGTGCCAGCATATATCGCCGTTTTTTATAGCTTTTTTTAGCTGCTCTCCTTTTTCGGTTCCGTTAAATTCCCTGAGGTATTCGCTGATAAGCCATGATCCGGTCGTCCATTTAAATGATACGTCTGAATGCATCTGTTTAAGATCGGCAGCCGTTTTAAGCGCGCTCGGGATGAAAACGTCAAAATATTTTTGCTTCACGTTCTTCGCCAGATCGGTAAAACCGATATCGAGATGTGTCTTGAAAATTATAAGAACTTTTTTGATTTCCATGATCTCACTCCGTTTTAATTGTTTCTTTATTTATTATAG
>JAFSWN010000231.1 GCA_017450185.1 Clostridia bacterium | reverse complement strand
GACGAATACGGCGAGCAGCTGTTCTTCCTTATTGAAAAATAAAAAACCAAGTTAAAGCTTTATCGCCGCTGCGGCCTATACTGTTTGCAGCGGCGTTTTTTTGGATTATGGAATATTTCAGAGAAGCCGTCGCGCTCATTTTCAGCGGCGACAGCGAATTTCGTCAAATAATCGGCACCACTCTTGTGATGTCGCTTTGCTCAACGGGGATATCAGCTCTTATCGGTATCCCCCTCGGCGTCGTTATGGGAAGAAACAGCTTTTTCGGCAAGAGCGCGCTCACCCGCCTCACAAACACGCTTATGGCGCTGCCTCCGGTGCTCGCCGGACTTATAGTTTTTATGCTTTTCCGTTCAATAGGGCCTTTCGGGGGGCTTCACCTGATGTTCAGCGTCAGAATAATGGTAATTGCGCAGGTGCTGCTGATCACTCCCGTTATAACGGGGCTTACCTGCGCGGCGGCGGAGGACAGGTCCGCGCTTATGAAGGAAACCGTTTCGGGGCTCGGTATACCGCGCTTTCGCCGGAGCTTTCTTTTAATAAGAGAATGCGCGGGGCAGCTTGTGAGCGTCGTTCTTATGGGCTTCGGCCGCTCAATAGCCGAGGTGGGCGCGGTGTCGCTCGTGGGCGGCAATATCCAGTTCAAAACAAGGGTCATGACCACCGCTATACTGCTTGAGGCGAACAGGGGCGATTTTAACAAGGCGCTTGCCGTGGGAATTACTCTTATGCTCCTTTCCCTTATCGTGAACGTCCCCGCATATTCGCTGAGGGAGAAGCTGAAATGATAAGTATAACAGGACTTGAAAAAAAGTTTTCGTCGGGTTTCTCCCTGAAAATAGACGAGCTTCACATAGAAAAGGGAGACAGGGTGGCTCTTCTCGGGCTCAACGGCTCCGGGAAATCCACGCTTTTAAGGCTAATTGCCGGCATAACCGGGCCGGACGCTGGAGAGATCAGGCTTTCGGTAAAAAAAAGCGCTATGTGCTGCCAGCCCCAATCGCCCTACGCCTTTCGCGGCAGCGCGGAGTATAACGTCCGTCTCTCGTGCGGACCGAAGGCCGATATAACCGGAATAACCGAAAAATGTATGCTCGGGCCTCTGCTCAAAAAAAAGATGTCCGAGCTTTCGGGCGGAGAAAGGCAGAGAGTTTTTCTCGCGAGGACACTCGCCGGGAATTTCGATCTTTTGCTGTTGGACGAGCCGTTCAGCGCCGCCGACCTTAAAACGGGAGAAACGCTGGCTGAAATGCTTCTTGAGGAATGTGAAAAGAGCGGTAAAACCCTGCTCATTTCAACGCATTTCCCGCGCCACGCCGCCGTAATTGCAAACAAGATCCTGCTTCTCGATTCCGGCAGGATAGCCGAATACGGCCCGCCCTCTGTTATGCGCGAGCCCGAAAGCGATTTCGGCAAAGAATTCTTTTCGCTATGGAAAATATAGGGAGGACCGTATGCTGAACGTTATAAGCCTTGCCAAAGCGAAGGATATAAGCGCCGCTCTCGCAAAACAGACGCTTCACTCCGAGGTTTTGCCGCTTAACGCGATCACAGGTAGGGTGGCGGCCGAAGACATATACAGCCCCGGCAGCGTCCCGGCTTTTTCGCGCTCCACAATGGACGGCTACGCCGTTTTCGCGGCCGATACGTTCGGAGCCGGGGAAACGTGTCCGTGTGAGCTGACTGTCGCGGGCGAGGTTAAAATGGGCGAAAAAACCGAAACGGTAGTCGTTCAGGGGACCTGCGTAAAAATTCCCACCGGCGGGATGCTCCCGGAGGGAGCCGACGCGGTCGTTCCCGTTGAATATGCCGATTCGGAATTCGGCTCATGCCTTTTTTATAAGGGCGTCAGCCCCTTTGAAAACGTCACCCGCGCGGGGGACGACGTCAAAGAAAACGAGCTTCTTCTGCCCGCCGGAACGCTTATCACAAGCGCTAAAACAGGAGTGCTTGCCGCTGCGGGAGTTGAAAAATGCAGCGTGCTGCGCCGCCCGCGCGCCGGTATAATCTCCACCGGAAACGAAATTGTGCCGGTGGGCGAAAGCCCCGCTCCCGGCAAGGTACGCGACGTAAATTCCCACCTCCTTTCGAGCGTCTGCGAAGGCTTCGGCTTCGTTTCCCGTTTTTACGGTATCGTGCCCGACGCGGAGGAAGCCTTGAAAAACGCGCTTTCGGCCGCCTGCGCCGAAAACGATATGGTCCTTCTTTCCGGCGGTTCCTCCGCCGGGGAGCGCGACCTTACCGCAAAAATACTATCCGAACTCGGTTCTGTCGCCGCGCACGGCATAGCCGTCAAGCCCGGTAAGCCCACCGTTATCGGAAGCGTAAACTCTGTTCCCGTTTTCGGGCTTCCGGGGCATCCGGCAGCCTGTTATTTCGTGGCGGACACCGTCGTTAGGGCGTGCGCCGAAAGGATTGCCGGCGCGGTCCTTCCCAGAAGAACGGTCTGCGCGCGTCTGGGCGAAAACGTTTCCTCCAACCACGGCCGCGAGGAGTTCGTATGCGTGGCGCTTGAAAAAGGTTTGGCTGTCCCCGTCTACGCAAAATCCGGCGTCGTGTCGCAGCTATCCCGCTCCGACGGCTATTTCATCGTCCCGCGAAACTCCGAGGGGCTTCGTCAGGGAGAGCTTATCGACGTTTATTTGTTCTGAGGTTTTGTTATGAAACACGATTATCTTCTCAACACGCCTCTTTCCGAGGCAAAAAGCATATTCTTTGAAGCCGTGAAAAACGCGGGCTTTTCGGCGAAAAGCGAGCTTATAGACTCCAAGGATGCTTCCGGACGAATAACGGCGGAAGCGGTTTACGCAAAAATAAGCTCGCCCCACTATAACGCCTCCGCGATGGACGGCATAGCCGTCAGCGCGAAAAGCACCTTCGGCGCGAGCGAGAACACCCCAGCGGTGCTGAGTAAAGACGAATACACTGTTGTCGACACCGGAGACCCTCTGCCGGAGGGTACCGACGCGGTGATAATGATAGAGGACGTGCGCGAGGACGGCGAAGGCAACGTAAGGCTTCTTTCGGCGGTTTCTCCGTGGCAGAACGTGCGCCAGGTGGGCGAGGACCTTTGCATGGGCGATATGATAGCCCCGTGCTCCACTCCCGTCACCCCGGCTCTCGCCGGAGCCTTCCTCGCAGGCGGAGTAACAAGGGTGCGCGTAAAAAAACGTCCCGTTTTCGGCATCGTCCCCACGGGCGACGAGATAGTGGAGCCCACCTCCGACCCCGCCGAGGGCGAGATAATAGAGTTTAATTCAACCATTTTTTCCTCAATGCTGCGCGAATCCGGAGCGCTCGTCAAGGTCCATCCGATAGTCAAAGACGACCGCAATCTTATAAAGGCGGCCGTAAGTGAGCTGCTTGAAAGCTGCGATGCCGTTCTTGTGCTCGCCGGCTCCTCCGCCGGGCGCGACGACTACACTTCTCTTGTCTGCGAAGAGCTAGGTAGTGTCCTCGTGCACGGCATAGCCGTCAAGCCCGGAAAACCGGCGGTGCTCGGCCTTGCCCGCAGCAAGCCGTTTATAGGTCTTCCGGGCTATCCGGTGTCCGCTATGGTCATAATGGAGGAAATAGTAAAGCCCCTGTGCGCTCTTTATTATTCTCTTCCCGAAAGAAGCGCGCCGAAAGTGCGTGCGGTCCTTTCGAGAAGGGTGGTTTCATCTCTCAAATATGAGGAGTTCGTGCGCGTGTCGCTCGGCACGGTGGGTAACGTCTGCTATGCCGTTCCTCTTCCGAGAGGCGCTGGAGTCATAACGAGCGTAACGAAGGCCGGCGGCATCCTCCGCCTTCCTCAGGACCTCGAGGGATTCGAGGCGGGGTGCGAGGTTGAGGTCGAGCCTTTGGTCCCTCCGGAGCGCATAAAAAACACTCTTGTCGTTACCGGCAGCCACGACCCGCTGATAGACGAGATAGCCAACGAAGTGAACGCCCGCGATCTCGGCTTCACCGTCGTTTCGTCGCACGTGGGCAGCATGGGAGCTCTCAAGGCGGTAGCCGCCGGGCAGGCGCATATGGGCGCGTGCCATCTTCTTGACGAAACAAACGGGACCTACAACGCGTCTTACGTACAAAAATACTTTCCCGAGGGCGGTGCGGTGCTCAAAAAGGGCGTCGGGAGAATACAGGGGCTCATGACGGCTCCCGGGAATCCCCTCGGCATAACAGGAGTGAACGATCTTAAGCGAGTTCGCTACGTCAACCGTCAGCGCGGCGCGGGCACAAGGGTCCTGCTCGATTATCTCATCCGCGAAAACGGCGTCTCCTCCGATAAAATAAACGGCTACGGCAACGAAAAATTCACTCACACCGCCGTTGCGGCGTTCATTGCCGCCGGAAACGCCGACGCCGGAATGGGCATACTCTCTGCGGCGCGGATCTACGGGCTCGATTTTGTTCCCCTTTATAACGAAGAGTACGATTTCCTAATTGCCGAAGAATTCGAAAACGACCCTAAAGTCAAGGCGTTCTTTGAAATACTTGAAAGCGCTTCCTTCAAAAGGAAGCTCGCCGAAATGGGCGGCTATATCACGGAGGGCATATAATGGAGCTTACGCATTTTGATAAGGACGGGAACGCAGTTATGGTGGACGTGGGCGAAAAAGAGATAACAAGGCGCACCTCGCGCGCGAGGGCGAGCGTGCTTATGGCTCCCGAAACTCTTAAAGCCATCCTCGGCAACACTCTTAAAAAGGGCGACGCTCTCGCCGCTGCGAGGATAGCCGGTATCATGGCGGCAAAACGCACCTTTGAGCTCATCCCGCTTTGCCACAATATCCCCATAGAGAGCGTCAGGGTCGATTTTGAAGCTCATGGCGAAAACAGGCTTATTATTTATTCCACACTTGTGTGCAGCTATAAAACGGGAATAGAAATGGAGGCGCTCACGGCGGTATCCGTGGCGGCGCTCACGATTTACGATATGTGCAAGGCGATCGACAGAAAAATGGTCGTTGAAGAAATAAAGCTTTTGGAAAAAACAGGCGGAAAGAGCGGAGACTACCGTAATGAAGGATAACCTCGGACGCGAGATAAACTATCTTCGCATATCGGTGACGCAGAGGTGCAATTTCAGGTGCGCCTACTGCAGCGTGGGCTATCCCGACGAAAACGAGCTTTCTCCCGCCGAAATAGCCGTGTTTGCCCGCGCGTTTGCAAGAGCCGGTATAAAAAAAATCAGGCTCACCGGCGGCGAGCCTCTTGTGCGGGACGATATAACCGAAATAGCCTTCGCCGTAAAAGAAGCCGCTTCTCCCGAGATCATCGCCGTCACAACAAACGGCTATCTCCTTGAAAAAAAGGCCCAAGACCTCAAAAAGGCAGGGGTAGGCGCGGTAAATATCAGCGTCGATACCCTCGACCGCGAATGCTTTCGCCGCATGACGGGAAAAGACGCTCTCGAAGCGGTGACCGCGGGCCTTGAAAAGGCTCTTGAAACAGGCTTTGAACGCGTAAAAATAAACACCGTGCTCATTCGCGGCGTAAACGACGACGGCGCCGAAAGGCTTCTGTGTCTTGCAAAAAAATACCCGGTGGACGTGCGTTTTATAGAGCTTATGCCCACCGAAAGCGGCGGCGAAAACAAGCTTGTCACAAGCGCAGAGCTTCTCAGCCGTTTTCCGTTTCTCTGTCCGTCGTATGAGCGCGACGGGGCGGCGGTTTACTACAGGGCGGACGGCTTTCGCGGAAGGGTCGGCTTTATTTCGCCGGTCAGCAAAAAGTTCTGCGGCTCGTGCAACAGGATAAGGCTGCTTTCAAACGGAGCCGTAAAGCCGTGCCTCGGGCAAAACGACGTATACGATCTTCGTAAGCTTCTGCCCGACGAAGAGCGCCTTTATTCCGAAATATGCTCTGTGATACAAAAAAAGCCCGCGGGCCATCACTTTGAGGACCCGTCGGGAAAGCTCTCTTCAATGAATAAGATCGGAGGATGAAAAATGAACGGAAAAGTGGTTTCAATAAACATAAGCGAAAAAAAGGGGACGCCAAAAAAAAAGATCGAAAGCGGCGTGCTTATCGAGAATTTCGGGCTCGAGGGCGACGCGCACGCCGGAAAATGGCACAGACAGGTGAGCCTTCTCGGGACCGAGAGCATCGAAAAGGCAAGGCTCGGCCCGAAAAACGGCCTTTGTCACGGAGTTTTTGCCGAGAATATAACCACCGAGGGCATTGAGCTCTATACTCTTCCGGTCGGCACAAAGCTCAAAATCGGCGAATGCGTCCTTGAAATAAGCCAGATAGGCAAGGAGTGCCATGAGGGCTGCGCCGTCAGCAAGCTTGTAGGGCAGTGCGTGATGCCCCGCGAAGGCGTGTTCGCGGTGGTCCTTAAGGGCGGCAGGGTGAAGGCCGGAGACGATATAGATATCATCGAATAGATTTCGGCGAAACGCGTAAATACACATTTTGTAAGCTTACGTGATTTATTCTTCTTCAGTTTTTTAATCTATTCACCCTCTCGCCTCGGTCGGTCTCGCGATCCGGTAGGACGGCATTTCATGCCGCGATAAATTTTTTGCTTCACATCAATTTTATTAAAAGGCCGGTGTTGTCAAAGCAAAAAATTTTTATGATCACCAAACCGGTTTTTACCCAATACGGGTAAAGGTCGGTTTACTTTTCCTCGGATTCTATCCAATCGGTATGCCCCTGCGGCGCAATTATAAAATTTTGTTATGAAAGCGGTTATTCGCCCTTTTCGGAACGTGCGCCGTCATAACAAAATTACCGCGGCATGAAATGCCGCCCTACCAAACACCGTAACGCCGAGCATATGTAATGTTTTTCATGTGTTGTTTATTGTACGCACCGTTAGCACGGATGGTCTCACCTGCCGGCTCGGTCGGTCTCGCGATCGGTAGGGCGGCATTTCATGCCGCGGTAAATTTTTTGCTTCACATCAATTTTATTAAAAGGCCGGTGTTGTCAAAGCAAAAAATTTTTATGATCACCAAACCGGTTTTTACCCAAT
>JAFSWN010000230.1 GCA_017450185.1 Clostridia bacterium | reverse complement strand
TACGCCCGTGTCGGTCGACAGGAACGGCAGGCTCGTTGTCCCCGAGGGATGCGTTGAGCACGCTTCTCTCAAGGACGAGGTCACGGTCCTCGGCTTTGATAATCACATAGAGATATGGGACAAAAAAACGTATCAAGACAGGATCGGGAACAAGAGCGAGCTTCTTGCCGACGATTATCCCGAGGTCGACTTCTGATCATGGGCTTCAATCATATTCCGGTGCTGTTCGCCGAAACTATAGATTCTCTTTGTGTGAGACCCGGCGGAACGTATATTGACTGTACGGCGGGCGGTGGAGGACACTCGGGCGCGATCCTCAGCCTCCTCGGAGAAGACGGCCGCCTTGTCTGCGTCGACCGCGATCCCGACGCGGTATCGAATCTAAGGCGGAAATTTTCCTCCGAAAAGAACGTTGAGATAGTCCACGGCAATTTTTCGGATATAAAGAGTATTGCCGCTTCTGCGGGGATAGACGGAGCCGACGGAGTCCTTGCGGACCTCGGAGTGTCAAGCTATCAGCTCGATACTCCCGAACGCGGTTTTTCGTTTCACGCGGACGCTCCTCTCGACATGCGTATGAGCAAGGAGGGGAAAAGCGCGGCGGACGTTGTGAATACCTACTCCGAAGGCGACCTCAGAAGAATTCTTTTTACCTACGGTGAAGAAAAGTTTTCCGCGAGCATCGCGAGAAGGATAGTTTCCGAGCGCGAAAAGAAACCCATAGAAAGCACTCTCGAGCTCGCGGAGATAATAAAAAGCGGCATCCCTGCAAGAGCGCGGCGCGACGGCGGGCATCCCGCGAGAAGGAGCTTTCAGGCGATAAGGATAGAAGTGAACGGGGAGCTCGAAAATCTTTCCGGATGTGTGCGCGATATGTTTTCCGTGCTGGCTCCCGGCGGGATACTCTCGGTAATAACGTTCCACTCTCTTGAAGACAGAGCGGTCAAGCAGACCTTCAAAGAGCTTTCGACCGGCTGCGTTTGTCCTCCCGATTTTCCCGTATGCGTTTGCGGCAGGACTCCCGAAGGCGAGATAACGGTCAAAGGGATCTCTCCCTCCGAAGAGGAGCTTTCCGACAATCCGCGGGCGCGTTCGGCAAGGCTCAGAAGTATAAAGAAACTAAAGTAAACAAAGTATTTCTTTTAATAATTATTACATTATAGATAGTAGCGAAAGAAAAGGAAGGGAAAAGCTATGGCGGCAGCAAGAATGAACACGGGTTATGATTTTGAACTGTTTGAGGGCAGCGCCGTAAGAAGCGCGGCCGGAGGCTCGGCGGCTCCTCAAAGGAAAACGCGCGTCGGCGAACCTCTGAAAAAGGTCGATAAAAAAAGCATCCAGCAGAAAAAAAGAGAATCAAGGAAGGCCGCCTCAAATTCCGTTTTTATCCTGTTCTTCGCCGCCGTGATGCTCGGAGTGCTCTGTATCCAGATCTCCGCCGGAGCGAAAAGGTATGAGCTTTCGCGCCAGATAGCGCAGGTGGAATCGAAAATAGAAGTTGCAAAGAGCGAAAACGTAAGGCTCAGCGCGCAGCTCAACAGCATCACAAGCATCGGCAAGATCGACGACTACGCCACAAGGATCCTCGGCATGAGCAAGGTGGAAAGCTATCAGGTTGAGTACATCGAGCTCACCGGAGGCGATAAGGTAATTTATTCGTCAGGCGGAGGCTTTCTCAGCATTTTTCACTGATAAATCGGCCGGAGCGGGTTTTCAAGCTGTTCTTTACGAAGGATCTCCGGCATAAAACTATAGAAGATATTAATATAACGGGGCGAAGTCACTTCGCCCTTTGCGGTTATTAAAGGAGAGAGATAATGAAAAAGGCGTCGATGAAAAGCTCGAGCTTAACAGGCTTCAGGGGAGTGATAATACTGATTCTGCTCGCCGGAATAGCGTTCGGAGGCTGCGTGCTCAGGATAGGGTACCTTACTCTCATAAAAGGGAACGAGTATAAGGAAAAGGCGGAGGAGCAGCAGCTCAGCGTCTCAACAATAAACGCTTCAAGAGGCACGATATACGACGCCAATATGAACGTGCTCGCGCAGAGCGCGTCGGTGTGGCTCGTTTATATAAACCCAAGCAAGGTCACCGAAAAGAATCGCAGCGACGTTATCTCCGTGCTCAGCGACACTCTCGGTGTGGACGCGGCGCAGATAAGCAGAAAGATCGACGAAAACTCCGACAAGGGTTATCTCAAAATAAAGGGCGAAGTGGAATATAACGAAAAAAAGGCTCTCTCCGAAACTGTGCGTGAGAAAAAGCTCACAAACGTCATATTTATTGACCCCGACACAAAAAGATACTATCCAAACGGCTCTCTCGCGTCGACCATCCTCGGCTTCACCGGAACCGACGGCAACGGACTCTACGGTCTTGAAAACGTATATGACGACGAGCTCACCGGTACCAACGGACGTATCGTCACCGCGAAGGACGGCGTACAGTTCGAGCTTGAAAACGCTTACGAGGTAACGTATGAGGCCGAGCAGGGCTTAAGCGTGGTACTTACTCTCAACGTCGAGATACAGACCATACTTGAAAACGCTCTTGAAACCGCTCTTAAAGAGACCGGCGCGAAAAACGTTTACGGAATAGTTATGGAAACAAAAACCGGAGCTATACTCGCCGTGGCGAACCTTCCGGACTACGACCCCAACGAACCCTACGACATCCTCTATCCGCAGCTCACGCAGTATTTTGCCGAGAGCGGCACCGACGCCCAGAAGGCGGACCCCGTCGCCGCTGCGAGAATAGAACAGTGGAAAAACAAGTCTGTGGCGGACTTCTATTATCCGGGCTCCGTTTTTAAGGTGTTCGTTGTTGCCGGCGCGCTCGAGGAGGGCGTGATAACACCCGAGACCTCTTACAGCTGCGGGGGTACCATAACGATAGGCGACAGAACCATAAAGGACTATAACCCCGTCGGCCACGGCGCCGAAACGCCAAGAACTCTTCTTGTAAACTCCTGCAACACCTTTGCCGTTTACGTTGGCCAGAAGATGGGCGTGGACCTTTACTTTAAGTATTTTCAGGCGTTCGGATTCTCCGAAAAAACAGGAGTCGACCTTGCGGGCGAGAGCACTCCTCTTGTAAACGTCACGTATCACGACCCTGCAGTATCGTTCAGCTATTCAGATCTCGCTTCAGCTTCGTTCGGCCAGTCTATAGCGGTCACGCCTCTGCAGATTATCACCGGCATAAGCGCCGTCGGCAACGGCGGAAAGCTCATGCAGCCATATATCGTTTCAAAGCTCCTCGATTCGCAGGGCAACACGGTGGCCGTAACGTCGCCGATAGTTAAAAGACAGGTCGTTTCGGAATCCACCGCGTCGCTCGTTTCCTCCTGGATGGAGGACGTCGTTACCGAAGGTACCGGTAAAAACGCGTATGTTTCCGGCTATCACGTCGCCGGTAAGACCGGCACGTCTGAAAAGCTCGGTTCAGCGGATGACACGTATATAGCTTCCATCGCCTGCTTCGCCCCGTGCGACGATCCGGAGGTGAGCGTCGTCATAGTCATCGACGAGCCTCAGGGCGCGAACTATTCCGGCGGCGTCATCGCTGCACCCGTCGCGGGAGAGGTAATAGAAAAAACTCTGAATTATCTTGGAGTCGAACCCTCTTATTCCGACGAGGAGGTGTCCTCCATGAACGTTTCCATGCCTGAGTTCGTTGGCAAGAGCGTCAACGAAGCGAATTCCATTCTTGAGGAATACAGCTACAACGTCAGCATAGTCGGCGAGGGCTCCACGGTCGTCGCCCAGTCCCCCGAACCCGGCAGAAAAACTCCCGTCAACGGCGTTCTGGTTCTGTACACTCAGCAAAACGCCGAAAAGAAGACCGCAGTGGTCCCGGATTTCGCAGGCCTCACCGTTTCGCAGGCCGGCAGGATCGCCGTGAGCAACAACCTGAATATAAAGATTTCGGGAAGCGCCTCGAGCGAAAGCACTGTGGTCGCCTATAAGCAGGATCTTCCGAGCGGAAGCGAGGTCGAGGCAGGCAGCGTCGTCACGGTTTCGTTCAGGACTACAACCGGCGTCCACGACTGATTTAACGGTGTGAAAGAGAGAGAAATTCAAACGGAGGTCACTTATTTGAAGCTCTCATCTCTTTTATCGGGCATAGGCGTCCGTCCCGTACAACCGGACGCGGATATCGTAAACGTAACCGACGAAATAAACAATACCCGCGAGGGGTCGCTCTTCGTGTGTATCAAAGGTGAAAAAACAAACGGCCATTATTTGGCAGGGGAAGCGTTAAAAAGAGGAGCCGCCGCCGTCATCTGCGAGGAGCCTGTGGAGGCTGCCTTCGCTTACCGGGTCGAAAACAGCCGTTCGGCTTTCAGCAGCCTGTGCTCGGTATTCTTCGGCCGTCCCGACCTAAAGCTGCGTCTTATAGGTATAACGGGAACCAACGGAAAAACAACGACGGCGTGCTATATAAGGTTTTTTTTGGAAAAGCTCGGACATAAATGCGCTTTTATCGGAACTCTCGGAGCGGATACCGGTGAAGAGAGCCGCTCGACCGGTTACACAACGCCGAAGCCCGACGTGTTTTTCGAGGAGCTTGCAAAAGCGGTGAGTGAAGGCTGTGAATACTGCGTGTGCGAGGTGTCGTCTCAGGCGCTCGCCCAGCGCCGCGTTGACGGAGCAAAATTTAACCTCGGCGTTTTTACAAATATCGGCACCGACCATCTTGACTACCACAAGACCGTATCGAAGCTCGTCGAGGCGAAGACAAGGCTCTGCGAGTTGAGTGAAATAATGCTTATAAACGCCGACGACGCTTATTCCGAAAATTTCATTCAGGTGTCCGGGGAGAAAAGGGTATACCTGTATTCCTGCAGGAGCGTTTTGAGCGACTATACCGCAAAAAATATTCGCTGCGCAGAAAACGGATCAGATTTTATCCTTTTCAGTTCCCCTTCGCTCACAAAGGTACATGTCCCTTATCCCGGAATGTGTTCGGTGTATAACGTTCTGGCTGCCGCCGCTTCATGTATGGCGCTCGGCGAAAAAGCGGACGACATAGCGCCTCTTGTCCCGATGCTCCCTCAGGTACCCGGAAGGCTGCAGTTAATTGAAAAAAACGGAGTCAGGGTGTGCGTCGATTTCGCCCACACTCCCGACGCTCTGGCCGCGGTGATAGGCGCGCTGAAAATATCCGGGCGCGGAAGGCTCATAACGGTTTTCGGCTGCGGAGGCTGCAGGGATAAACGCAAGCGTCCTCTTATGGGCGAAACTGCGGCGAGGTATTCCGACGAAGTGATAATAACCTCCGATAACCCGAGAGACGAGGATCCCGACGATATAATAAAGGATATAAAATCGGGTATTAAAAGAAAAAACAGGATATTCACGGAGCCGGACCGGGCAAGGGCTATAAGCCTCGCGCTCAACAAGGCTTTTCCGGGAGACACGGTCCTGATAGCGGGGAAAGGAAATGAGGATTATCAGATATCGGGACGGGAGAAAAAGCATTTCTCCGATCTTGAAGAAATACTCAAAGATTAGCTTTTTTATAAAAGAAAGGATAAAAATATGCATATCTGGGCAGCGGTCGTAATGTCAATAGTTATTGGATTTTTCGTGTCGTTCCTGCTGGGCTTCGCGCTCATTCCGTGGCTTCATAAGCTTAAGTTCGGACAGACGATACTCGATATAGGCCCGTCATGGCACAAAAAAAAGCAGGGCACTCCCACAATGGGCGGATTCCTGTTCATAATAGGCTTCATCGTCAGCTTTGCGGCGGTGCTTATTACCGATAAGATCCTCGGCGGCGACCTCATCACCTTCGGAACCGACAGACCTCGCGACGTGCTCTGCGTCAAGATCTTCGCGGGCATCCTTATGGCGTGCGGCTTCGGTTTTATCGGGTTTATCGACGACTATATAAAGGTCGTCAAAAAGAGGAACCTCGGCCTCACCGAGATGCAGAAAACTGTCCTTGAGCTTCTTGTCGCGCTTACCTATTTATTTACATTATATAAGTTCGCCGGAGTAAACTATATGTTCGTGCCGTATATCGGCGCATGGGCGAACGCGGGAGTGTTTTGGGTGCTCGGCGTCGCCGCCATATACTGCACTGTGAATGCAGTGAATTTCCTTGACGGCGTCGACGGCCTTTGCGCAAGCGTGACGTCGCTTGTGTGCGTTTCGTTCGCCGTTTGCGCCGTATTAAGGCAGTTCACCGGAATGGGCGTCATGGCGTGCGCGCTGTTCGGAAGCCTTGCGGGCTATCTTATTTGGAACTGGAACCCTTCGAAGGTCATGATGGGCGACGTCGGCTCTCTTTTCCTCGGCGGTATGGTGATAGCGATGGCTTACGCCATAGACGCTCCGTGGGCGATACTTCTCATCGGTATCATCTATGTAGCCGAGTTCGGTTCGGATATCCTGCAGATTGCGTATATTAAGACCCACAACGGGAAAAAACTGTTTAAGATGGCTCCCATCCACCATCACTATGAAATGAGCGGATGGAGCGAAAAAAAGATATGCACGGTGTTCAGCCTTATAACCGTTCTCGGAGGAGCAGCGGCGGTCGCGCTGATGATATTCGGAAGAGTTAAGTAAAGAAAACAACTTTACAGACAGAGAGGGCAGATTATGAGCGAAAACAAACTGATAAAAAATATTAAAAGCTTTTTTGCGTCCGGCGGGATAGACGTTCCGTTCTTCGCCATACTTATGGCCATCATAGTAACGGGTCTTGTCATGCTCTATTCAGCCACCTATGTTTACGCCTATTATTACGAGGATGATTCGGCGTATTATTTCAAGCGCCAGATCGTGTGGGTGGCTCTCGGAATAGCCGTAATGCTTGTAATATCAAGGATCAACTATAAAAAGCTTGAAACGCTCGGAGCGCTCGTGGGCACCGGAGCCTCGTGGCTCCTTCTTGGCGCGGCGCTGCTGATGCCCGAATACCACGGCACTCACCGCTATATTTATATCCGTCCTCTGCACCTTCAGTTCCAACCGTCGGACGTTGCGAAGTTCGCCATAATCCTGACGCTCGCGGCGATACTCGACAAGTGCCACAGCGTAGTGTTAAGCAAAAAACCTTTACAAAACAATATAGCTCGTAAAGTCAACGATGTTGTCGGAAGGCCCATTCTCAACGATTCCTTGAAGATCATTATACCCTGCGGTTTAATAATCATGGTTTACGCCGGGCTCGTTGCTCTCGGAAGCCATCTTTCGGGCACTATTCTGATGCTTGCGATAGGAGTTATTTTGCTGTATCTCGGCGAGGTGAGAGGAAAGTGGTTCGCCATCGGAGGCGTCGGAGGCCTCTCCGCCATAGTCCTCGCATATAAGCTCGGTTTCCTCAAGGGCTACATGGAAGAACGAATAGAAGCGTGGGTGAATAAGGATTTCGATCCCCTCGGGGCGCGCTGGCAGGTCAATCAGGCGCTCTACGCTATCGGCTCCGGCGGCTTCTTCGGAAAGGGGCTCGGTCAGTCTACGCTCAAGCACCTCTACGTTTCCGAGCCGCAGAACGACATGATCTTTTCAATAGTCGTCGAGGAGCTCGGCTTCGTCGGAGCCACGCTCATACTTCTGCTGTTCGCTTTGCTCATATGGAGAGGCGTTGTAATAGGCATAAACTCTCCCGACCGCTACGGAGCGCTTGTTGCGATGGGAGTCGTGTTCCAGCTCGGCGTTCAGGTACTCCTGAACATACTTGTGGCCACCGACTCGATACCGAACACCGGTATATCGCTGCCGTTCTTCAGCTACGGAGGCACCGCGATGGTTGTAACTCTCGCAGAGATGGGGTTCGTTTTGAGTATTTCACGAACGTCTAAGATCAGGAGGAAAAAACAGTGAAGGTATTATTCGCCGCAGGAGGCACAGGCGGGCACATAAATCCCGCTCTCAGCGCCGCGCAGGAGCTCAGGAGCAGGTATCCCGACGCCGGCATACTGTTTGTGGGCACAAAAGAAAAAATGGAGTCGTCTCTCGTCCCGAAGGCGGGGTTCGATTTTGCCTCCATAAACATCAGCGGCTTTTACCGCTCGTTTTCTCCCGGGGGCATAGCGCACAATCTCAAAACGCTGAAAAAGCTTGTTTTTGTTACATCCCAGTGCAAAAGGATCATCAATGATTTCAAGCCTGACGTCGTAGTGGGCTTCGGGGGATATGTGAGCGGCCCCGTGGTGCGCACAGCGCATAAGATGGGGATAAAGACCGCCATCCATGAGCAGAACGCCTTT
>JAFSWN010000229.1 GCA_017450185.1 Clostridia bacterium | reverse complement strand
CGATTTCAGAACTCAAAGAATCTTTTGACGCTGTTTTTATTGCGATAGGCGCTCATAACGACAATAAGCTCGGGATAGAAGGAGAGCAGGGTAAGGGCGTTATTTCCGCCGTTGAGCTGCTCAGAGGTATCGGAGATAATGAGCTTCCTGATTTTTCAGGGAAAAAGACTGTTATCATCGGCGGCGGTAACGTGGCGATGGACTGCACGAGAACTTCGATGAGACTCGGCGCGGATTCTGTTACTTGTGTTTACAGACGACGCAAATCGGATATGACCGCTCTTCCCGAGGAGGTTGAGGGAGCGATCGCCGAAGGCTGCGAGATCATGGAGCTTTACGCTCCCGAAAAGATCGAGCTCGATGAAAACGGCTGCGTAAAAGCGCTTTGGGTTCGTCCTCAGATGATAAGTAATATCAGCCGCGGACGTCCTTCGCCTATCGACGCCGACCTTCCGCCCGTCCGTCTTGAAGCCGACGTAATAATAGTCGCCATAGGACAGGCTATAGATTCCCGGCATTTTGCCGATAACGGCGTCGAAACAAAGTGGGGCAGGATAACAGCCGGCGACGATACAGTTATAAAGAGTCAAGACGGTCTTTTTTCGGGCGGCGACTGCGTGACCGGTCCCGCAACGGCAATAAGAGCTATTGCGGCGGGAAAAGCCGCAGCGGCAAGTATCGATTCTTATCTCGGCTTTAACCATGAGATCTGCGTTCCCGTTGAGATCCCCGATCCTCCGGTTGCTCCTCAGCCGCCCTGCGGCCGGATCTATCTCAGCGAACGTCCAGCAGGCGAGCGTAAGAACGATTTCAAACTTCTTGAAAATCAGATGACGCAGCAGCAGGCGGCGCAGGAATGCCTGAGATGTTTACGCTGCGACCATTACGGATACGGAGCGTTGAAAGGAGGCCGCAAATTAAAATGGTAAATCTTATTATCGACGGAAATAAAATCAGTGTTGAAAACGGCTGCTCCGTTCTTGAGGCCGCCAGGTCGGCAGGGATCGATATCCCCACTCTTTGTTATCTTAAAGATTTAAACGAGATCGGCGCGTGTCGCGTTTGTGCTGTTGAAATAGAAGGCTGCGATCGTCTTGCCGCCGCTTGCAATACCCCGGCACAGGAGGGAATGGTCGTTTTTACGAATTCTCCAAAAGTTTGCGCCTCACGCAAAACAAACGTTGAGCTGATCTTAAGCGCACATGACTGTCATTGCCCAACATGCGTCAGAAGCGGCAACTGCAGCCTTCAGTCGCTTGCCAACGATCTCAATATAATAGGCAGCAAATATGATACTAAGCTTGAAAACAACGTCTGCTCAGGAGGTTTCCCGCTTATAAGAGAAGCAAGCAAGTGCATAAAATGTATGCGCTGCGTCCAGGTATGCGACAAAATACAGACCCTTAATATCTGGGAAGTCAAAAACACAGGAAGCCGTACAACTATAGGAGTCAAGGATAATAAAAAGATCTGGGAGACCTCATGCTCTCTTTGCGGCCAGTGCATCACTCATTGTCCTGTCGGCGCTCTCAGAGCTCGTGACGATACCGATAAGGTGTTTGATAAGATCAATGATCCGAATATTGTAACCGTTCTTCAGATCGCTCCCGCCGTACGCGCGGCATGGGCCGAATCTCTCGGAATTGCAAAAGAAGAGGCGACCGAAAAAAGAATGGTCGCGGCGGCGAAAGCTCTCGGCTTCAATTATGTTTTCGACACCGATTTTGCAGCGGATCTTACCATTATGGAGGAGGGAAGCGAGTTTATAGACAGACTTAAAAACAAAGGCACGCTTCCGCTTATGACTTCATGCTGCCCCGGATGGGTACGTTTTTTGAAGAGCCAGTATCCTGAGCTGACAGACAACCTCTCAACAGCGAAATCACCTCAGCAGATGTTCGGAGCCGTCACAAAAACATGGTTTGCAAACAGCATAGGCGTCGACCCTCACAAAATATTCTGCGTTTCGGTTATGCCGTGTACCGCGAAAAAACATGAGGTCGCGATTCCGGTACTTAATGACGCCTGCGGCGATCCCGACGTGGATATAGCTCTGACGACAAGAGAGTTTTCGAGAATGCTGCGAGCAAGCCACGTAAACGTCAAGGAGCTTACGGAGGCTGAGTTCGATAATCCGCTCGGTACCGCGACCGGCGCAGGCGTCATATTCGGCGCAACGGGTGGCGTTATGGAAGCCGCTCTCAGAAGCGCTTACTATCTCGTGACGGGAAAGAACCCCGAAGTTGAAGCGTTTTCTGACGTCAGAGGCATGGACGGATGGAAGGAAATGACCTATGACGTCGCAGGTATTCCGGTACGCGTTGCCGTTGCAAGCGGCCTCGGAAACGCGCGCAAGCTTATTGAAGCGGTGCTTTCAAAAAAAGCGGAATATGATTTTATCGAAGTAATGGCTTGTCCCGGCGGATGTGCCGGCGGCGGCGGGCAGCCCATACACGACGGTGAGGAGCTTGCCTGTCAGCGCGGGAAAGAGCTTTATTCTCTTGATAAGAATATGCCGCTGAGATTTTCACACGAGAATCCGGAAGTATTGAGACTTTATGAAGAGTATTTGGAGAAACCTCTTTCTCACGAGGCACACCGTCTTCTTCATACCGACCATAACGCTTGGCAGATGCCGGATTGATCGCAAAAATCAAAGACCGAAAGAGTGCAGCGCTCTTTCGGTCTTAATAAATATATTAACGGAGATCAAACTAATATTTTATTAGGTTCTTCTTTGTTCATAGCTTCTATCTTTGCGTTTATATCGTTTTTTCCTCTGTGCCTGTATGGATAAACACAAAGGAATATATACAAAATAAACGCGCCGACAAAATTCAGAACAATATCTCCCATCGTATCCATAAGCGCGAACCGGCTTATATCGTTCATAGGGATAAGCTGGAAGATCTTGTCGGGGTCACCGCCCGCGGCTTTTAACGCTTCGGCATAATTCCAGTGTTGGGCGTCGCCGCCGAAAAACTGGTCGTAAGTGAATTCAAAAAGCTCCCAGGCGCTTGAGAGAATAAAACCGAAGCCCAAGGCGCCGAGATTTACTATTTGATGAGGGCAAGTCTTTTTTAATTTGAGCTGTGTTGCGCAAATGTATTCATAGCCGATATACACACCCTCGGCAGTACCGAATGCGTGAAGTATTTTGTCATATGCGGGAAGAATATAGTAAAGATTCAAATACGCCCCGCCGAAGGAGCCTAAAAAAAATCCGAGTATGGTAATATTCTGGAAGCTTGAAGAAAAATACCTTAAGCGGTTCTTTTCCGGAAAAAACTGTATTATTTCATATGCGAACATTCCGACAAGATTAGCGAGTATCTGAATCGGAGGATTGCTGGCGCTGTAGCTGCTGCCCCTAAACGCCGTATCTAAGAAGGCGAATATCATAAGCGCTCTTAATATCCATCAATATCTAAGCTGCCATTTGCTGACCGAGGATAAGATCCTGTTGAAATAATCCTTAAAATACTTTTTCATGTTTTCACATCCCTTAGCCGTAATAATAGCATAAAAGAAAACGCATATTTTTCTAAAACAGAAAATAAAATTTTGTTAATATCTATTTAATTAAATATTAATTTTCCATCTGATTTATTAAGTTGAAACTTAAATATGAGTAAATATCAAATAACCGAAAAATACTTGAAATTGAAAAAAAATAATGATAAAATATAAAATTAAAGATTAAAAGAAAAGGAATGACGCAAAATGACCAAGATAGATATTTTTTCCGGTTTTCTCGGAGCAGGAAAGACGACGCTTATTAAAAAACTGATACACGACAGTTATAAAGGCGAAAAGCTTGTCCTTATCGAAAATGAATTCGGCGAGATCGGTATCGACGGCGGTTTTCTTCAGGACGCCGGGATCGAGATAACCGAAATGAATTCAGGCTGTATTTGCTGCAGCCTTGTCGGAGATTTCGGCGAAGCGCTCAAAAAGGTGCTTTTACAGTTTTCTCCCGACAGGATCATCATCGAACCGTCCGGAGTAGGCAAGCTTTCCGATATAATCAAAGCCGTTAGGAATATTGGCAGCAGCGAAATAATTCTCAACGCATTCACCACCGTTGTCGACGCCGGAAAATGCAAGATGTATATGAAGAATTTCGGTGAATTCTTTAACGATCAGGTTGAACACGCCGGAACGATAATCATGAGCCACGCCGACGTTGTGAACGATGAAAAGCTCAAAGAAGCTGTTGAGCTCGTAAGAGAAAAGAATCCTTCGGCCGTTATAGTTACCACTCCCATTTCAAAACTCGACGGAGCTGCTCTGCTTGAGGCTGTTGAAAGGAAAGACACTCTTTCTGCAGCCCTTGAACACCTTATGAACGAGCATGACGATGAAGACGAGCATGAGCATCACCACCATCATCATGACGACGATGAAGAGGAGTGCTCGTGCGGCTGCCATCACCACGACGACGATGACGATGATCATGAGCACCATCATCATGACGACGACGATGACGACGATGAAGGGCACGAGCATCATCACCACCATCACGACGACGATGATGACGATGACGGGCACGAGCATCATCACCACCATCACGCCGACGATGATGACGACGGGCACGAGCACCACCACCATCACCATGACGAAGATGAAGAAGAGTGCTCCTGCGGCTGCCATCACGACCATGATCATCACCATCACCATCACGCCGACGAAGTGTTTGTCAGTTGGGGCATAGAGACCACCAAAAAGTATTCGGCAGAAGAGCTTGATACCATTTTGGACGAGCTTTGCGATGAGACGCGTTTCGGCTATATCCTCAGAGCCAAGGGAATAGTAGAAGGAAATGAAAGCGAGTGGATCCATTTCGACTATATCCCGGGCGAAAACAATATCAGAAACGGAAGCGCCGGAGTTATAGGCAGAATTTGCGTTATCGGCTCAAAGATAAACGAGGCCGAAATTGCCGCGCTGTTTAATTAAGGAGTGATCTGAATTTGGAGATTCCGGTATATATCTTTACAGGGTTTCTTGAAGCCGGAAAAACGGTGTTTATCCAGGATACCCTTGAGGACAAAAGATTCAATCAGGGAGAGCGCACGCTTCTCTTGGTGTGCGAGGAGGGCATGGAGGAATACTGCCCGCAAAAATTCTCTGGTAAAAACGTTTTTATCAGAACAATAGAGGATAAATCCGAACTCACCGAAGCCAATCTCTATAAAATGATAAGCGAAACTCGCAGCGAGAGAGTTTTGGTTGAATATAACGGCATGTGGATGATCCAGGATTTTTACGACAGCATGCCCGACGGCTGGCTGCCTTATCAGAATATGCTGTTTTTTGACGGCAGGAGCTTTCTTAACTATAACGCCAATATGAGAAGCCTTGTGGTGGACAAGCTGAAAGACTGCGACGTGTGCGTATTCAACAGGCTTCCCGAAGGCGCTGAT
>JAFSWN010000228.1 GCA_017450185.1 Clostridia bacterium | reverse complement strand
CCAGATACTGGAAGGGCTTGAATTTGCCCCAGCGCGAGCGCATATTGTCGATTATCGCCGCCGAGAGCGGATCGTTTATCAAATCGTATACGCCGAGCCCCGCCGCCGCCTTGCCGTAGTTATAAGCGGAAAGCCCGAAAAACTTATACAGGAAGATCTCGCTGCCCGTATCGTATTTGCCGAGGTCCATTTTGCCGAAGGCGGCCTTTAACGTGAACGCGACGCGCTCGCGCGTGGAACAGAAAAGCCTGTTCATATACGCCTGATTGAGCTGCGCGCTTTCGAAGGTCCCGTTTTCATTGATTTCAGCCAACGTTCGGCGCCTCCTTTCCGGCTTCTTTTTCGAGCTCTTTTTCCTTTTCGAGCTGAAGAGCTGTCAGCCTGCGGTACTGCTCGGCGCGGATCTCGTCGTGCGAAAGCCCCGCCTTTTGCATTTCAAAATATTCTTCTATGGGTATACCGCCGACGTAGCACTGCTTATGGACGATGGGGACGCCCTTTTTGAACACGACTACTTCGGCGATAAAATTCGCCGCGCACAAAAAAACGTACAGCCACGCGCCTATACCGGGTAAAACGGAAAAGCTCCCCTCCGGAAGGAAAACGAAGATAAGCGCGAAGGCGAGAGAAAAGCTGAGCGCAAGCGACGAGAGAATATAACAGCGCGCTTTTCCGCGCGGCGAACACGCGAGAAACAGAAGGGCGAAGTGGAGGATAAGGAACAGTAAACTCAGAACAAGACAAACAAGCGCCGCGAAAAACAGCTTCCCCGAAATGTCCTTTTTGACCGCTTCGAAGAACGGCTGCGCGTTTTCGGAAAAGAATTCGCAGAGCTTAACGACGTTTAAGCTTCCCTCAAGCTCAAGGCCGCTCTTTGAAACGTTTATAAGCGGGAGAAACAGCGCCCCCACGGGAAGCAGAGAAGTGAAAATACGCGCGACCGCCGGCTTTGACCCGATAAAAGAAGCTTTGGCGCGGTCCAGTTTTTTCTGAAAATAAAAATTCTGGACCTCGGCAAGGTCTGCGTCCCGCATCAGCCTTTCCTGCAGATCGTAGAGAAAAATATTTGCGCCGCAGTACGGGCATTTCTGCTTCCAGTCGATAAGGCGCAAATGGACGCCGCATTTCGGACAATCAGCCAAGGTATCGCCTCCTTCATTCCGATTATATACATATTATACAGAAAAGAACGAAAAATGGCAAGACTTATCAGCTAAATTGATGTCTGCGGCTCCAGCTAAATTGAAAACCTGCGGTTTTCAGCTAAATTAAAACTAAGCTCGCGAAGCGAATTTAGCTCCCGAAGGGAATTTAGCTGACCGCAGGTCAATTTAGCTCGCCGTAAGGCGAATTTAGCTCGCCGAAGGCGAATTTAATAGTTTTCCGCGTTTACTTCAAAGTAGCTCTGAGGATGGTCGCAGACGGGGCATTTTTCGGGCGCTTCGGTTCCCACCACGATGTGTCCGCAGTTGCGGCATTCCCAGATCTTGACCTCGCTCTTTTTGAACACTTCCTGCAGCTCCACGTTTTTAAGCAGGGCGCGGTAGCGTTCCTCATGGTGCTTTTCAATGGCGGCGACCATGCGGAATTTTTTGGCGAGCTCCGGGAAGCCCTCTTTTTCGGCGGTGACGGCGAAGCCCTCGTACATATCCGTCCACTCAAAGTTTTCGCCGTCGGCGGCAGCGGCAAGGTTATCGGCGGTGGAGCCGATGCCCTGAAGCTCTTTGAACCACATTTTGGCGTGTTCTTTTTCGTTGTCGGCAGTTTTGAGGAACAGGGCGGCTATCTGCTCGAAGCCCTCTTTTTTGGCCTTTGAAGCGAAATACGTGTATTTGTTGCGGGCCTGGCTCTCGCCGGCGAACGCGGCCTCAAGATTCTTTTCGGTCTGTGTTCCTGCATAGGGGTTCAGGGGTGCGGCGGGCGCGATCTTTTCAAAATTTTCCGCCGGTTTTTTGCAGCGCGGGCACACGAAATCTTCGGGAAGCGGGCCCTCATGCTCGTAGCCGCACACCTTGCATTTCCAGATCTCCATTGTCAGTTCTCCTTTTTATTTTTTATTTATCGAAAAGGCCCTTAAAGAATTCAGCGAGCTTTTCAAATATCGTCTTAAAGATCTTCACGATAAGGTTCCATGGCTTGCTGGCGGTGCCTTCGGCGTCGTTAGTGCCGTACAGACGGTAAGCGGTGTAGCCCTCGCCGATGGTATAGGTGAGCGAATAAGTCTGCACCGAAAGAGTGCCGTCGTCGTTCTTAACGCCGATGGTAAGGTTTGTGGCTCCGGGAAGAGAATAGGGAATTGAGAGAACGAAGCCTTCCATCGTGTAGTTATTCACGGGGATGCCGTTTACAAGGACGTAGTCAACGTTCTGGAAGCGGCCGAGGTCCACCTTGATGTTTGTATCTGTGTCCTCGGGAGGAAGCTGGGCGAGGATCTGACGCACGATGTAGTCGTAGCCCTTCTGTGTGGGATGTGTGCCGGTGAAGGTGTTGTCTTTGAAATCGCCCAGAAGCGCCCAGTCGTTTTCGGTGGCCTGAGTTTCGGTGTTGGCTATATCGGCATAGCGCACGCCGTACTCCTTGGCCCACTGGCGGTAGAGCGCGTTCATGGACTCGGTGATGGTGGAGATGATGCTGCCGATGGGAGCGAGAAGATCGTCGGTGATGGTGAGCTGGTTCACAAGGTTGAACGCGCCGACGATAACGATATCGGCGTCGGGATTGAGTTCAACTATTTTAGCGAGAAGAAGAGGATACTGAGCCTTGAAATTCTCGAATCCGTTTTTGATCTCGCCTATGGCGGTCTCGACGAGGGCCTTTATGGCCTCGGGGCTGCTCAGATCGAAGCTCATGCCGTCGGCGAGCATGCCGCCGTTTGAAACGATGCGGTAGGCGCGGTAGAAGATGTCGCACATGCCGAGCTGAACGGTGATGAGATCGGCGCGCCGGATGAGCTCAATGATGTTGCCGCATTTGCCGTCGGTGGCGGGATCGTAGTAGTCGCGCTCACGAACGCCGTTGAAGGAGCCCTCATAGCCGAAATAGTTGAGCATGTCTTTATAATACGCGTAGTTGAGCTTGGTGTCGGTGTAGCCGTCGTCCACGCCCAGAAGGTCAAGAGTTACGGCGGTGGTCATGCCGGGATAGGTGAAGGGCCAGTAGGTGGCGCTCTGGTCGGTCATATCCATCGGGGCAACGCAGCCCACGGCCTCGGCTATCTGGTAAGGCACGCAACCCTGAACGTTGCGCAGGTGATAAAGGCCGTACTGTCCTTCGCCGTCGGGCATGTAGGAGCCGTCCTCGTCAATATAGAAGCCCTCCGCTCCGCAGCCGCGGGAGATGGAGTCGCCTATCGCGAGATAGCCGCCCTCCTGACCGTACTGACGGACCGTTTCTTTTGTGGCCGCCGACGAACAGACGCCGAACACCGGCACAAGCAGCGACAGCGCCAGCACGAGCGCGAGTGTCTTTTTGAAATTGAGTTTCATTTTCTTTCCTCCTGATAAAAATTTTTGTGTTTTTTATTCCGTATCGGCTTCAACGCGGCTTAAGAAGAATTCGCGTTTTTCGCCGTTATCGAGGGAGTGCACGGGCTTTATCTGAGCCATGCTCGCCCCTCGCGAAATACAAAGCTTCGCCCATTCTGCGTGCGTTCCGGGTTTCTACAGGCGCACTGTGAGCGGACTGATGAACGATTTGCCTCTCTGGCCCGAATAGCGCTTGTTGCACTGCCCCATATAGCCCTCGAGCTCGTCTATACACTCTTCCCAGTTGATTTTTTCGTCGGTTTCAACAAGCAGGCAGTAGCGGCTGGGCATAACGGAATCGTCCTGATAGAAGATCCAGTTGTCAAGGCTTACGCCGTGCGCCTTCGAGAACATCTCAACGGTGTTCCTCGCGTCCTCCTCGCTGAACTTTTCGCCCGCGATATTGAAGAGCTGGCCCTTGCGGTAAACGAAGGAGATCATTGGGCATTTGCCGTTAAAGCCGCGGCATTCCACAACGTCCTTGAGGTGGTAGCGGTAGAGGCCCGCCTGAGTGGTGATGAGGATCTCGTATTTTTCGCCCTTTTGGAGCTTGTCGAGGGTGACTGTGCCTCCCTCGGGGTTCGAAACGGGAATGAACTCATAGAAGCAAGAGTCGGTGAGAAGCTGCATATCGGTGCTTTCAAGCTCCCTGCACGCCGCCACAAGGCCCTCGGACGCTCCGTAGATGGAGAAATCGAAGGGCACGCCCTTTGTGAGGGAGCGCACGTATTCGGCGGAGGGCTTAAAGGAGGCGTTTCCTATCGAGCATACAACGGTGAGATTGGGCCACAGGCGCTTGAAAAGAGTTTCGTCAAAACCCTTCTCGAACTGCTCGCGCAGGTACTTCGCTCTCTCGGGCATGGGATAAACGAGAGAGGAAAGCTTTTTTTTGAGCTCGGGCTTCATTTCTATGCTGTCGCTTATAACGCCCTTTTCAATGTCGTCAACTATCACGCGCCAATTCTTCTTGAGATAGGCTATCTGGCTTACGTTGATGCTGAAAAACACCGAGAAAATGAAGGTGACTTTTTCGTCCGCGAGGGCGAAGCGGTAGATGTTGTATATGTAGTCGCCGTCGTGCACGTCGAAGAGGTCCCTTGTGGGCACGGTGAGGATAAAGGGATAGAACGCGCCGTATTCCCTCGCGCCTATTTCGGCTATGTTGCTGCAAAGCATGCCGTTGGGAAGGGTTTCGTTTGTGGCGGGGGAAAGGAACACTCCCCTGCCGGGAACGTATTTTTTGCCCTGTTTTTTAAGCTCCCCGACGCCGAGAGCCAGCGCCCTCGTCCACGTGTAGCGCACGTAGGCCTTAAGGGAATGCTTTGTGGCGGGTATGTATTTCGGCACGCCCGAGGAGCCGGAAGTGCGCGAAAAGCCGAGCACCGGAGAGGCGGTGAGGATATTCTGTTCGCCGTTTTTTATTCTTTCGATATAAGGCGCGAAGTCCTCGTATTCGGATACGGGGACGTTCTTTTTGAAATCGTCGACGCTCCTTATCTCGCTGAAACGGTGCTCTTTTCCGTAAACGGTTTCGCTGTTCATTTTCAGTATATCCCGAAGCAGCCTCAGGTTTATATCAAGAGGGTCCTTCGAAGCCTTGTCAAGACGTTTTAAGCTGCCCTTGCCTTTTATTACCATGACGCGCATGGCGGCGTTTGTGAGCATGGCGTAAAGCTTTTTGTTTCCCATGGTTATCACTTCCTGCTTCCATTATATCACAAATAAATTAATAAACAATATTAAAAATAAAAATATTTACGTATTTACGGTTTTAGCGTTATCACCTCGTAGCGGCAGGAAGCGTCCGTTCTGAAAGGTACCCTCCATCCCGCGAAGCCGGAGCTCACAAAGAGCGTTTTTCCGTTTTTCTCATACTCGCCCCAAACTGCGCCGCCTATGAGCGAATATAAAAACCTCATCGGGAAGAGCTGCCCCGCGTGCGTATGCCCCGAAAGCTGGAGGTCCGCGCCGAACGCGGAGGCGTTGTCAAAATCGTTCGGCTGGTGGTCCGCAACAAGAAGGAAGGCGTCGGGAGAGGGGTTCGTAATATCGTCGTAGCTCTTTCTCTTTTCCGTTTCCGAAAGGTCCTCCCTGCCGAGGATAAGAAGATCGCGCCCGAGCACCACGAATTCATCGCGAAGGGCGGTCACGCCGTTTTTCTCCATCGCGTCAAGAAGGTCCTCTTCGGTGAATTTTACGCCGCCCGCGTATTCGGCGTGGCCCTGCCGGTCGTGGTTGCCGAAAACGTAATATACGGGCGCGCCGAAATCCTTAAACAGGGCGAAGGTCTTTTCCATTTCGTCCTTTGTTGTGTAGTCGTCCACAATATCGCCGCCGAGAATTACCGCGTCGGCGTTCAGATCCTTTATGTGCCCCACGGTTTTTTCGACCGTTGAAAAAAGCTGCGGGCTGCCTATGTGCATATCGGCCATGAACACCACGTTGTATTCGTGGCTGAGCTTATCGGAATTAAAGGTACGGTATTCAGGCTTTACGGTCTGCATATTGACGACGCCGAAGACAAAGAACGCCGCGCCGAAAACAAGGCCCAAAACGGCGCCCGCCTTGAACGAGCGCTCTTTTTTTGACGCAAGCAGATAAACGCCGTATACGATATCCGCCGCGGCGTCCGGGAGCAGCGCCGCGTACGCCGCCATCATAAACGGCTGCGCGGGCCTCAGCTGCACCGGCCCCGCCAGCGGCAGCACGGCGAAGGCAACCGCGAGCAAAATTTTAACGCTTACGATAAGAACGCTTTGCCACGTTTTTTTCTCATGCTTTCTGAAAAGAAAACGCAGGAAAAGCAGAAGCGCCTCACTTAAAATAAAAAACAT
>JAFSWN010000227.1 GCA_017450185.1 Clostridia bacterium | reverse complement strand
ATCGACCCGGTTTGATCGACCCTTTGGAATGTTATCTCGGTTACTTGCAGTAATATCTGTGGTTATGTAGCGCCGTATACGAGAACCGTACGTACGGTGCAACGGGAGGTGCGTGGGCTATTGCCCTCCATCTACCCTATTACTGTTCTATCAATGCCGCGAGCAGCTTGTAGGTATTCTCAAGCCCCTTTATATGGGTTCGCTCATAGCCGTGGCTGTTAGCCGTTCCGGGCCCGAACGCCGCGTGGCGTATATCGTAGCCCGCAAGCACGCTCGCGTCGCCGTCGGTGCCGTAGTGAGGCGTGAAGATATCCACCGTATAGTCCGCTCCCGCTTTTTTCGCGGCGTCAACGAGTTCGTTCGTGAGCCCTCTGTGATATGGGAAGCGCGAATCCTTCGCGAAAACCGAAACCTTCTTTTCGTCGGAGTTCTGGTCGGGGCCTGTCGGAGCTATATCTATTGCCACAACGTCCCTTACTCCGTCGGGCAGCCAGACAGTGCCGTGCCCTATTTCCTCATAAAACGCGAAATATGCGTATGTTTTGCGTCCGGGAACTATGTTTTGTTCCTTCATCGCCTTTATTGCCGAAAGAAGCACCGCGGCGGGGGCCTTGTCGTCTATAAACCTCGATTTTATATAGCCGTTCGAGACGGTAAAGCGGGGCTCGAGCGCGATATAATCGCCGGTTTCGATCCCGAGCGCCCTCGCGTCGTCCGCTGTTTTCACATCCTCGTCGAGAACGACGCAGACGTTTTTCCTGAAATCCGGCAAAACGGTCCTCAGCTCCTCCTCGGTAACATGTATCGAATTAGGGGTTCGGCACACGCAGCCGGTGAAAACTTTTCCGTCTCTCGCGTAAATTCTTACGTTTTCGGTAACGCAGTAAAACGGATATAGCCCGCCTACGGGGCAAACGTTCAGCGTGCCGTCGGAGTTTATATGGCGCACCATAAGGCCGATGTCGTCAAGATGCGCCGTAACGCACAGGGCGTTTCCCTCGCCTCCGAGGTCGGCTATGACCCCGCCCTTATAGGTCGCCCGATAAGGGCAGCCCATTTTTTCGAGCATTTCGCACAGCAGCTCCTGCAGCTCTTCATACTGCCCCGTGGTGCTGTCCACGTTTATAAGCCTTTCAAAAAAATCAAGGCATTCTTTTTCGCTGAAATCTCTCATTTTTACTCTCCCGAAAAAATCTGCGCTTCAAGCGCGGCGCACAGCGCGTGATAAACAGGCAGCGTATATTCCTGCACCTCATACGGTTCTATCGCGGGGAGCTTTATAGTGACCGTAGCGTATTCCCTGAGCTTTCCGCCGGTCTGTCCGGTCACCGCCACCGACTTTATTCCCGCTGCCGCCGCGGTTTTGACAGCGCAGAGCACGTTTTCGCTGTTGCCTGACGTCGACAGCGCTATAAGCACGTCCTTTTCGTTTGAAGCGTAGGCGAAAACCTGCTGAGCGAAAACCAAAGAAGCGTCAACGTCGTTTGCGAAAGCCGATATAAGCCCCGCCTGGCTCACAAGCGAAACCGCCTTTATACCTCTTTGGAGCTTCTGGGCCATAGCTTCGCCGCCCTCGACGTCTGAAAAGCATTCTTTTTCGTAGCGCGTAAGCGGTCGGGTCAGTTTGAAGCCCTTCATGAGCTCTCCCACGATATGCTCGCAGTCGGCAGCGCTGCCTCCGTTACCGCAGGCCATGATAAGCGCCCCGCTTTCGGCGCAGTCGCAAAGAAGCTTAAAGGCCGCGTTAATGTCCGCCCGGCATATCTCAAGCTCCGGAAAACGGTCGAACAATTCGATAATAATTTCTTCTGCAGTTTTCATATCAGAGTACCAGTGACAGCGCGGCTATATCGCCTATGCTTTCGCCAAGAGCGGCGCTCAGTATGCGGCAGGCTTCAACCGCGCCCGGCAGCGCTTCTTTTTTCAGAACGTCCCTTACCGTGTCGGCGAAAAGAGCGGCGTCTCTGCTGTATATGCTGCCAATAACGATCGCTTCGGGGTTAAGTATATCGACGAGTATCGAGAGCCCCTGACCCAGACGGATGGCGCTCACCTCATAGACCTCTTTTGCAATAACGTCGCCGTTTTTCGCGGCGTCGGAAACGTCCTTTGCGGAGAACGTTTCGTATCCGTCGAGTACCGTGGCGCGCGGGTCCTCCTTCATCATCATTTTTGCAAGCCGCACGGAGAAGGCATGCGATGGATGGAAAACCCGGTAAAGGAGAGGCTGACGGGGGAACGGATGACACAGATGTTCCCCTGCGGTTGGAGCCCGGTGTGCGAACGGGAGGACTATACCTATGAAAGCTAT
>JAFSWN010000226.1 GCA_017450185.1 Clostridia bacterium | reverse complement strand
CCGCATGGCGAAAACTCTTCTCTTTGCGCTGAAAAACGACTACCGCCCACCGGCGGATTTCTACGGCGTCGGCGGAATGAAGATATTCCGCGACCTTATCTACCAGATGCGCGGGCTCATGAAGGCCGACCACGCTTTTTATAAAAAGAACGGGTTCTATAATGACTTCCCGCAGAGGCACAAGGGAACCACCGCCGCTATGTATCTTGTGGGAGGCATGATGAAAAACAAGGCCGTAACTAAAAAGATTGGCGGAAAGATGACCGACTTCATGGTTATGCCGTATCAAAAGGCAATTGAAAAAGCCGCGAAAGAAAAGAACGAATGAAAATCACCGCGCCGGGAATTATTCCTGACGCGGGTCTTTTTTTTAATGTATATTTATCTGACGTTCGGACGCAGCTCTGTGAGCTTCATGAAATCGACCTTACCAACGGGGGTTGTGGGAAGCTTGTCGATATAGCGGATGTCTCTGGGAACCGCAAAACGGTGGATCTTTTCAAGGCAAAGCTGCCTTATCTCTTCAAAACGCTTCTCTTTGTCGGTCTCGCCGTCGGCGGTGACGATATAGAGCCTGACAAGCGACCTGCCGTTTTCATCGTAGCCCTGAACGGCGCAGCACTCTCTTATATAGGGAAGGTTGTCGGTCATGAGCTTTTCAACGTCGTTGGGATAAACGTTATAGCCCGAAATTATTATAAGCCTCTTCATTCTTCCGGCAAAAACGACGTAGCCGTCTTCGTCAAGCTTGCCGAGGTCGCCCGTGAGCACCCACTGCTTGCCGTTATTGTCGGTATAAATACCGTTTCCTCTTTCCTCTTTAACGGTCTCGAGGTAACCTGCCATAACGGTGGGGCCGGAAACCGCAAGCTGGCCTATTTCGCCCTGTTCGAGAGGCTCGTTAGTTTCGGGATCGAAGACCTGAACGTCGATATCGGTAAGCGGGATACCCACTGTGCCGAGCTTGTTGTGATAATAGGGATTGGCGGCGCAGCTCGCGCAGCACTCGGTAAGTCCCCATCCGGCGCAGATCTGCGCGTGAGACCCGTATTTTGAAAGGACAGCGTCGTAGGCGTTCTGCAGAGCGGGACGAACGTCGTCGCCTCCGCAGTACATGACCTTGAGATTCGCAAGGTGAGGGCCGTCGAAGCCGGGAGTGACGAGAAGCTTTCTGAAAAGTCCGGGAACTCCGTTGAACTGCACCACCTTGTTGTCCTTGAGGACCTGTACGAACTCTTCGGGATCGAATTTCGGCAGGAAGACCACCTTTGAACCTCCGTGAAGAGCGGAAAGGCCGCCCGAAGCGATACCGTAAACGTGGAAGAACGGCATACAGCCGACCTCGGTATCAACGCCGAATTCACTGTTTATCGGAAGGATGCAGCCGATGGAGCGGACAAGATGGTTGAGGTTTGAGTTTTTGATCATTATGGTCTTGCTCTTGCCGGTGGTTCCGCCGCCCTGAGCGTAGAGAGCTATATCGTCTTCGTTTTCCTTAACGCCTTCAACTCTGACGTCCTTAAACTTCCGGAGCATTTCGGGATATGAGAATATTTTGCCTTCGCGCGAGGAAAGAGCGGCAAGAGAGTCGGCGGAGGCCTTCGCTTCATACTTGTTTTCTACGGCGTAGGTTGCGCCTATGGAAAGAAGGCAGGGAAGATCGTATTTCTGAAGGACGCCCGCAAGCCTCGGAGCAAGAATGTCGGGGACAAAAACGGCCTTTGATTTTGTGAGCCTTATTATCTCGTCGACCTGCCCTTCGGGAAGCATCGGGTGAATAAAATTGACTATACCGCCTATTTTGTTTACGGCGTAAAAAACGATAACGCCTTCGGCGCACGTCGGGAGGAAAGCGGAAAGCACGTCTCCTCTTTCAAAACCGAGCTCTTTCTTAAAGAACGCGGCCATCGCTTCGATATCGGCAACAAATTCCGATTTCATGTGTTCTCTTCCCTTATGGCTGAACACGGCGTATTCGCCGCAGCGGGCGGTGTTCCGAATGTAGTAGTCATAGCAGTTTTCGTTGACGGGATCTATTTGTACGTCGTAGGCTCTGGGGGGAAGGTTATTGCTCATTTTGGTGCTCCTTTTTTTCAGTTTTCTATGACATTATAAAACCATCCGCAGGTTTTATCAACAAACAATATAAGACAAGCCTGCACTATAAAGCCCATCTTTTCAACAAAATGATTTATTCCCGACAAAATACAGAGCTTTTGTCGGGAATGATTATATAATTGTTTTAATGACAATTGTTGATTGCTTTTGCAGGATCAATTATTTTTTCTGATTATTCTCTGCCGATCTTCTCAATGGGAAGCTGCTCGAAGCCGGGGATCCGAGTAAACACGTCGCAGCCGGGTTTAAGCGTGTAGTCTCCGTTTGCCGGATCGTTAAACAGCTTTTTCAAGGCGGAAAGCTTATATACGGCGTTGCCGGAGATATCGCTGAACTTCTCGGCGTTTTCACTTATGTTTCCGACCTCAGATCGCTCGTTCACAAAAATGTTGCCTGTGACTGAGCTGTTTGCTGCGTTTGGCATAAACAACGGGTCGTCTTCCCTTTCAACGTCCATATGCACCCCGTCAAGCTGGGGGAAAGCGTCCTTCCATGCCTTTGACTGCCACGCGCTGTTCTGAAGAGCTTCCCACATCTGATAACAGTGGTCGAACCATCCGTTATGGACCACTCCGTCGTAGGCGCGCTGGTCATAATCCACGCCGCATTTTGCCGTATTTATCACGATATTGTTTTTAACGGTAAGGTCGCGCCCGCCTCCGAGCTGGATGCCGAGGCACGGCATATTGACAAGCAGGTTGCCGTATATCGTCTGGCCCGAAAGCGCGTCGTCCATATATATGCCCTGGGGCGAATGCTCTCCGGGAGTTCCGAGGTCATATATCGCGTTATAGCGGATAACGTTGCCGTAGCTTACCCAGCTTCGTCCGGCGTAAACAGCGCCGGCATCGTCGGAAATAAGGCAGACGTCGTGTATCAGATTATATTCTATAACATTGTTGTTTCCGTCGTAGGTTATCGCCTCGTGGGGAGAATTATATATCTCGTTGTGGTCGCATTTGTTTCCCACTCCGCCGAGGCTGACCGCAGCCTGATAGGTCTGATAAATCTCGCTCCAGTCGTGGATAAGATTGTTGTAGGCGCGGCTGTTTCCCGGAGTGAGCGTGGCGGGATCGCCGCCGTTTATGTATATGCCGGCTTTGCCGGTGCGGGTTATCTCGTTGTCAGCGGCAAGGTTGTCGGAGCCGTTCATAATTATCGCGGTGCCGGATATGTTCTTTATCAGGCAGTTCTCAACGGTCACGTTGCTTGAATCCACATAGAAGGCGTCGCCCCTTGCGCCCTTCACCGTAAAGCCGTCGAAGGTGATATACTTTGCTCCCGCCGCGGTTATCAGCGTGTCGGTGGAAAGCGAAAGATCGATAACGGCTTCTTCAAGGTTTTCGGGGGCGTAAAGATAGAGGACTCCCGCTTCCCTGTCGAGATACCATTCTCCGGGAGCGTCGAGCTCCTCGAAGACGTTGAAAAAATAGTAGGGAGCTCCCTTTATGGCTCCGTAAACGCTCACAAACTTTGGCGACAGCGTGCGGTTCTCATAGTCAAACTCACCGACAGGAGTTGAAGCGTCGGCCCAGGTATATTTCCAGAAGCCGAACATCCACACGTCGTCGAAGGTTTTCCAGCCGTTTATGCGCGACGCGAGCTCCTGATCAACTTTATAGATATCGCTGTCGGGGTTGCGGAGCTCGTCCCAGTTTTCGTTTCGGGTGGTGGAGCCGTTCGACTCCCTTCCGGTGCCCATTTTTACAACGTCTCCGGTTTTGAGCCAGCCTTCGTTTGGATAGCGGGCAAGGGTCATTCTTTTGTCGTTGACAAAGAGCTCGGCGTATATCGGGCCCACATAATCGCCGTCGTATTTATAGGCTGTGTTGTAGCTGCCTATAGCGTATATTTTGCCGTAGAGCTCCTTCGTTATACCGATTTCTTCGAGATCGACGCACATAACATGCTTTCTCGCTTCTTCCGAAAGGCGGGCGAGCTGCTCTTCATCGGTAACGGGGGCGAATACCGAAGGGTCTATGGTGACGCCGCCGTTCAGAACCGCTTCGCCGTCGCCGTAGGCCTTCCAAACGACAGGGCAGCTCTCGGTGCCGCCGTCCTCTTCGCCGAAATAAAGCGACGTTATCCTGTAGTCGCCGGCTTTAACGGCAACCGTAACCGAGCTTTTTCCGGTTCTGTCGAGCTCCCTTACGGCCTTCTGCGCTCTTTCAAAGGTCGCGAACGGAGCGCTCAGGCTGCCGTCGTTTTCGTCGCTCCCGTCGGGAGAGATATAGAAATCGGCATTGTTTTCAAGCTCAACGGCCCTTTCTTTATATGAACTGAATCCCACGGGATCGGCCACCCTTCTCTTTGAATTACTGTAGTATATGTCGGCGAGCCTTCCGTAGATCGAAAAAACGCCGCATACCGGTATAAGGACGCACAGCAGTAAGCACAGCGCTTTCTTCCCAAAATTGAACCCCGCCTTTTTCGCAAGAATAACAGAAAAAATCAAAAATATCAAAAAGCTTGCGCCGATTACCGCGAGGGCGGCTATCCAGGCCTTTTTTCCGCCCAGCATCACGTTGTTCACTATAAGCGTGACGGCTTCTATGACGCAAATGTATACCGCCGCCGCGATAAAGCCGAAAAGCGGCGCTTTTTTCTCCGGCATTCTGAAAGAAGTGAAAAACAGGAACGCGCCGGCAAACATCATAAACACCGACACGCCGTAGAAAATGACCTTCCACTCGGTGAACGACCACGCGAAGAGCTGGGCTGCAAGCGCCTCGATAAGAATGCCCGCCGCGGCGAAGATAAACTGCTTTTTGTTTTCAGGCTTCATCGGAATCTCCCCTTTTTAATTGAATCAGCTCAAAGAATATCTCTGAGAATAGGCGTCGTAGGAGGCTTTGAAGAATTCGGTGTCGGAGGCCTTAACGCGCCTGATATATTCGTGGGCGTCAAACTCGCGGTCCTTGCGTTCCATAACGGCGATCGCGAGGTTTGAGCTGTGGTCGGCGATACGCTCGAAATTGGTGAGGATGTCGTTATAAACGTAGCCGTTGCTGTAGGCGCATTCGCCCGAGCGGACCCTCTCGATATGGCGGGCCTTTATCTCGTCGCAAAGGTCGTCGATAACCTCCTCAAGCGGCTCAACGCTGCGCGCGGTTTCGGCGTCGTCGTTCTCAAAGGAACGAACGCTCAGGTGCAGCACCTCGTTTACCGCGGCGGTGAGAACGCTTATCTCGTTTTTAGCGGCCTCGGAAAAAACAATGCTTTTGTCGTTGATCTCCTTGGCGCTCTCGGCAAGATTGCGGGCGTGGTCGGAGATACGCTCATAGTCGGTAAGAGAATGCAGGTATTCCGCAACTGCGGCGTTCTGGCGGCCGGTCATCTCGCGTCCGGTGAGCCTTGTAAGATAGGCTCCGATACGGTCCTCATATATATCCACGTCGCTTTCCATGTCCTGAACGGCCTTGACGCCTTCTTCCGAATAGTCCGAAAGCAGCCTGCCGGCCCTGCTGACGCTCTTTTTGACAACCTCGGCCATTGCAGAGATGTTTTCGCGGCACTGCTCCACCGCGAGCGCGGGGTGCGTGAGGAAGCGTTCCTCAAGCCGCAGCACGGGACCGGAGGCTACGGCGGCCTCGGGAGCTTCTT
>JAFSWN010000225.1 GCA_017450185.1 Clostridia bacterium | reverse complement strand
AGAGTTCCGTTGGGATTAAAACGGTAGACGTTCGCGGTATACTGTTCTTCGGCTAATTCCGCGCTGCGTATTCTTAACTGCTGCATCATCTCGTCGGTGATGGTCACTTCGGGATGCTGTCTTTGATACTGTGCAGCAAGATTTGCGGTGTACCCATCGGTGGCGTCGGCAATGAAAACGGCTTTGTCGGAGTAGTAATCGCCGACGCTTGCGCCCGCCAGATTTTTGAAAACGTTGCGCCAGCTCACGCCAACTTCCTTTGCGCAGCAGATGAAGGGCTGCTGAGATCTGGTGTATACGCCGTTAAGCTCGGGGTCGTCGCTCACGCACTTGACCATCGCGTCATCGAAATTGGCGTACCACGTTGCGCAGTTGAATCTGGCGAGAGCCGCGGCGATCTCTTGCGCGGTTGCGCTTGAATCAAACAGAGCGGTAAAATCAAACCATACTTCTCCTGCCTCAAGACCGTCGGGAGAGGTGGGTACAAGCGTCCAGTAGCCTTCGGGGTATTCATCCTCGGCGAACGCGCTGAACGCCGCAAAGGGCGCTGTTGCCAGAATAAGTGTGAGGATAACGCTTAAAAGCTTAATACCTGTTTTTTTCATTTTTATGCATCTCCTTATATTGTTGTGTTTATTATATCAGAGCTGTTTTATATAGTAAAGAGCGCGGCTCAATTGTAGTTGAGGAATATCCGCAGCTCGAACTCGCCGTTTTCGGCGCTGAACGAAACGTTGTCGTCGCCGTATTTCGCGGCGGCTTTTTTTATGCTCCTGAAGCCGTAGCCGTGCATGGACTTGTCCGTCTTTGTGGTCTGAGGAAGGCCGTCCTTTGTTTTTACCGCCGCTGCGACGGGGTTTCGGATGGTGACGAACACCGTCTGTTTATCCATACGGGTCCTCAGAGAGATCACCCTTTTTTCCTCCGGCACGCTCCGGCAGGCTTCTATCGCGTTGTCAAGGGCGTTGGGAAAGATCGTGTAGATATCGTCGGGGTCGATGCCATCGGATGGAAACACGGTGTCAAAGGGAACGTCAAATTTAATATTTTCTCTTTCGGCGAGCTGCTGCTCGCAGAACAGCACCGTGTCGAGCCTGAAATTGCCGGTGTGGTACCGCTCGCCCGTGCGCGCGGCGAAATCGCTGAACTGCTCCGCCATCTTTTTTGCTTCCTCGGGACGGTCTTCGTCGAGATATGCTATCAGCGGGCGCATTTTCTTCGGAAAATCGTGGCGGAACATCCTTACGTCCTCCACCATCTGCTCCATCCACTGGAACTGCTTTATCTGCATTTTCAGCTGCTGCTTATAGTTCTCATTCTGGTTTTTCATGTTGAAGAACCTCATCAGGGCAAAAGAGACGGTTGCCGTGATAACCGGGACGTTGAGCAGCATGAACATGAATTCCGTCTGTTTCGATTTTGAGAAGCTTGAGCCTATTATAAGCAGCGTGGCGACGAAGACCGTTGTGGAGAGAACTATAAGCAGGAAAAGTATCGCGCCGTTTTTCGTTACGTCCATATAAGCGGCGTTCTTTTTCGTCCTTCGAACGCTGAGCCACATCCCCGCGCCGAAAAACACAAGGTCGATGATTATTCCCACAAGCAGCTCGAGCTCATCGTCGCGGTTTGTGTAGTCGAAGCCGAAAAACACCAGCAAAACAAGAAAACGCAGCGATTCGGCGAAAGCGTAGCCCGCCGCGACGAGCATCGCCTTCCACAGCCCCTTGCCGCGAAATATCAGCGCCATCGAAACGAACGGTATCAAAAGCGAGGCTGTTGCCCACAAAAACGCGCCGAAATCGTTGCTTTCGTCCATAAAAAGCGGCTCGGCTATGCCGAAGACAACGTTAAGCACGGCGCAGGTTATCGGAAAAAAGGGATTTTTACGAAGCGTCAAACCGAAAAGAGCGTAAGCCATTAATGCGCAGCCTGCAATGACAAGCACGCTGTCAACGCATGATATAAGCGCCAAGACAGTGGGCGAATGCCTCAGGATCCCGGCAAGTTCAGTCATCTGCAGCCCTCCTTTCAGCGGTTCATGAGAAACATGAAGCTGCGGTATGCCCTCTGAAAATCCTTTGCCTTGAGCGGAAGGGTCTCGCCGTTTTTAAGCGTAACGCTTTTCGCGTCGTAGGAATCAACGTAGTGAAGGTTAATAAGATAAGATCTCTGGATACGGTAAAACAGCCCGTCGGGGAGTATCTTTTCGATCTCCCTCAAAAGATAGTTATAAGCTTCTGTCCCTTTTGAGGTGTGCAGAAGCACCTGCTTGTCGTTTGCCTCAACGTAGAGAACGTCCTGAGCGAAAACCGTTTTGAAGCGTTTGCCCTGCTTTAACTCAAACCTGTTGAAAAACGAAAGACGGTAGAATTTGTCGAGAGTCTCTTCAAGCTGAACGCGGTCGAGGGGCTTTTTGAGAAAGCCGTCGGCATGGATACCGTTGTTTATTATCTGCGCGGCGGCCGCGTCGTAGTTCGTGAGATAGCAGATAGTGACCGCGTGGCTGAATTTTTCCTTCAGAGCGTTCGCGAGCTCGATGCCGTTCATTTCATCCATGCAGAAATCCAGAAAATACAGGTCGTATTTTCCCTTTTGGAGCAGCTTCTCGCCGTCTGTGAAGCGGTCGCACTCCATCTCGTAGTTCCTGTCGAACGCGTATTTTTCAATAAGGGACGAAAGCTCTTCGGTCACCTGCGGTTCGTCGTCGCAAAGAGCGATCCTCATGGCAAATTCTCCTTTCGTATGAAGAATCATGTTAAGTATAACATGTTTTAGAGCCCTGCGCAAGCAAACGCTGCGTTATTCGTAAGGCGCGAGTTTTGGTCTTTTCCGTTTTTTATCATACCATATGTTGAAGCGGACCGGTTAAAAACGGAGTGAAAAGCGGTTTTCGGAGAGTGAAAATGAAAAAAACGGGGCGCGAAGCCCCGCTTTGTCATGCTTCTTATTCCGCTTCTGCCGTGAACAGCAGCGTTCTGGTTTTCGGTATCGGAATATATTCAAACTCAATATACGATATCTTTATGATACCTGTCCCGGGCCGGCACGCCGTGCTGCACGGAGTCAGCGTCAGTTTTCTTGTGTTGCCGGGCTTCAGCCTGCCTTTCCCGCCGGAAACCGTATATGGGACTCCTTCGGTTTTTATTCCGGTAACGATGATATTGTGCCTTATTGAATCGTTACGGATAAAAGCATTTGTTTTGCCCTCGGACCAGCGCAGGACTTCGCCGCCTCTTTTTGATAAACGAATGGAAACGTCGTAGGTGGGGCAGTGCGATTCCGAGAACTGCGGGAAGCGCGGGTCTGTGTCAACGTTTTTTATTTCGTCGGTCAGCAGCAGCTTTTTAACAAGCTCTCTGGGCTGTTCGTCCCAGTAGGACTGGCTGTGCGTCAGACTGCGGTATACCCACGTGCGGTCGGGAAGGAAGGCGTTCGTGAGATCGAAGTCGTTTGAAGGAGAGATATGCTTTCCCTTTCTGCCGTCGGTAAAGGTTTTGCCGAGCCTCAGGCATTCTCCGCCCGAGCCGCTTTCGGCGTCCACAACTCCGTCGCCGTTTATATCGCCGCCCGCAAACAGAGCGGTGCCCTCGTTCATGATGACAGAAACCGATATCCCCGCCGCCTGAGCCTTTTCGAGCACTTCGGGTATATGCCTCATAACGCCGTACTGCGCCTTGTCCGTTTCGGCAATGAGCTTCGCGTTTTTTTCAGGGTCCAGAAGCTTTTCCTTCATCTCTTCATAGTCGTCCGTTTTGCAGCAGCACCAAAGCCCCGCGGCGCCTCTGAGGTAGTCCCTGAACCCGTGGCTTATAAACTCAAAGGCCACGTGCTGGACAATGCGGTCCGGAAAGCGCTTAATAATGGGAAGCAGGTCCTGCTCTATCAAAAAGAAGCCGAAAAGCGTTGAGGCTCCGTGGGTGATGCGAAAACCGAGATCCTCTTTTCTGTCGGCCATCAGCGCCTTGAACAGCGCGGTGCCCGTCCAGGCGGGGGAGTCGAACACGATGCGGTTTATCCCGTTATCATAGCCGTGGGTATAGAGATAAGAGGCGGTTATCTGGCAGCCGTAGGAGTCGCCTATGACGCTCACGCTTTCGCAGCCCGTCAGCTCTTTAACCTCTTCAAGAAAAGCGGAAAACATTTCGGTGACGGTGGGGGAGCCGAGCCTCCAGTCGTAGGTGAAAACAAAAACGTTTTCTTTTCCCGCTTCCTTTGAAAGCTCCGGAGCTATCTGCGCACCGAACCACACCTGGCTCCACATGCCGCTTTTGATAAGTGAGGCATACGAGCTGTTTTTCGCGCCGGACACGGGAGTGCGCAGGTCAAAGTGCGGCGTGCCGTCCGGATCCATTCTGAGGTTCCCAACGGCCGCGTCAAGGAGCTTGAGGCAGGCCTTTGACACGGAGTCGTATTTTTTGAACAGCAGCGCTTTAAGCGAGCCCGAAACAAAGCCCGTCATCAAACGCGCCATGTTCTTTTTCAAGGGGGCGTAAAACCTGCCCTTCAGCCCGGCGGCGGGGTCGGTCATGAGCATAGTTTCAATAACGCCCGGAACGATTATAACAGCCTGTGACCGGGCGTTCGGCGCGTCAGCACTCGGTTTTTTCAATGCGAACAACTCCTTTTAACGAAACGGCCAGTGATTTATATATCTTCAGGAAAACGTTCGCCGCCCAAAAAACCGCTTTCAGAAGCTTTTCTGTAAACGAGGAAGAAAAAGCTTTTCCTTCGCCGTTATGGGATGTCAGGGGAGAGAGCTCTCCGGTGTCGGGGTCCCTCACCAGAAACTGAGGATAGCTTTCGCTTGAAAATACGTTGAAGCCTTCTGTGAAAAAGATCTGTTCGGTGAGCTCTTTGCCGCCCGAAAAGCTGTGGTGGCCGAATTTGACGAACCACGTGTTGTCGGGGAAGAACGCCGTGGACGCGTCTATCACCCTGTCGGGGGAGATATGGTCGTGCCCGTCGTTTATCTTCTGAACGTAAGTCTCTGCGAAGGTTTCGCCTATCGGCGCGCAGGTGGCTCCGCTCGATTCGTCGGCGGTCAGTATCACGCTGTCGCTCTGCCTTGTGCTGTCGGAAGTAACGGGCGGCATATATTCGCCGTAGCCGCACACAACGCCCACCTTGCCGGTTTTTTCGAGAGCGTTCGCCATTATCTCGTCCGTTTTTGAAGAGACCTCGTTATAGTAACGGTCAAGCTTTTCGAGCAAAACTGAGTATTCCTCTTTGATTTCATCGGTGGGGAAGGCGAATTCTCTGGCGGCGGGGTAGTCCTCGCTGCTCACAAGCGACCAGAAGCCCGGGATGCGCCCTATATATTCCCTTAAAAAGCGCGAGAACATGCCGCTTTCTTCAAGAGCGAGCGTGCCGGAATAAACCGAATCGAAAACGGTTTGAAGCAGCCCCGAGCTTTCAAGAGCCGCAAAAAGATCGTATAGTAACTGACTATCGGCAAAAACTCCGAGCTGATTGAGATAATCCGAAATTGCCTTTACAGAGAAATTGTTTTGATTTGAAAACGAATCGCTGCAGCTCGCAACGCCCCTGTAGGCTCCGTTGTACCAGACGGCCCCCAGTATCCCGTCGAAGCCGTAGCGCGAAAAATATGTGTCCATCTCAACGGTGCCCATCGATTCCGCCACAAGATAAACTCCGTCGCTTCCCGTCTGCCGTTTCACGTATTCAATGAAATCCTTAAGCTGTTCGGCGACGGTAAAGGGATCGAGCCGCCAGTCGTAATCGAAGGCGATAAAATCTCCGCTTTCAAAGTCTATGTCCTCAATATTGCCGGTATCCTTTACCGTGCCGTTCGCCGGCTCGCCGTTCTTGTCAAACGCAATGGGGTCGAAAAACGCTCCCGCCACCTCCAGCACGCGCTCCTGGTCGGAAACGTCGAGAACGCCGGTGAGAAGGGCCGGCGTTGCGGAAATCGCCTTCATTATAGCGGGGATCACGGTGCCCGCCTGAGGAGGGAACACCAGAGTGTCTCCGTCGTAAAACGAACCGCCGAGGCCGAGAATGCGTATGACCGGAGCTCTTTCGCCGGCGTCAGGCGTATCGGCCGCCGATGCTGCCGGCAAAACGCAGGCGCAAGTCATTATTAACGTCAAAATAATACAGAAAGCTTTTTTCATCTCTCAACTCTCCTTTATAAAAGTCTGTTTTTATTATATTACAAACGTTTTTTTATTGCAAGAATTAATGTTTTTTCTTTGACCGGAGAAAAAAGGTTGAATTTTCTTACAGCCCGACTTAAAATACGCAACAGCGGGTTGCTTGCCTTTCTCTTTAAGCTGCGTTATAATCATGCTCGGGGGGTGTTTTTATGGACACAAAAAACGTATTATTAGAGCTCAGGACAAAAAACGGGCTTTCGCAGGACGAGCTTGCGAAAAAGGTATTTGTAACGCGGCAGGCGGTTTCGCGCTGGGAAAACGGCGAAACGGTGCCGAACACCGAAACGCTTAAACTTCTTTCAAAGCTCTACGGGGTATCTATCAATACTCTGCTCGGCTCGCCCCACAAGCTCATTTGCCAGTGCTGCGGCATGCCGCTTGAGGACGACATCATAGGTAAAAACAAGGACGGCTCGCTCAACGAGGACTACTGCCGGTGGTGCTATGCCGACGGAGTCTATACCTACGGCAGCATGGACGAGCTTATAGACGTGTGCGTGCGCCATATGGCGAACGACGGTTTTTCTGAGGAGCAGGCGCGCGCCTACATGAAGCAGACGCTTCCGAAGCTCGATTACTGGAAGCGCTATGAGGAGCTGAGCGACAACGGGCAGTTTGACGAATTCAAAAAGCTGCTTATTGAAGAGATAAACGGCCTTCACGTTGAAGGCATGCCCGAGCTTACCGCGCTGAACGCTCTGGTTGGCAGCTATGTTAATCTTGAATACAGGCTTCCGAGCGGCGAACATGTGAAAGTCCTTGACGGCGGGACCACGTATCTCGGCAACCAGCTCGAATGCGAGTTCGGAGGGGAACGGCGCTTCGGAGTACTCGCGAATATGGATTTCATTCTGGTGTGCACCTATGAGCGGGACGGAAAAGATCCCGAGCTCGTTCTTTATAAAAAAAGATAAGACCGCGTTTTATCTCGATCCGCGGCCGAAACAAAAAACAGCCTTTGATCCTTTTTTAGCGGATCAAGGGCTGCCTTTTATTGTTGTCAGTATTTCTTCTTTATCGCGATAAACAGTCCCGCCGCAAGGATCAGCGCGGAAACTCCGAGCAAGATCCAAAACGTCTTTTCGGAGCCGGAGCCCTGTACCGCTCCGTTCGGGGCAACAGATCCGCCCTGTCCGGGGAACCCGGGCCTTTCGGCTCCGGTTCCTTTTCCCGACGCGCTTCTTTCGGAAGTTGCTTCATCCGGAGGCGTCGGGGGCTGCTGAGAATTAGTTTCCTGTTCCGAAGCGCCGTTTCCTTTTGGCGCGAATCCGTTTATGGGAGCGGTCTCGCTTTCTGCTTCGGTTTCGTTTTCGGCTGAGGTTTCGCCTTCGGCTGAGGTTTCGCTTTCGGCTGAGGTTTCGCCTTCGGCTGAGGTTTCGCCTTCGGCTGCAGATTCACTTTCGGGTGCGGTTGCGCTTCCGGGCGTTCCGGGAGTTCCGGCGGAAGGACGCCCTTCTCCCGCTGCTTGTCTGTTTCCGCCCATGCTGCCCATATCCGAGAGGTTGAGCGAGCCTGTTTCAACCGCCTCGCCGTTGCCGGAAAGCTGACGGCTGACCGCTTCGGCGCGAAGAGAAACGAACTGCGTTAAAGTGTTTACTCCGGTTTCAAATTCCTCTGACGTGCAGAACTTTGTGGGATCCTTTTCAACGTAGGGCCTCAACATGTCGGCGGTTTCCTCAATGAGCTTCTGGAGCTGCCCGTCCGAGAACCATTTCCCGATAAACTGCGAGAACAGCTCATGGTATTGTTCGGTGTAGCTTTCATCCGAGAATATCCATCCAACCATCGGCCTGTCGTCCACGCTGCCGGAAACGGGGCTGTCAATAGATGAGTTTACCGTTCCCGAGGCGTTCCCGCCCTGAAACGTGCCGAACGCGAGGTTGTAGTCCCACGGTATCATGCCGAGTTTACCGTCGCTCTCGTGCAGATAGTAGTTGTGGATCATGCTGCCCGTGTAGCTGTCGCCGTTGCACACGAAATTGTGCACCACGAAATAGCGGAGCACCTCTTCAACGTCCAGCGCTTCTTCGAGATCGGCGTATGAGCCGAGCTTTTTAAGAGAATTAATGAGCCTCTTTTTGTCGGCGTCGGTAACGTCGGTTTTCGCGTTGTCAAATATATTCGGATAGCTGTCGGGATCGTCGTCAATATATTT
>JAFSWN010000224.1 GCA_017450185.1 Clostridia bacterium | reverse complement strand
GGCCGAAGGAATCGGCGAAGATGATGGAGCAGCCCTGGTCCACAAGGTCAATTGCGGTGTCGTAGCAGTCCTGAGTCTCAGCGACGTTGGTCTTGAGGACGTACTCGACGCCGAGGTTTGCGCAGGCTTCCTTCGCGGCGTTCAGGAAGTTGAGGTCATAGGTGGAGTTCTCGTCGTGAAGGAAGATGAAACCGACCTTTACGTTTGAGAAATCGGCGTCTGCCGCGGGAGCTTCGGAGCTGTTATCGGAAGGATTGGCAGCTTCGGTGCCGTCGTTGTTTCCGCCTTTGTTGCCGGAGCAGGCCGCGAATGCGACTACCATGGCAAGAGCGAGAACAAGAGCGATGACTTTTAATGCTTTTTTCATTTTGTTTCCTCCAAAAAAATAATTTTGAATTTTTCTAAATCAATTATCTCCTCTGAACGTGACCGAGGTGTCGGTCATTGATTCGATAATTGCTAAAGACTGTACGTTAACGCCGCTCTCACGCAGCTTTTTTCCGCCGTTCTGGAAGCCTTTTTCAATTGCGATACCGATTCCCGCGAGGGACGCGCCGGCCTGCGAAAGGATGTCCATAAGGCATTCGGTCGCGGCGCCGTTAGCAAGGAAGTCGTCGATAATGAGGACGTTGTCGGAACTGCTCAGATATCTTTTTGATACGGATATCTTTGAGGTCTCGCCTTTTGTGAAGGAATAGCAGTCGGCGGTGTATACGTCGTTTCCAACGTTTTTATGGCTCCCCTTTTTTGCGAACACAACGGGAACGTTAAAGCACTGAGCGGCTGCAAAGGCAATTGCGATACCGGAAGATTCTATAGTAAGGATCTTTGTTATTTTGCAATCTGAAAACAGGCGGAAAAACTCTTTTCCGAGCTCGGTTATGAGCGCTACGTCGAGCTGATGGTTGAGGAAACCGTCTACCTTGACGATCTGCCCGGGCAATATTCTGCCGCAGGAAGCAATTTTTTCTTCAAGTAGCTTCAACGCTATCACCGCTTTCTCTTTTTCAGACACGAGAAGTATAACTGAAATCGGGCTTAAAATCAAGTTTTTTGATAAAAACGGAACAAAATCTATGTTTTGCATATTTTTTTACCCTTAACGAACGCTTTTTTTTCACTAAATATTTACAAATTGAAATAATTAGTCCACAGTAAAGTTCAACTACGGGAATAAGATTTAATTAAATGTCTACAAAATTTTTAATTAAAGATTGTTGAAATAGACAACGGCGTTTTTATTTACTTTTATTTTTCATTATGTTAAAATGAAAATTTTAAATTTCCGTTTTTCGGGAAGGAACAAATCAAAAGAAAGGACACAACCCAAATGAAAAAATCCACAAAGTTTATCAGCGTTATCCTTGCGCTGGTCATGATCGTTTCGGTCATCCCGCTCAGCGCTTCAGGCTCGGCGATAAACACCTCGACCTACAACACCGTTGAAAAACTTATCTCCAACAACGGACTCTACAGCGTTGTCGATTATCTCGTCAACAAGCTGAACGGCGTCAACAACGACGCCATCGGCTCCGTTCTGAAGCTCGTCTACATGTTCATGAACAACGACGACGTAAACGCTCTCATCGGCGACAGGGATATCACCGCTCTTTCAAACAACGACGCGGCAAAAGTGCTTGTCAACTGGCTCGACACAAAGATCCTGCCCGAGCTTAACGCCAAACTCGCCGACAATTCTGTTATTGAGACCATCAATAACAATATTCCCGGCCTTAAGGTTGACCTCGGAAGCGTTCAGGGCGTTTATGACACGCTCGCTCAGCTGGACGACTTCGGCATCAGCGCGCTTTTATATCTTCTCGGCGACGCAAAAGATCTTAACGTTTCCTGCATGAACAACGTCAAAGTCAGCGGAAATGAATTAAACGCTGTCAAGGTTCTCTTCACATTCCTTAAAGATAACCTCGGCGTAGTCAGAAAGGCCCTCAACGGCGAGCTTTCTCTCGGCGTCCTCGATTCATTCGTCGGCGATTATCTTGAGCCCATCACTCAGCTTAATCTCCTTCTCAAGAGCGCCCTCTATAAGCTCATCGATTCCGAAGCCGCCGTCGGCAAATTCGGTAAGGGCGAAATGGCGGGCGACTGGGGCAAATCGGCATACGCCAGCTACACAGCCGACGAGCTTCTCGCTTCCGCTCTCATTAAGCTCATAAACAAATATGAAAACGGCACCGTTATTGCCAAGTCCGAAGCCGACGAAACCCTCAACCTCAGCTTCTACGGCATTCTTGCCAAATTCGCTCCCGTTCTTTATAAGAACTTCGCTATAAGCTTCCTCAACGACAATATCCAGAGCCTCGTTGACAAACTCAGCGACGTCGATCCCGAGCTCAGAGCTCAGTTCAAGGATACCATCCCCACCTTTGACGAGAACACCTTCAAGGAGTTCTTTGACGGCGCTCAGGCTGAAGGCTTCCTCGGCCAGCTCAACAACATTCTCGTTAAGATCGCCGAGCTCGTTCTCGCTCCCGCGACCTTCAACGACGTTGCTCTCGTTAAGGGCGACAACACAAATCTCAACGCGAACATCACAAAATTCTGCCGCTACACTCTTCCTCTTCTGTTCAAAATAGAAGGCAAGATGAACTACACCTTCCCCCAGGAGATCAAGGATAACTACAAGACCCTCAGCCTTTCGGATATGGCTGTTTACGTCCTTAAGCCCTTCTTCGGCTCATGGTTCGACAACAGCTCCGACGTCGCGATAGACTCCGCGGATTCTCTCGGCGACCTCGCCGTCCTCGCAGTCTACTACACCGCCACCAACGACTGGATGACTCTTAAATATGACTTCTCCGCTATCGCCGCCGAGATCTTCGACGCTTCCGGAAAGCTCAATAAGTTCAATAACGATGAATGCACCAAGCTCGTTCTTAAGACAGGCGCGGGCATCGGCATCGGCGCGCTTCAGCAGAACGCCGAAAAGCTCCACTTCAACGTCACCGTTGACAACTCCAACTGGGAGACCGCCGTCAACCAGATCTCGAACTGGGCTCTTGATTTCATCAAGGGACTTCCCGCCGTCACTCTCACGCACAACATCAGGAACCAGAACGAATACGGCCCGTTCTATAAGCTCAACGTGCTTGTCAACGAGCTTATAAACTTCTCGTTCCTCAACAACGTAAACGACGCGACCTTCAAGCTTGACCTCTACACCCTTCTCACCGACTCCATCCTCGGCAACGCCTATGAATTCGACATTGAAGGCGTTATCGGTATCTTTGAGAAGAACAGCAACAGCGACAACATCCTCAGCGGCAAGTTCGTTCCCTCGGTTCTCGGCGTTGTCGACAGAATAGTGACCGCTCTGTTCGAGCACACCTGCAGCAGAACCACCGCAACCGAGACCGTTCCCGCCGAAGGAAACAAGCAGTGCACACACACCGTGACCAGCAACTATGACTACTGCAAGACCTGCGGCGCATACTTCAGCAAGACCACCAAAGAAAACAAGCTTGACAAATCCGCCTACACGCATGAATACAAGACCGTCAGCACCGAGCAGGTCACTGTGGCCGGCAGCACAACCACCTGCAAGATCCAGACCAAGACCACTCAGGAATGCCAGAAGTGCGGCGACGTTGTTGTGACTACTACGACCGCTGCGCATAAGAACACTAAGGTCGGAAATGATATACCCGCTACCTGCGGAGCACCCGGAAAGAGACAGCTCAAGTGCAGCGTTTGCGGTTATGAGCAGACTCTTGAACTTTCCTCACAGCCAGCCACCGGCAAGCACACCTGGGATAACGGCACCGTTACAAAGGCTCCCACCACCACAGCAACCGGAATAAAGACCTTTAAGTGCAAGGTTTGCGGCGCCACAAAGACCGAAACGATAGCCAAGCTGCCCAGCGGCCCCAGCTACAAGCTCGGCGACGTGGATAAGGACGGTTCTGTTACCGCTTCCGACGCGAGACTTGCTCTGAGACAGGCTGTTAAGCTTGAAAACTTCAAAGCCGGCTCGGCCGAATTCCTCGCCTGCGACGTGGACAATGACGGAAACGTTACGGCTTCCGACGCGAGAATAATTCTTCGTGTTGCAGTTAAGCTTGAAAACATTGCCTCATACGAGAAATAATTCCGTATATTTTTTCGGACCGTGCGCCAAACCGGCGCACGGTTTTTTTGTTTGATAGAAAACTGCTCGTTTCCTATCAAAAAAAAGATTATAACGCCCGCCGATTTCGCCCTGACGGGCGACGGCGATGGCGTAATCGAAAGCGGCATCCTGCGTCGCAGACGCTTTCTTGTTTGGCGGCAGTTTTGATTATTCCAAAAATTACATTTTCGGGTCCAAAAGTTACATTGAGACGCGTTTTTTCACTGATTTTGGTATTATAATTTTGTATAATTATGTTTAAACAGGAGATAATTATGAATTTCAGCATAATATATAATCCGATAGCTTCAAAATTCACCGACGCCGCGCTCGAGCATTTCGTTAAAAGGTTCGAGGAAAAAGGGCTGACGTTATATAAAGCGGTCAAAAGCGAGTATTCGGGCCACGTTATCCCCCTTATAAAAGAGCTCGATCCCGTTTCGGACTATCTTTTCACTTTGGGCGGCGACGGCACCGTTAACGAAGCTGTTACCGCTTTTAACTCTATCGAGCAGCACAGCGTTTACAGCCACGTTTCGGTTGGCACCACAAACGATATGGCAAACAATCTGAATCTATACAGAAAAGACGCTATCAAATCCATTGACAAGCTTGCGGGCGAGGGCGTAGAAACCGAAATGGATTCAATTATTGTAAACGGCGAGCCCGTGTGCTACGTTTCATCCTTCGGCTACGTCGCGCCTGTTCCCTACCTTGTGAACGTGGACCTGAAAAAGAAGCTCGGCCACGCGGCGTACGTGGTATCCGCCGTGCCGATACTCACAAAAAAACCCGAATGGATACGCCTTAAGTATACCGCCAACGGAGAAACAAACGAAGTGACCACGTGCCTTGCGCTAATAACAACGTCTAAGGGCATGGGCGGCATAACGCTCTATCCTAACGCCGACATGAACGACGGCAAGTTTGAGGTCCTGTTTCTTCGCAAGCTCTCCCCTGCTTTGATTGCGCAGATGTTGCCGCACTACCTTACCGATTCGCTCGATCTTAAAAAATACACAAAATACTGCACATGTTTTTCAGCCGACGAGATGACCATTGAATTTGTTGACAAGCTTCCAAAGCACGACCTTGACAACGACGGCAACCAGGCCACCTTCCACCTTACCGATGAGGAAAAAACACTTAAATACTCGATGGGCAAAAAGATAAAAATATTAAAGCCGCTTAAATAATAATACTAAATTTTGTGACCGGTCGTCGACCGGTTTTTTTGTTGCGCAGCGAATTATAAAAGAAAAAAGATGAAATGGATAAAATTATATAAAACCAAAGAAACGCACCGGTAGCGCCGCGCCCCTGCGCGGTATAGAAACCGGCGTTTATATGTTTATGCCCGGCAATTGATGAAAACAAATAATTTAAATCTATATTCCTATACCGCGCAGGGGCGCGGCGCTACCGGGATAGATTTTTGTCAGGAAGAAGATCGCCGACCGAACCGGCAGGTGAGAACGCGGCGCTGCCGGTGCGTTGCCAAAACACAACGCGCAAAACGCAACACTTTTTTACGGTTAAGCAAAAAAATCGATTTTCCTCTTGACAAACACGGAATGCTGTGATATTATATAACCAACTTACCCACCGTGTTAGTGGGTAGAACAAATATCAAAGGAGAAAATCTCATGTCAAATATCCGCACTTCCGCCGATCAGCTTATTGGCAACACTCCCCTTCTTGAGCTAAGTAACATTGAAAAGGAGCTCGGACTGAAAGCAAAAATAATCGCAAAACTTGAATACTTCAATCCCGCCGGTTCCGTTAAAGACAGGATAGCAAAGGCGATGATAGACGACGCCGAAGAAATGGGGCTTTTGAAGCCCGGCGCGGTGATAATCGAACCGACGTCGGGCAACACAGGCATAGGCCTTGCCGCCGTGGCTGCGGCGAGAGGCTACCGCATTATTATCGTTATGCCCGAAACCATGTCGGTTGAGCGCCGCCAGCTTATGAAGGCCTACGGCGCGGAGCTCGAGCTCACCGACGGAGCGAAGGGCATGAAGGGCGCCATCGCGAAGGCGGAGGAGCTTGCCGCAGAAATTGAAAACTCGTTTATCCCCGGCCAGTTTGTGAACCCCGCAAATCCCGCCGTACACAAGGCCACAACAGGCCCCGAGATATATAAAGACGCCGACGGCAAGGTGGATATATTTGTTGCGGGCGTCGGCACCGGCGGAACGATAACCGGTGTTGGCGAATACCTAAAAGAGCAAAATCCCGATATCAAGGTTGTGGCGGTAGAGCCCGCGGACTCCCCCGTGCTCTCCGAGGGAAAAGCCGGGCCGCACAAGATCCAGGGCATAGGCGCGGGCTTTGTGCCGGACGTGCTCAACACCAAGGTCTACGACGAAATCATCCCCGTTTCAAACGAAAACGCCTTTGCCGCGGGCAAGCTTGTGGGCAAAAAAGAGGGCGTGCTTGTGGGAATATCCTCCGGAGCTGCCGTCCATGCAGCCATTGAGCTCGCCAAACGCCCCGAAAACGAGGGCAAGAACATTGTAGTCCTGCTTCCCGACACCGGAGACAGATATCTTTCTACTCCCCTTTTCGCGGACTGACAACCGAAAGCGCATATCTTTTAAGCCGGAGCTTTTCCGGCTTTTTTTATCGGATATTTTTATATATTCCGGTTGAAATCACACTTTTAATATGTTAAAATAATACAAATCGTATGATGGGGGTAAAATTAATGGAGCAATTCATACTTGATCAGATAAAATACGGGGTAAAATACCTGCCCTCAAACCTCGCGAAATCCTTTTTTATAAAAAAGAGCAATGCCGACACAAAAGCCGCCAGAGAAAAGGGCTTTATTTGCGGAGTGTGCCACCCGAACGACAACATAAGCCAGATAAAAGAAGCAGGCATAAACTGGGTGCGCATCGACATCCCCTTCCCGTTTGAAAAAAACGGAGAGCTGAGGAAAAACTATACCGATTTCAAAAAGAAGTGCGCCCGCTTTTCCGAAAACGGGATAAACGTTATGGCGGTCACTCCATATCCTCAGGATTATATCGATTACGGGGCCGACACGAGAACGTCCGAAGGCAAAGAAAAAGCCCGCGAGATAGCAAGGTTCATCATAACCGACATGCAGGGGTATGTGGGCGCGCTGCAGATAACAAACGAGATGGGCATACCGCGCTTTACCATCCCCTTTACCATGGACGACGCGGTTGAATTCATTGCACTTCACCTTAAAGAGATGTATCCGCTCAAGGGCGACGTACGCATCGGCTACAACTCCGCCGGGCCCCAGGCGGACCTCCACGCGGGGCTGCTGCCGTATAAGGACTATATCGATTATATCGGTATCGACATATATATCGGCTGCTTCTACGGCTACGGCGGATTTATGTGGATGTTTGACGCGATGATAAGATATCTCTGGGCCATGACCGGCAAGCCCGTGCTGCTTCAGGAGTTCGGATACATCGGAGCGGGACATCCCAAAACCGCCAAGCAGAAAAAAGAGCTGCTCTTAAAATACGGCGCGAAAAGCGAAAAGGACGCTATAAACAATATCGCCGCTTTTACCGAAGCTATACCCAAACACTTCGGCGACCACATAAAATACCTTGCCTCCGGCGACGAGAGCCGCTACGCCGATCTTATTTTTAACAGCGACCTCAAAAACCATTTATACTGCGAACTGCCGCCCCAGACAAAGATCCCCGGCTACGACCACACCCCCGAAGGACAGGCGAAGTTTTTCAGCTATATCCTGCCGCATCTGTATTCGCTCCCGTTTGTGTGCGGCGCGATAATATACTGCTACAGCGATTCCGACAAGTGCTATATTTGCGGCCAGAGCGACTGCCCCACAGAAACGCGCTGGGGGCTTGTTGACCAAAAGGGCAACCCCAAGCCTTCATACTACGCAGTTAAAAAGGCCTACGGCATGATCCACTGGCAGGATAACGTTTCGAAGAAAGGATAAAACCATGAAAAAACTGATAAGCGTTATTTTAACAGTCTGCATGCTTTTCGGCGTTTGCTCCTCTTTTGCGCTCGCCGCCGAACAAAGATATTCAGATTATCCCGTTATAATAGTTCCCGGCTACGGAGCCTCGGCGCTTTTTGAGTATAACGAAGACGGCTCCCTCGGCGAGCAGGTCTGGGGCTGGAATATTTTTACCGACAGGCTTTTAGAGCAGGTCAAAGAAAAGTTTCCCGGCATTATAACAGGCGCGGCGGCGCTCACCTTGGGCAGCGCGAAGCTCATCGGCAAAACTCTGGGCAAGGCGGCCGAGGATATGCTCGGCAAGCTGGCCTTTGACGGAAACGGCGAGAGCGTATACAACGTTTCGTGCCTGCCGAACTACGTTGAAAACTGCCGCTTTGACAGAGTGCGCGAGGTTTACGACGAGGACCTTTACAGCGAAAAAGAGATCGGGCGTACCATAGACAACTACGTGCCCGAAACAAACATATACAACTTTTTTGTTGATTTCAGATACGGCGCGCTTCACAACGCCGAAAAGCTCGACAAATTTATTCAGGACGTTAAGGCCTATACCGGAAAAAACAAGGTAAACCTCTACGCCGTGAGCCACGGCGGACAGGTCACGGCAACTTACCTGAGCGTTTACGGCGATAAGGGCGACGTTGACAACGCGGTGCTCACCGTTCCGGCAATAGGCGGCTCGTACGTTGCCTACGACATTTTGAGCGAACAGACTCTTTTTAACGAAGAGGAGCTTTTAAGGTTCATTGAAAACGCACTGTATATGGACGAGGACTTCGAATGGCTGCTCAAAAGCCAGCCTCTCGGCTTTGTGGACGATATCGTCGCCAACATGATGCCGTATCTTCGCCATATTGCCGGGCTTTGGGAGAGCCTTTGGGATTTCCTTCCCTACGACTGCTATAAAGAGTGCTTTGATTTTATTGATAAAGACGAGTGCGCGGGGCTTATCGCCAAAACGACCTCCTTCCACGAAAACTATATGACCCGCTTCGGCGAGGCTCTGAGGCACTGCAGAGAAACGGGAATAAACGTGAACATAGTTGCCGGCACCGGGCACCAGACCATCACCGGCTCAATGCGCAATTCGGACGCCATTATAGCCACCGCAGGAGCCACCGGAGCGGTGTGCGCGCCATACGGCAAGCGCTTTGCCGACGGTTACAAGTGCGCCGGCGCCGTTTGCAAAAACGTTTCGCACAACCATCTTTCCCCATCTATGGAAATAGACGCTTCTTCTTGCTATCTTCCCGAAAACACATGGTTTATAGAGGGGATGTTCCACGGCATGACCTTCAACGAAGACTACGCCGAGGCGCTCGCTATTAAGCTGCTTCTCACCGACGAAATCGAGGACGTCTATTCCGATCCCGCTTTCCCGCAGTTCAGATACAGCGAAAACACGGCGTACGCCGTATACGGCGAGTTTGATAATACTGTCGGCGGCTATATAAACGGTGAAAGCGCGGAGTACACCGTTACGAACGTTTCGGAAAACAAAGACGTGAAAATACTCTCGGTTTACGCTTTGGGGCTTGACGCTGCTTTCGAAGGCGACTACGGCGTTACCCTCGCGCCCGGAGAGAGCGCGGTGTTTAAGCTTGCGGGCGACATACCGGAAGTGGGCGGCCACATGGTTTCGGTCACCGTTACATATAAAATGGTCGACAGCGTTACCCCCTATAACTTCAGAACGTTCAGATACACGCTCAGTAACGGCGAAAACGCGGCCTACAGCGCTTCTTCACCCTACGACGACGCCGATCACGCCGCTCCAATCTCGGAGCTCATGCCGGACTTTTCGGTGAACCTTCTTAAAAAGCTCGGGCTTTACGACTGGTTCAGGATGTGGTTCGACATAATCCTCGTCATCCTTAAAAACATGAGCGCAACAATAAAATAAGAGTAAAAAAGCAAACAGAACAGCGTCCCACCGAAAAATCGGAGGGACGCTGTTTTATGTGTGTCGGGCATGGCACAAATCTTGCGGGTGAGAGTCCCGTCACGGGTATTTACCGCCAAGTGTAGTGAACCGCAAGCCGTTGACAGCAATGTCAAGGGGGGAGGAAGCGGAGTAGCAAAGCTCAGGAGCCTACGT